>NZ_JBHXCQ010000019.1:0-76171 GCF_042726295.1 Oerskovia sp. NPDC060338
GGGGGGGGGGGGGGGGGGGGCCCCCCTGGGGGGGGGGGGGCTCGGGGGGGGGGTTTTTTTTTTTTTTTTTTTTTTGGGGGGGGGGGGGGGGGGGGGGGGGGGGGGGGGGGGGGTGTGGGGGGGGGGGGGGGGGGGCCCCCCCCCCCCCCCGGCGCCCCCCCCCCCACGACCGCATGCTCGGCACCGGAGGGCGAGCGGGCTACGCCCAGTCGACCTGCGGCGTCTCGTGGAACGACAAGCCCTCGCGACGCCACGTCGCGGCCTCTGCCACGACTCGGGCGCGGTAGTCGTCCCAGTCCTTGCGCTCGGGCGCGGTCCACGCGACCTCGGCGACCGCGGACAGGCGCGGCAGGAGCATGAGGAAGAGCTCCTCCTGGGTCGAGAGCGTCTCGGTCCACACCGCGGCCTCGACGCCCTCGATCTGGTCCGCGGGCAGACCCTCGATGACCTCGGCCGGGTCCCAGTCGTACGCGGTGCGCAGCTCGATGAGTCCTGCCCAGTCCTGGCCCAGGGGGTACTCGGCGGTGTACTTCATGTCCAGGTAGGCGCGGTTGCCCGGGGACATGATGAAGCGCGAGCCGCGAGCCGCTGCTGCGAGGAAGGGTGCGCTGTCGACGCGGTTGTCCCAGTACTGCAGGAGCGTGTCCGGGCGCGTCCCGGCCTGGGCCGCCTCCTGCCAGGTGATGGCCTTCTTCCCCGTGTCGGCCACGATCTGCTCGAGCAGGACGATGAACTGCCCGTACTCCTCGGCGCCCAGCGTGAGCGCCTCGTCGCCGCCCACGTGGAGGTATTCGCCGTCGGTGATCGCGGCGACGTCCGCGAGGACCTCGCGCAGGAACGGCTCGGTCGCGGGCAGGTCGTACGTGAGCTGCGAGAAGCCGACCTCGATGCCCTCGTACGGCGCGGTGCGCTGACCGTCGGCCCGCAGCTCGCCGTAGACCGAGGTCGCGGCGTTGGTGTGCCCGGGGAGGTCGATCTCGGGGACGACCGTGACGAAGCGGTCCGCGGCGTAGTCCTGCAGGTGGCGGAAGTCGGCGAGGCTGAGGTGCCCGCCGGCCCTGCCGCTCGTCGAGGTCTCGGACGCGAGCTTCGCGAGCTCGGGCCGCGACGGCGTCTCGATGCGCCAGCCCTGGTCGTCGGTCAGGTGCAGGTGCAGGACGTTGAGCTTGTAGGCCGCGAGGACGTCGATCACGAGCTCGATCTGCTGCACGGGGAAGAAGTTGCGGGCCACGTCGAACGAGAGGCCGCGCCATGCGTAGCGCGGGGCGTCGTGCACGACGACGGCGCTCACCTCGGGGCCGTGCTCGCCCTCGGTCACGAGCTGGCGGAGCGTCTGGACAGCGTCGAACAGACCGACCGGTGCAGCGGCCGTCAGGACGGCGCCCGAGCCGCTCACCTCGAGCGTGTAGCGCTCGGGGCTGTCCGAGCCCGCGGGGCCTGCGGCGTCGGCGAGCCGCAGCGTGATGGAGGGGACGCCGTCGGGCACGGAGCCCACGACGGTGACCTGCGTGCCCGCGGCACGCGTCAGGAGGTCCGCGGCGTGGGCCGCGACCCGCTGCTCGGCCTCGGTGGGCCCGGCCACGAGGACGGCACCCTCGAGCGGGAGCGCGCCGCCGTCCACCGGGGACTCGACGTGCAGGGGCTGGGGGATGATGGCGACCATCGGGGGAACCTCGTCGTCGTGGTATCTCGATCCGACCGTGTCGAATCGATTCGTCTGTTCTGGTCGACATACCGTAACTGCCCCGGCAGGCCCGAACAAGCGACCCCCGTGCGGGCGCCGGAGCCCTACTCCACGACGACGACGAGCGGCGAGCGAGCCGCGTCGCCCGCAGTGACGGGGCCCGCGGTCGGATCGCCCACCGCGTCCGTCCAGCCCCACCACGACGCCGCCGGGACGGCCTCGGTGAGCTCGTTCCACGCCCTCTCGCGCGCGGCGAACGACCCCGCGACGTCCGAGTGCAGCACCACGGCCACGGCGTCCTCGGTCGTCGGCAGGGACTGCGCCTCGGTCAGCGCACCCGGCCGCGAGACGTGCACCACGAGCATCTTCTGCGGCAGGGCCTTGCCCTCCACGACCCCGGCGAGGTAGTCGACGACCGCGTCGACCTCCTGCGCGGGGACCACGCCGTCCTTCTTGACCGCGCCGCTCGCCCGGCGCGCGTCGAGGTCGAGCGAGACCCCGACGCCGGGCAGGGACAGCAGCTCCGCGTACTGCCGGACCTGCTCGACGAACGTCGCCTTCCCCGGCTGGAACTCGAGGAGCACGTGCTGGCCCGCACCGAGGGCCGCCTCGACCGCGGGGCGCACGGCCTCGACCGTGAGCTCGGTCGAGTAGTTCCCGTCCTTGCCCGCCGCCCCGGACGCCTCCGTGACGACCAGCTCCAGGGTCGGGACGGTCACGGTCGTGTCGGTCTCGCCCGACTCCCCCGCGACCGCGACGTACGGCTCGGCGCGCGCCGCGGTCCGCGCGACGGCGTCGGTGATCTTGGCCGGGGTCGCCGGGACGGTCGTCCCCGGCAGGACGACGTAGCGCTTGCCCGCAGTAACGAGCTGCCCGCCACCCGTGAGCTCGACGCCCGTCTCGGCCGACCGGACCCGGGCGGTCAGCTGTTCGACCGTCCCGAACGACTCGCCGATCCCGACGACCGCGAGCGCCTTGGCCTGCGCCATGGCCTGGACGGAGACGCTCGAGGCCCGGGGGTCGCCGCCGGGCACCGCGAGCGGGACCACGCCGGCGGCCTGTGCCGTGGCGAGCGCCGCCGCCTGGCCCGGTGTCTGGTCGACCAGCGCGAGCACCTCGGTCAGGAGGCGCGGAGACTCGGTCTCGGGGAGCTGTTCCTGGACCTCCGCGAGGTCCCGGTCGTCGATCTCCGTCCCGCCGTCCTGGGTCTCGACGAGCGCCCCGGCCCCGAGGAGCACCGTCTGCAGGTCCGGGTCGATCGCCCGGGCCGTCTCGCGCGCCTCCTCCTCGAGGTCCTCGGACGAGGACACGGACGAGACCGCGGCGACCCCCGCCGCGCCGGAGGTACCGGACGAGCCCGACGCGTCGACCCGCGGGGCCGGGTCGGGCGTCACGACGACGGCCGTGACCGCGCCGAGCCGCGCGATCTCCTTGGCGAGACCGCTGTCGGCGATGGCCCCGCCGGTGAGCAGGACGGGAGCGTGGAGCGGGAGCGCGGCAGCGGCCGCGGCCGCCTGTGCGGTCTCGTCCTCCGCGTCTGCCAGGATCACGACCGGCGCGGAGGCGAAGAACGCCTGGCTCGCGGTGAGCGTGAGCTCGGCGGGGTCGCTCGAGCCGAGGACGACGACGGGTGCGACCTCGTCGGCTGCGACGACGCGCAGTCCGCCGTCGGGGGCCTCGGCCGTGCTCGCTGGACCGCCCTCCTCCCCACATCCGGCCAGCAGCGGGGTCGCCACCAGGACAGAGGCGGCAAGAGCGACGATTCGGACCTTCCGTGAATTCACGTCTCTATCATCGCCTACCTGGTCTGTCGCGCCGAGTCGTGGGCGAGTCGTGGACGTCAGGGACGGCCCGCCCACCCCAGGGGGCACGACGGCGCCACCCCCGACACGGGGTGTCCTCACCATTGTCGCGGGTCCCCGCGCACGACATACTGTCGGCGATCATCGACCGCACCACGAGGAGTGACATGTCCTACCCCGAGCAGCCCGAGCAGAACCCGTCCGGTCAGCCGAACCCGTACACCGGCGGCCCCCAGGACCCTGCTGCCGGTCAGGCACCCCAGGCTCCCCAGTACGGCGCCCCGCAGGCCCCGCAGTACGGCGCACCGGCGCCCGGCGCCCCCCAGGCCCCCTACGGTGCCGGCGCCCCGCAGGCGCCGTACACGCCGGGCGGCGTCCCCGGCGCCCCGGCCCAGGACCCGGGCAAGACGCTCGGCATCGTCGGGCTCGTGCTCTCGATCATCGGCTGCACGTCGCTCATCGGCCTGATCCTGAGCATCGTCGCGCTCAACAAGTCCAAGAAGGCCGGCTACAAGAACGGGATCGCGCTCGCCGGCATCATCGTGGGTGCGGTGCTGCTCGTCGGCACCATCATCTTCGGCATCATCGCCGGCATCGGCGCGATGGAGCTCATCGAGAAGTGCTCCGAGCTCGGCCCCGGGGTCTGGGAAGAGAACGGCATCACGTACACCTGCTCCTGACCTCGTCGCACCACGCCCGTGGGCCCCGCCGTTCGCCGGTCGGGGCCCACGGTGCGTTCGAGGGCGGCCACCGACGGGCCCTCTGTCCGGGCGCCCGGCCGACTCGGCGATACTGGACGGTGCCGACCGTCCGGACGACACCGTCGACCGCAGTCGGCCCGTAGCAGCCGCAGGTCGGGCCGGGCCCGGGCACCCCGCCCGGCGAACGCCGACCCGACACCGACCGTGAGGACCCCCGTGACCGAGACCGAGCCGATCACCACCAACCCCGGCAAGACTCTGGGCGTCGTCGCGCTCGTGCTGTCGATCCCTCTGTCGCTGGTCGGGCTCGTCCTGGGGATCGTGGGACTGGTCAGGTCACGCCGGGCGCGCCAGAACAACTGGTGGGCCGTGGCCGCGATCGCGGTCTCGTTCCTCGTCATCGTGGCCGTCGTGATCTGGGCTGCGACCCTCGTCTGGCTCATGGGCGAGTGCGCGGAGCTCGGGGTCGGGACCCATGTCGTCGACGGACGCGCGATCGAGTGCGTCGCACCCGCCGGGTCCTGACGGACTTCTCTCAGGCCGTCGGCGCGAGGTCGGGGCTCTGCACGCACAGCGCGCCGCGGACCGCACCGGCGGACAGGGCCTCGGCGACCGTGGCGCCCGACAGGTGCGCGTCGAGGAAGCCCGCGAAGAACGCGTCGCCGGCCCCGTTGGTGTCCACGACGTGCTCGACAGGGACGGCCGGCACGTCGAACCACTCGCCGTCGGCCGTGAGCGCGCTTGCTCCCCTGGCCCCGTGCGTGCAGACCACGAGGCGTGCGCCCGCCGCGACCCGCTCCTTCATGAACGCGCGGTATCCCGGCAACCGGTCGGAGCTGAGGAAGAGGAACGTCGCGGCGTCGAGGAACTCGCGGTGGAACGCGGCCTCCCCGTCGTAGTCGTGCACGTCGCACCACACGTCCTTGCCCAGGCGTCGCGCCTCACGCAGCAGCGGCAGCGCCGGGACCGCGAGGTCGATCACGACCGCCGGAGCATCGCCCAGCGCCGCGACCGCGGCGCCCCACGTCTCCCCGCGCGGCACGTCGCCCGGCGCCTGGAGGTAGATCGACAACCGCTCGCCCGCCGCGCCCATGAGGTTGAGGTGCCGCTCGGTCCGGCCGTCCGGGTCCGGTTCCACGAGGAGCGTGACCCCCGCGGCCCGCAGGACGTCCTCGACGCGGGGAGCGGCGTCGTCGGACCCCAGGACCGTGCGGAGCGTGACCGTTCGCCCCAGGGCGCGCAGGTTGAGCGCCTTGCCCGCCGACGTGCCACCCACGGTGGCCAGGTGGCGCTGCGCGAAGAGCGTCTGCGAGCGGGGCTCGGGGAGGGCGTCGACGTAGACGAGCTCGTTCCACGACGCGGGGCCGGCGACGAACACGGGAGCGGGCTGAGGTTCCATGCCGCCCGACGCTACCCGGTGTCACCCGCCGAGGAGCGGATCAGCCTGGGCTGTGCGTCAGGACTCGTACTGGGCGGGAAACAGCCTCGGGGCGTCGGTCTGGCCCTGCAGGCCGTTGAGCACGAAGAACCGGTGCCCCGGCTCGGGCGTCACGACCGGGCGCAGCGTCCGCCCGTCGGCGAGGGTCACGAGCCGGTCCGACGCGAGCATCTCGTCGACGCCCCCGACGCGGAACCCGAGCCGTTCCCAGAAGCCCGCGGCCTCGGGCGGTGTCTGGCCGTAGAGCGTCGAGACCCCTGCGGCCCGCGCCTGCTCGACGACCTTGCGGACCAGGTACGAACCCAGCCCTGCGCCCGAGCGTTCGCCCGAGACCGCGATCGCGTTGAGGCACCACCACGGCTCGGCGACGCCGGCCTGCTCGTCGAGCGCCGCGTCGACCCAGGCGAACGCGACGACACGCTCGTCACCGACGTCCGAGCTCTCGCCCTGCTCGCGCAGGACCGGGAAGTACCGGTCCCGCGGGTGGAAGCCCGGACCGAACCGGTAGGTCGTGCTCCAGAGCTCCTCGTCGTGCAGGTGAGGCATGGAGGGCAGGCGTGCACGCGAGAGGTCCGCCAGGCCGGGTCCGTCGTGGTGGCACCCGATGGCGAGCGCGAGGGAGTCAGGAAGGAGCGGCTCGGTCATCCCGCGACAGTACCCGAGCGGGGCACGTGGGCCGCGGTCGGTCTTCCTGCGCAGCTTCTCGTCGGGTGACCGCCCGGTGCTCCCCAGCAACGACGAAGGCCCGGAACCGTGAGGTTCCGGGCCTTGTGCCTGGTGGAGCTAGGGGGATTCGAACCCCCGACCTTCTCATTGCGAACGAGACGCGCTACCAACTGCGCCATAGCCCCAGAACGAGGTCAACATTAACACCTGACCTGCGCTCTTCGACAAATCCGCTCCCCTCGGCAGGGCGAACGGCCCAGGAGCTACTGTCCAGAGACGCGTCGGCGGGCCAGGATCTCGTTGAGGTCCAGGCCCAGCGTCTCGGTCCGGGGCTTCTTCTCGTCGCCGGGCGCGGGCACCGGCACCGGCTGGTCGCCCTGAGGAGCCCCGACGCCCGACGGCGTCCCCTCCGACACCTCGGACCACGCCTGGTCCTGGGTCGGCTGGGCGAGCGGGGCGGTCGGGACGGCCACCTGGACGGGCGGCACGCCCGTCTCCTGAGCCGTGGGCTTCATGGTGTACGTCGGTCGCGGCACGGGCACCGGGTCCCAGGCCCCGCCGATCTCGGCCTCGGGGGTCTCCGGACGGCCCGCGGGCACGACCGGGGTCGGTGCGGACGCCGTGGAGAGGTGCGTCGCGGTCGTACCGACGTCAGCAGGGGTGCCGGGTGCCGTCGCCGCACGGGGAGCGTCGCCGGCCGCAGAGCCCTCCGAGCCCACCGACCGGTCGCGGTCGTCGAACAGGTCGCCGCCGCTCGCGCCCGTCCGGGGCCGTGCTTGGTCGGGCTCCGTCGAGGACTCGACCCGCGCGGTCGACCCGGTCGCCGGGCGCTGGTCCCGGCCGCGCGCGGCGCCACGGGCCAGGTCCTCGGCGGTCACACGCGGGATCATCTGGGTGCTCGTCTGCGACGAGCGGACGGCGTGGCCCGTCACGCGCGAGGGGTGGACGTTGCGGGGCGCGACCGGGCTGCCCGCCACGGGTCCCCGTGCGGCCCGGGCAGCGTCGCGCGCAGCCGTGCGGCGGTCAGCGTGCCACAGGGCGTCGGCCCGCTTCCCGGCGAGCGCCGCCTGGCGGCCGAGGACGAGGACCAGGCCGAGGACCGCCGTCGGGCCAGCTGCGGCGTACCACGGCACGAGCCCGTACCCGAAGGCCACCCACGCCCCCACGCTCGCGAGGAGCAGCACGACCGTGAGCGCCAGCCGGCGACGCGCGGCCTTGGCGCGGCGTTCCAGCATCGCGATCCGCGACGGTGACGCGACCTTGCGCGGGGGGAAGGGGTCGTCGAACCCTCCACCGGCCGGCTGGCGGCGCGGCGGGATGCTCGGGCGAGGATCGCTCGCGCGGACGTCTGTCTCCATGGTCTGCGGCTCCTCCTCCGACGATGGCCGGCGGTCGGTGGTGACCCCGGTCGTGACCTGCAGGACGCGTGACGTCGACCCGGACGCGTCGGACGCCCTCGACATCAGGGCGACGTCCGGCTCGCTGACCGGGACCGGACCGAGGAGCAGCGAACGCCCCTCGCCCGACGACGCGTGCTCCGCGCCCTCCCCCGGTGCCCCGCGCCGACGTCCCGAGACGACCGCGAGGACCCGCAAGGACCCCGAGAACCTGTCCTCGACCCGGGCGTCCTGCAGCTGCTGGCGCTGCTTGACCCGGTGCGGGACGTAGTAGGCGAACCACAGGACGAACAGCGCAAGGACCGCCACGCCTCCTGAGCCCGTCGTCGAATCCACATCCCGACCGTAGGCGAGGCGTCTCGTGCTCGACCGGACGCCGGACGGCGTGTCGGTCCTTTTCGCGGTCGCGTCCGTGCGCTAGGAGGCCGCGCGCCGCGTCTCCTGCCACCGCGCGAGCAGGCCGTCGGGAACCTCCTCGGCCGTGATCGCGAACGTCCGGTGGTCGCACCACTGGCCCTGGATGTGCAGGTACCTCTCGCGCAGCCCCTCGTCGCGCAGCCCGAGCTTCTCGACGACCCGGATGCTGGGGCCGTTCTCCGGGCGGATGTTGATCTCGATGCGGTGCAGGCCCAGCACCTGGAAGCAGTAGTCCGTGGCCATCGCGACCGCGGTCGGGATCACCCCGCGTCCCGCGACGTGCTCCCCGACCCAGTAGCCGATGCTCGCCGAGCAGAGCGACCCGTAGGTGATGCTCGAGACCGTGAGCTGGCCGACCAGCTCGCCGTCGAGCTCGACCGCGAACGGCAACGACGTGCCGGCGCGCGCCTGGGCGGCGAGGATGCGCGCGTACTCGCCGAACGTCGGCGGGCCACCGGCTCCCGTGCCGGGACGGGGCGAGGTCGCCTCCCAGCGCTCGAGCCACGACGCGTTGCGGGCCCGCAGCGTCATCCAGTCATGGCCGTCGCGACGGTGCAGCGGGCGCAGCACCACGCTGCCGTCCACCGCGTCCTCGCGCAGCGTGACCGGCCAGGGCTTCGACATGCTCCATGCTCGTGCGATCTTGTTCGTCATCGTCGTGCGCCCATCGATCATCCGTTCCCGGCAGCAGAGCCCGAGACGTCCTGCCTCCGAGCACCAGGATCACTGACGTGAGGCCCGGTGGACAGGGTGTATCACGATCTGGCGCACCGACAATAGCGCCGCCGGCCGGGTCGCGCACCACGCGGGACACCCGCTCCCGCCCGCCGCCGCCCTCACCTGTCCGTGCGAACGCCCGCGTTCCGGACCCTTTCCGACCGACGACGGGACCCCGGACACTTCTTGCCCGAACCTTTGCGACAATAGGCGCATGAGTGGCCCGGTTCAGCCCTACCCCTTGCACGGAAGCATCGAACCCGAGGACGCGAAGGAGATCCTCCGAAAAGCCATCCGCACCGCCCGATCCACGCGCAGCGAGAGGCGCCGCGACGAAGCGGCCCTCGCGATCGCGGACGTGATCGAGACCATCCCCGAGGTCCTGACGGCGCGCTGCGTCGCGACCTACGCCGCACGCCCCACGGAGCCCGGCACGACCGCGATGCTCGACCGGCTCGCCGCACGCGGCGTCCGCGTCCTGCTCCCCGTGCTGGGCGCGGGCCTGCAGCGGGACTGGGCCGAGTACGCGGGCTCGCACGACCTGCGTGAGCGTGCGCCCGGCCGCCCGCCCGAGCCGAGCGGACCCGCCCTGGGTGCGGCAGCGCTCGTCGACGCCGACGTCGTCATCGCCCCGGCCCTCGCGGTCGACACGCGCGGTGTCCGGCTGGGTCAGGGTGGCGGCTGGTACGACCGCGCCCTGGAGCACATGCGCCCCGGCACCAAGGTCATCGCCGTGGTGTTCCCCGACGAGGTCTACGACGCCGACGAGCGTCCCCTCCCCCTCGAGAAGCACGACCGGACGATCGACGGCGTCGCGACCCCGCAGGGCTGGCGCTGGCTCGTCCAGGACTGACCTCACGACTCCTCGACGACGAAGGGGCCGGACCGGGCGCGATGCGCTCGGTCCGGCCCCTTCGTCGTGCTCAGGCGATGATCCGCCCGGGTGAGCCGGGCGGGCGGGTGCGTGGCGCCGTCGGGCAGGAGGTGCCCGACGGCGGAGCGCCCGTCACGGGACGAGGCGGAGCTCGTCCTTCGTCTGGGCCGCCACGGCCGAGACCGAGAACGGCCACGCGTACGTCTCGCCCGCGGCCCAGGTGCCCAGCTGGTCCTCGTAGTGCTTCGAGGCCGGGTGACCCGAGGCGCCCGTCACGGTGACCCAGGTCGAGGAGTCCAGGTCGTCGAGGTCGACGACCATGCGCATCGACGGCCCCGAGGTGACCTCGAAGTTCCCCGACGCGGCGTCCCACGAGGTGGCGTTGACGATCGAGGACCCGCCCGGCATGCTCACCGTGCGCGGGTTCATGTACGACCGGACGAAGCCCGGGACGGCGTCGTTGTCCAGGACGAGGTGCCCCAGGGACAGCGTGTGCAGCTTGCCCCACTCCCAGTCCGTCGTCTTCTTGGACAGCTCGGTCGTGAGGTCGAGGCGAGCCGAGACGAGCGCCTGGTTGAGGACCTCGTCACGGGTCTCCACGACGCTCACGGTCTGCCGGTCGTCCCAGAACGCGTTGGTCTCGTCCAGGAGCATGTTCTGGACCACCGCGAGCCACCGGCTGCCGCCCGCGGGGCGGATGGCCTCGGGCAGGTCGTCCCAGAACGTGATCTCGAGCAGGTTGCGCCACACGGCCGCGAAGTAGGCCGCCGCCGCGGAGTCCATGTCCATCGAGCGGTCCCAGTCGGTCAGCAGGTCCTGTCCCTCGGCGGCGAAGTCGTTGCGGACGCCCTTGCTGTTCTCGATGTCCTGGTCGAGCAGGGACGGGAGCAGGGCATCGGCGAACGGGCTCCAGTCGTCGTTCTGGATGGTGTTCATCATCTCGACGTCGATCTTGCGGCCCGAGTCGATCTCGGACTGCAGGAGCGTCCGGATGCGCTGCGAGCGGTAGCCGTAGTCCCAGTCGGTCGTGAGGAACGGGGTGGTCCCGGCGGGCAGCACGGCCTGGTTCGCCGCGACGATGAACCCCTCCTCGGGGTCGACGACCCCGGGCATCTGCTCGGCGGGCACGTAGCCCGTCCAGTCGAAGCGCTCGTCCCAGCCCGGTCGGGGCCAGGTGCCGTCCGAGGGCACCGGTCCCTCGACGACCCGACGCACCGGGATCTTGCCCGGGGCCTGGTAGCCGATGTGGCCGTCGGTCGTCGCGAAGACGACGTTCTGCGCGGGCACCTCGAAGAGCGCGGCGGCCTCGCGCATGTCGTCGGCGCTCGCCGCGAGGTCGAACGCGAAGACCGCGTCGGCCGTACGGCCGGGCTCGAGCGCGGTCCACTGGAGCGCGACCTCGTAGTCCCCGAGCGGGGTGCCTTCGGTCGGGGCCTCCGCGACCCTGTCGAGCGGCAGCACGGTCGAGACGATCGGGCCGTGGAGCGTCGACGAGACCTCGAGCTCGACGTCCTGGCCCCCGTTGACCTTGATGGTCTCCGTGCGGGTCTCGAGCGGCACCCAGTCGTCGCCCCGCAGGTACGTCTCGTCGCGGACGCGCTCGATGAAGAAGTCGGTGACGTCCGCGCCCATGTTGGTCAGGCCCCAGGCGACGTCGGCGTTGTGGCCGATGATGACGCCCGGGAAGCCGGCGAACGAGAAGCCCGCGACGTCGAACCCGCACGAGGAGCTCACGGTGTTGCAGTGGAGCCCGACCTGGGCCCAGACGCCGGGGGCCTGGAGCGCGAGGTGCGGGTCGTTCGCGAGGAGCGGCTTGCCGCTCTCGGTGTACTCGCCGGAGACGGCCCACGAGTTGGAGCCCGTCCCCTCGCCGCGCCCGACGAGGACGGGGACGGCCGCGAGCGCACGGTCCGCAGCGCCGACCGCGGACTGGAGCTCGCCGCCCCCGAGGGTCGGCATGTAGCTGGTCTGCTCGACGTCCTCGACGTCGACCTCTGCCGGAGCGGTGGCCGTCGGGACCTCGGCGGGGTCGAGGATGGGAAGGTTCGTGTCCGAGACGTAGGCCGGGAAGAGCGTCGCGACCCGGGCGACGTCCTGTGCGACGCGGGCGGGGTCCTCGGTGCCCGTCGCCGTGCCGGCGAAGCTGCCGTAGGCGATGGCGCGCTCGAGCTCGTCGTCGTAGTTGCCGCGCAGGTCCCAGGCCATGGCCTTGAGCCAGGCGAGCGAGTCGATCGGGTCCCACGGCTCGGGGTCGGCGACGCTCACGCTCGTGCCGAGCACGGTGTACTCGAGCGCGATCTCGCTCGGGTCGCGGTCCTCGAGGTAGGCGTTCACGCCGTCCGCGTAGGCCTGGAGGTACGCCTTGGTCTCCGGCGCGATGATCTTCCACTCCTCCTCGGCGACGAGGCGCCAGCCGAAGGTGCGCGTGACCTTGTCCGCGTCGATCGCCTCCTTGCTGTCCCCGACCAGCTCTGCCAGGCGGCCCGAGGTGACGTGGCGGCGGTAGTCCATCTCGAAGAAGCGGTCCTGCGCCTGGACGTAGCCCTGCGCGCGGAACAGGTCCTCGGGTGTGTCCGCGTAGATCTGCGGCACGCCCTGCGCGTCGCGGAGCACGCTGACCTCGCCGTCCAGGCCGGGGACCGTGAGGGTGCCGTCGGTCTGCGGGAGAGGGCGGCGGACGGTCACGAACGTGAAGATCGACACCCCGACCAGCAGCACGACCAGCAGCGCGGCGATCGCGATCGTGGCCCGGCGGGCTCGAGAACCTCCCCGTCGGGACAGGTGGGCGGGCGGCGACGGGTCGCCGTGGACTCCGGCAGGGACTTCAGCAGACACGGTGCGAGACTACCCCGGGCGGGCCAGGCGTATGATTAGCACTCAGAAGCCCCGAGTGCCAGTCCGGCCCTGCCTCCGAGCGGGCGTCGGACGCCCGGTCCAGGCTCGCGCCCGGCCCGTGACGACCGCACTCCCCCCGCGACCTCTTGAGGAGAGACCGTGCCCACCTACGCGTACACGTGCACTGCCTGCGGCCACGCCTTCGACATCCACCAGGCGTTCACCGACGATGCTCTGACGGTGTGCCCGGAGTGCGGCGGACGCCTGCGCAAGGTCTTCTCGTCGGTCGGGGTGACCTTCAAGGGGTCGGGCTTCTACCGGACGGACTCGCGGTCCTCGAAGTCGTCCAGCATGGGCGCCGGCAACTCGTCGACCACGCCCTCCACGGGGTCCAAGTCGTCTGACTCGTCGAGCAGCGGCTCGTCGTCGAGCGGCTCGACGGGCACGTCGTCGTCGAGCGGTTCGTCTGGTTCGTCGGGCTCTTCCGCGAGCTGACGCGCCTCCTGGCCGTCCACAGACCGCCAGCGGCGCAACCCGTCAACAGCTAGGTCCGCGTTGACGCGGGACGCCCCGCGGACGCTCTACGGTCGCGCCATGTCTCCTGCCTCGGAGCGCTCCCGGCGCTCGGTCCGTCCGCGGTCCTCAGCTGCCCGACGGCGCCTGCACGCCCTCGCCTGGAGGTCGCGTCCCGTCGTGGTCGCCGTGGGGTGCGGCCTCGCGGCCGCGGTCGTCGTGGGCAGGGTGAGCCCGCCACCCCCCGAGACCAGCCCCGTGGTGGTCGCCGCACGGGACGTGGGGGCCGGGGTCGTGCTGACCGCACGAGACCTCCGGGTCGAGGACGTCGTGTCGTCGCTCGCACCGCAGGTCTCCCTGACCAGGGTGAGCGACGCCGTCGGGCGCACGACGTCCGTCGCACTCGTGCGCGCACAGCCCGTCACCCCGTCGCTCGTGGCCGCGGGCAACCTCGCAGCCTCGGCTCCCACCGGGACGGTCGTCGCACCCGTCCGGCTGGCGGACCCGGCGGTGTCGGCCCTGCTGGGCCCCGGAGACCGGGTGGACCTCCTCGTCGCGGGGTCCGGTGCCGACGATCCCTCGGACGGGGCGCCCGGCACGTACGTCGCGCGCCGCGCGCTCGTGCTGGCGGGGGCTCCCACCACGGAGGCCGCGGGCGGGCTGCTCGGCGGCGACCCGGCCGAGGACGGCGTGACGCTCGTTGCCGTGCTGCCCGACGAGGCTGCGTCGCTCGCGGGACTCGGCCAGTGGGGCGGGCTCTCGGCCGTCCTGGTGCAGTAGTGACACCCTGCCGGGGCCGCCGGTCTGCGGCGGTGGTGACGCCCGGCGGCGGCTGCAGTCGTCGTGCACCGTCGACGGCAGCGCCTGGACAGAGGGTGGGCCGAGACGCCCAGATGCGCGACCGCCTGAGCATGGAAGGATCGCGACGGTACAAATCCGCCGACCGGACGCCGCCGAGAGCTCGGCGCGCAGACCGGGTCTGCGCCCCCCTCTCGAAAGGACCCCGGCATGAAGAACGTGTTCAACGGCTTCAAGGAGTTCGTGCTCCGCGGCAACGCGATCGACCTGGCGGTCGGTGTCGTCATCGGAGCCGCCTTCTCGCAGGTCGTCACGGCGATCGTCGACTTCCTCATCAACCCGATCATCGGAGCGATCTTCGGCAAGCCCGACATCTCCGAGCTCTGGGACATCACCCTGCGAGGCGCTCACGACGGCGTCGACCCATCGGTGCTCTCGGTCGGGGGCATCCTGAACGCGCTGCTGCAGTTCCTGATCGTCGCCGCGGCGCTCTACTTCGTGATCGTCCTGCCCATGAACAAGCTCGCGTCCATGCGCAAGACGGGTGAGCAGGCCGAACCCGAGGCACCGGCCGAGGACGTCCTGGTCCTCCAGGAGATCCGCGACCTGCTCGCGGCGCAGAACGCACGCGGAGCCGGCCCGGGTTCCGGTCCGGTCGACGGGCCCAGCATCCGCTGAGGTTCGTGCTCGCGCCCTCGGGGCGGCCGCGTGCCGCCCACCTCACCTGCGGGTAGAGGAAGGTGTTGGTTCTGCGTAGCCGCCACAATCGTGGCGGCTACGCAGAAACAACACCGCCCCCTGGCAACACCGACCTACCGGCGCGGCACGCAAGAGCGCCGGCCCGACCGGGCAGCCCGCGAGCAGCGGGCGACTCAGGACCAGTGCGGTGGGACGTCCCGCAGCAGCTCGGCGTCGTGGCTGCTCTCGGCAGCCCCCGGGCGGGCGTCACCCCAGGTCACGGCGTCGTCGTCGGACCCCAGGCCCGCGACCCCCGCCTGCTCGGTGCCCCGCCGCACGACCCGGCGCGAACGGCGCCGCGGCGGCTTCCCGCTCGTGGCGCCCACCGCAGGAACGTCGTCCGCTGCGCCCTTCGCAGGGACCGAGGCATCAGGACGGGAGACTGGATCGTCGGGGAGCACGCACTCATTCTCTCAGCGCCGCACCCCCTGCCTCCAGGCAGCGGGCCGCTGCGGCCGGACGGCCGGGAACGAGACTCTCAGTCCGTGCCGAACTCGTCGTCCGCGACCACGGGCACCACCACGATCCGGTCGCCGCCACCCGTCTGCGCGATCCCGCCCCGCTCGGGCAGCCGCGCGTCGCGCACCGCCTGGACGACGCGGCGGATGCGCTCGGCCTCCTTGGCCGGGTCGAGGAACGCCGCAGCGGACCACACCTGCGCCACGACCCATCCCGCGGTCTCGAGCCGCTCTGCGATCTGCCGGTCGCGGACACGGACGCTGCGCTCGGCGACGTACGCGTCGTCGTCGGTCAGGACGGCCACGAGAAGCTCGCCCGGGATGTCAGGGTGCCCCACGACCAGCGGGATCCGGTCGCCGCCGGCCACGCCGTAGTCGGTCTCGACCACGAGGCCCGCACGCCACAGGCGCTCGGCCAGGTCGATCACGAGGCGGTCCGGGTTCCCCCCGACGTCCACACCGTTGCCCAGGGTGACCTGGTCCGCGCGACCGTTGCGCTGCTCGGCCAGGTCGAGGACCTCGGCGAGGAGCTTCGCACCGTGCCCACGCAGCCTCTCGGGATCGAGGTCGGCCGCGGTGAAGCACGTGACCACGTGCAGACGACGACGCGCCGACCCCAGCGTGTCGAGGAGCATCGCGTCCCCGCCCGCCGCGTTCAGCACACCGAACCGGTGCAGGACCCGCCCGTGCGGGGTGCGGCCGTAGCCGACCGACAGGACGATCGCGTCGCGCGCGAGCCCCGCGACCCCCGAGACCTCGGCCACCACGACCGGCTCGGCCCGCGCACCCGAGAAGAACGCGGCGAGGGCCGGGTTCTGCCGGACCTCGGCGAGCAGCGCGTCCCGGATCCGGTCGGCGTGCACCGCGCTCACCGTGACGATCGCGAGCGACTCCTCGGGGCGCGTCATGGCGTGCTCGATCGCGA
This sequence comes from Oerskovia sp. NPDC060338, assembly GCF_042726295.1. Classification (NCBI taxonomy): domain Bacteria; kingdom Bacillati; phylum Actinomycetota; class Actinomycetes; order Micrococcales; family Cellulomonadaceae; genus Oerskovia; species Oerskovia sp. NPDC060338. The sequence continues at coordinate 15,964 of NZ_JBHXCQ010000019.1, forward strand.
TCTCCACGACCCGGTCGACCTCGGCCTGCGTGCTCTCGACCGCGCCCGACGTCGGGTCCGGCATCCCGGCACCGTCGACCAGGTCGAGGTGGACCAGCGGTTCGGCCCGCGGCAGGGGGCTCGGGCGGAGCACGCCCGCGTACCCGTGCGCGACCAGGAAGGCCGTGAGGTACGGGTCGCGTCGCGCGCCCCCTGCCGACAGCGCGACCGTGGGCAGGACCGCGGCGAGCTCCTTGACCGTCGACCCGGACGCCGCACGCGGGTCCCCGACGACGACGACCTGACGGCCACGGGCGAGCGCCGACAGCACGAGCTCGACAGGCAGGTGCTGCACGGCGTCGAGGATCACGAGGTCGACCGTGCGCGCCGGGGTGAACAGGTGCGGCACGAGCGTGGGCGACGCCACCACGCAGGGGCGCAACCGGCGCAGGACCTCGGGGTAGAGCTCGTGCGCGTCGCGCAGGCTCGTGAGCCGCCCCTCGAGGAGCTCGGTGAACAAGGCCTCTGCCTCGGACCGGTGATCACGCATCGCACCGCCGAGGTGCTCCCGCACCGCGACCCGCACAGGGGCCGAGAGCGCCGTGATGTGGGTCCGGTCGAGCTCGCGGAACCGGCCGGCGAGAGCCTCGAGGCCCGCACCGTCCTGCCCGGCCAGCGCAGGGTCCTGCGCGAGGATCTGCTCGAACACCGAACTCCACCACGCGAGGTCCAGCTCAGGACCGACGAGCTCCTTCTCGACCCGGCGGGCCGAGAGGTCGTCGAGGAGATCGCCGAGCCCCTCGTCACGCAGCGACCGGAGTGCCGCCGTGCGCGCCGGCAGGTGCCCGAGCGCGTCCTTCTCCTCGCTCAGGCTCGCGAGACGTGCCGCGAGCTCGGGGAGCGGGAGGTCCATCAGGTCCGAGCCGACGGGAGTCGTGGACAGGACGGGGTCGAGATACTCGAGGTCGAGACGCACCGCCTCGAACGTGTCCTCGATCGCAGCAAGTCCCTCCGGGAGGGTGGGCCAGCCACCGCGGGGGCACTGCGCCTGCCAGACCGCACGTTGTGCCTGGACCTCGACGAGGGCCGCGTGGAGGTCGGCGACCCGGACCCCGGGTCGGAGCATGTCCTTGGCCTGCTTGCGCAGCCGCCGCCGGTGGGCCCACCCCATGTCGATCCCGTTGTCCGCACGCCACTGGCGCGTGCCGGTGGCCTCGACGAGGTCGGTCGCGGTGCGTTCGAAGATCAGGGGCTGGAAAGCGTCGAGGGTGCCGCGCATCCCGCCGAGCATCGTGAGCTGCTCGCCCCACTGGCGGACCGACGTGGCGGGTGTCAGGCCCGTGGTCCGGGCGACCGACTCGACCTGCTCGCGGAGCTCGGGCAGGGTCCGGCCCGTGAGCCGCTCGACCCGGACCAGCGCGTCCTGGGCGCCCTCGGTGCTCGTGATGTCCGCGCCGAACCAGGGGGTGGACGTCGAACGGAGCGTGAACGCGCCGACGTCGGCCGCGCCCTCGAGGCGCCCCGCGAGCTCGCCACGGCGCTCGGCACCGATGCGGAGCGTGACCTCGGGTCCGAGGCGGACGGTCGTCGCGGGCGCAGGGCGCTGCGCGGTGAGGCGAGCGAGCGCCTGCAGGGCCGCGTACGCGGACACCCCCCAGGGCTCGCGCACCAGGTGCAACGACTCGACGTAGCCCGAGAGCTGGGCGCGTGCTCCCAGCAGCCCGTCGCGCACGCGGGCGACCGCGTCGGTGTCCACGACCTCGGCCTCCGCGGCCATGGCCGAGAGGAGGCGGTGCGAGGCCGTGGCCCGCCACGTCGGCTCGGGCTCGATGTCGAGGATCAGACCGTCCAGGCCGAGCGTCTCGAGCCGGTGGGTCAGCGAGTCGGCCGCCCGGCGGTGCCCGGGGACGTACAGGATGCTCCGCCCGCTGGCTGCCGCCTCGGCCACGACGGCCGCGAGCGTGCCCGCGACGTCGGACCCTGCAGGAGCGTCGACGAACAGGTGGCTGCCGGTCGCGAGGGTGTCGATCACGTGGCGCTGGGCGGGGTCGAGGTCGCCCACGCCGCGCTCCTGGGTGGGGTCCGCGTCCCCCACGCGCGGGGTCGGGAGCTCGCGCTCGAGCGCGGTCACGGCCTCGTCGGAGCCGGCGAGCGCCGCGACGACCTCGTGCCGCTCGAGCCCGGAGGCCAGCTCGTCGAGGTCGTCGACGAGCACCTGGCCGGGGTGGACGAAGGTCCCGACGAGCACGCGCTGGGTCATCTCGAAGTCGCCGAGCACCGCCCGGCCCACGGCCGTGATCCGCGCGAGCGCGTCCGAGGGGTCGAAGCCTGCGGGCGTGAACGCGCTGCGAGCGAGCGTCACGGGGTCGATCAGCCCGCCGTGGGCGCGCAGCGTGCGAGCGAGCAGGGGATTGATCTCGACGGTCGGTTCGAGCGTGAGGTCGTAGTCGGTCTCGCTGTCGCCGCGCGGGGTGAGCGTGAGCGGTCGCAGCAGGACCGGGGCGCGCACGGTGCGCGGGAGGCTCGGGTCGGGCGCGGGGGCCTCGCCGGCCGGGCTCGCGGTGCCGCCGTCGGGCCCGACGGCGCCGCTCGCCCCGCGCGTCGTGCTCGCGGTGGCGTCGTGGTCGCCCTGGGCGGTCTGGGCCGGGTCGGTCGCCGACGGGTCGTGGGCCGGGTCCGCGGGGTCGGCCGGCAGGCCGGTCGCACCGTCGATGGTCCGGCCGTGCGTCGAGCCGGCGACGTGTGCGAGCGCCGCGACGTCGTCGGTGGGGAGCCGGGAGGGCTCTTCCTCGGTCCAGGTCGTGACGCCGATCGCGAGGTAGGTCGGGGCGACGCCGTAGCGCTGGGCGTGCTCCTGCGACCGGACGACCACGGCGCGAGCCCTGCGGCGCGCAGCGGGCAGCGACGCGCCCTCACGGAAGAGGTTGGACAACCGGGTCGGACGACCGGCGAAGAGCTGTGCGACCCCTGACGGGTGGGCGGCGGTGAGGTCGATGACTGCGTCACCCAGGAGCCCGATGTCTGCGAGCGAGGAACCACCCGCGAGCTCGACGAGCGAGGCTCGCCAGGACCGGACCGCGTCCTCGACGAGCTCGGCGGTCGTGGGGGGCTCGACGAGCACAGGTGGCGACACGACGGGCGTGCCGTCGGTTCCGTTCGGCGAGACACCGGCTGATGCGCCGTCGGGCGCTGTCTGGTCGGTGAGCGGCCGAGCGGGATCGGCCACGGACTCGTGGGCAGATGAGGTGCGGGCGGCTGCGTTCACTCTGGAACGCTAACCGTCACGGGTGACGGAACCGGCACCGGCACGCCGTGAGCGGCAGTTTCGGGTTGCTCGGGGCGACGAGACGGGCCACCAGGGCCATTGATCGGGAAGAAGTCCGGCTCCTGTGAACTCGCTGTGAGCGTCATTGCGCACCGAGAACGGGCCGAGAAAGTGTGAGGACGGTGCGCACCGCGCAGGGGGCAGGCGATACGCACCGTCAGAGATGATTCTGCAAGGTCTTCTACCGTTCGTCAAACCTGTGCGGGAGGGACACCGGGTGAAAGTGGACGACCGTCCAGTTCGTCGTGGCGGATTCTTCCTGGACGGCCGTCAACGTGGCATTCGGTGCCACATCGCGTGCCGACGCACAGGCGGCCACGCCCCGGGTGGGGCGTGGCCGCGAGGGTGGGTGGCGCCGTCGGGCAGGAGGTCGCTCCCCGCCCTGCGCGGGCCTCAGCCGAAGAGCTTGGACCCGTGCTTGAGCAGGACCCCGGCGATCATCAGGACGATCCAGGCCGCCGTGAGGAAGACGTCCGCGTCCGAGCGCACGAACGACAGGGCGCGTTCCTGGGCCCGGGCCGGGAGGTAGAGGTTGTTCTCCAGGATGTTCCAGTGCAGCAGCGTCATGAAGACGAGCGTCGTCGAGAGCGTGACCAGCAGGCACCAGGGGCACAGCGCGCCGATCACGAACATGGACTGGTAGAAGAGCCAGTACGCGAAGATCAGGCCCAGCGTGTAGACGACCTGTGCCGAGAACATGAACCAGCGCGGGAACCGCACCCCGCCGAGGCTCGCGACCGCGATCGTGATGACCACGGGTTCGGCGATCAGCCCGAGGAACGCGTTGGGGAAGCCGAACAACGACGACTGCCACGCGACCCCCACGGCACCGCAGGACAGGACCTCGTTGACGTTGCACGAGAGCTCGGCCGTCGGGTTCGCCGCGAGGAGCACCGCGTCGTAGGACAGGACGAACGAGGCGGTCAGGCTGACGAGCGCCGAGAACAGCATGGTGCCGAACACCCACTGCCGGCTGTGCCGGAAGCCCTTCACGGTCAGCGGGTCGAGGATCTGGTCGTCGTGCAGAACGTCGCTCATGCGTGCGGCCCTTCCGGCAGTGGCCCCGGCCATCCCCGAGGCGCCTCCAGCCTAGGTGCGCGGCGCCCGCTGCACGTGCGGGTGCGGCGTCTCGCGGACAGCGCGCGATCAGCAGATGGACGTCCCTCCCTCGAATACTCGGCACAATAACCTGCGGCGCGCGACGACAATCCCGTCGAACGGTACCGAGAAGAGGATCCGACGGTCTTTCATGAATTCCTCGAGACGACGCGTCGTACAGTCATGGGCGGACGGCTCGCCACTCCCGTGACAATGGTGAGGAGACGGACCGCCGAGAATACGTGCCGGATCTCCGCCGTCGGGAATCCGTCCACGCGGCCCACTCCTCGACGGACGTCCGAACGCGTGGACCCACGTCCTGCGCGGGCGCGTCTGCCGAGGCCAGAGGGACCTGGGCCGGGACGGTGATAGAGACGGAGGGCGCCCGACCACGGGATGTGCTCCGAGGCGCCGGCCCCTTCGACCGGAATACCGGTGGAACAGCGACACGTGCGAGCCAGGGGAAGCACGACCACTCGCACGGCGTCGGCTCCGCCAGGAGAGCCGACCGAGGAATGTGGTTCACCGTTCAACCATCTATCCGTCGATCACCGCGCACCGTGCTCGGCTGCACCATTCTCGAAGGTCCCTCCGGACTGCCCGGCGCACGCGCGACCAGCCTGCCACGCCTCGGCATTCCTTCCGCGCAGCCTGCGGGTTTTCGGCGCCCCGGCGACGCGCACCGTCCCCCGCACGCCGCGCGCAGCCAAGCCCACCGGTGTAGACCGGAAGACGCGGACGACGACGCGTCCACGGGCGGGCGGCGAAGGAGCGAGCCATGGCGATCGGGTACCTCGTCCCGGTACTGCTGCTCGCGTGCTGCACGACGACCTCGCTCGTGCCCGCCCGGCACCCGGCCGGGCTCGGACGCCTGAGCTTCCGGTTGAGCGTCCTGGTCAACGAGCAACCCTTCGTGATGCTGGCCGCGCTGACGGCCCTGTCGGTGATCGCGGTCGTCGACGGCGACGGCGCGACGCCCGCCGGCCGGGTCGGGCTCGCGCTGGCCGTCCTGACCGCGGCCGGACTCGTCGTGGTCGCACGACGTGGCCTGCGCGCTGTGCCCGCGCTCGACCGCACGCTCGTCGCGGGCCTCGCGACCGCGCCGGGAGCCGTCACGACGCGCGGGCTGCCCTGGCGCCGGATCCTGCTGGCCCCGTTCGCGGTGCGGCGACGCGACGTCGAGCGCTTGCGCGACCTGCCGTACGGCGACGGCGCGCAGCACCGGCTCGACGTGTACGGCCCCCGGTCCCGCCCGCCCGACGGGCCGACCCTCGTGTACTTCCACGGCGGCGGGTACGTGAGCGGGCGCAAGGAGCTCGAGGCCCGCGCGATGCTCTCGCGCCTCGCGAGCCACGGCTGGGTGTGCGTGAGCGCGAACTACGGACTGCGCCCGACGACGAACTTCCCCGGCCACCTGGTCGACGCCAAGCAGGTGCTGGCCTGGGTCCGGGAGCACGGCGCCGAGCACGGGGCCGACACCGCTCGTGTCGTCGTCGCGGGCAGCTCGGCCGGCGCACACCTCGCGGCGCTCGCGGCACTCACCCCGGGAGACGCGCGGTTCCAGCCCGGGTTCGAGCGCACCGACACGTCCGTGGTCGGGGCGGTCTGCCTCTACGGCTACTTCGGCGAGTACTACGGCAGCGGCCGCGACCTGGCCGTCGACTCGTCGCCGGACGACTACGTGCGGCCCGACGCTCCCCCGTTCCTCGTCGTGCACGGCGACCAGGACACCCTGGTGCCGGTCGAGGGAGCGCGCCGGTTCGTGCGGCACCTGCGGGAGGTCTCGTCGTCGCCGGTCGTGTACGCCGAGCTGCCCGGGGCACAGCACGGGTTCGACCTGTTCCACTCGATCAGGTTCGACGCGGTCGTCGCCGCGGTCGAGGAGTTCGCCGGGCGGGTGGTGGCGCGGGGCCCGGCGCCGGAAGCGACGAGGGCGTCGGTCGAGCGGCACGACGAGCGGTAGACCCGCGCGGACCGGAGCATGGCGCCTCGGGAACGGTGGTGCGCCTGGCCAGATTCGAACTGGCGACACCCGCTTTAGGAGGGCCGGCATAGAGCGGGCGTCTTCGCAGGTCAACCCAGGTCCGCTATAGCGGCGGGGGAGGTCTGGGGGAGGTCCAGAAACCCTTCAGGTTGCCCCAGTTCGGCATGGTCTGACCGGTTTTTGCGCAGGGCGAAAGTCCTGAACAGTATCAAGCACCCGTAAACGGCGAACCATCACGGAACAGCATGTTCGGCATGTGTCCGCAAACGACATCCAGCACCCCCGCGAGACACCCGCTGTCGTGGAGCGGGCGTCTAGGAGTCACCTCTGCCGGGGACAAGGCGCGCTAAGGATCGGGACCTCGCCTGCCGACGAGTAGAGCATGGCCAAGAACAAGGCAGCCCCCGCCGCGCCGCACCCTGTCCCTGTCCCTGCTCACTGCGGTTGCACTGCTGCTGTCCCCGGTCCTTGCCTCACCAGCCACAGCGGCACCGTCCGCCGCCTCCTGGGCGTGCTCTCTCAGCGGGTGGGGGTGCTTGGCGTTCTCCGGGTACGACGGGACCTCCACGTGGGGGTACCCGGTGAACAACGGCAGCAACTGCACCAACTACGCGGCCTACCGGCTAGCATCCAACGGTGTGCCCAACCCGGGGAACCTTGGTAACGCTGGTGGCTGGGACACCAACGCCCTGGCGAAAGGCAAGGGGTTCACGGTCGACTCCACCCCTGCACCCGGTGCCATCGCCCAGTGGAACCAGTATGAGAAGGGGGTGAGCAGCGCAGGGCATGTCGCGTATGTCGACTATGTCGAGGGTGACCAGGTGTGGCTGTCCGAGTCCAACTGGTCCGGCCCGTCGAAGCTCCGGGTCGCGAACAAGAGCGAGGTCGGCAGGTTCATCCACTTCAAAGACCTGGGATCGTCGTCGGTCGAGAATCGCTGGGTGGCGTTCCAGGCCAACACCGGTGACCTCCACGTCACCGACGGCTCCACGACCTGGAACCCGCACCAGGGCATGGCCGCAGGGACCAGCCCTTCGATCACAACCCTGGGCAGCGGCTACCGGGTGGCATTCCAGGCCAACACCGGAGAGCTCCACCTGTCTACAGACGGGGCGACGACCAACACACGACAGGGCATGAAGCCTGGGAGCAGACTCTGAGCCGTCCCCGGGTACGTCCTCGGGACCTGCTGGCTGGACAACCTGCTCCTCCCCCAGTCGTGCAAGCACGCCGAACTGATCTCAGAACGCGGACCAGAATCGGCTCAGACTGGGCGACCCATGCGAAGAACATGGGGCATGATGCGGTTCATGGCAGAACTGCGTCCAGAAGAGGTCTGGGCCAAGGCATGCATCGAGGCAGCTCTCGGAGGTGTCACCGCCCAGCCGCACGACGACGGCAGCAAGAACGCGATGCACGACCTGAACCTCATAAGGGGTGGTGTCGTGTTCGGTGCGTGCGAGGTCACCGCCGCAGCCGACCAGAAGGCCATCGAGACCTGGAACGTCGCAAACGGCGATCAGGAGCGGTGGATCGAGGACGGACTGGCCGGTGGCTGCCTGCTCACCCTCCGCCCCGGGTGCAGCATCAAGACCCTGCGGAAGGAAGCACCAGGGCTGCTGCGCCGTCTCGAGAACGACCCCCACGACACGGACGCGACGGAAAGGCTCCGTCGGCTAGGAGTCATGGGCACCCACCAAAGCGGTACCAGCTTCCCGGGCAGTATCTACCTCACGGTCGAGCGGGGGCGCGAGTTCACCGGCGGAATCGTCGCCGACACCGGTGACGGGCTTGTCGAGTGGTTCGACAGCTGGGTGCGCGAACCGGGGCAGGCGCACAACATCGACAAGCTCACCAAGTCTGGCCTGCCCGAGACGCACCTGTTCGTGATCCTCCCCGGGTTCTCGTCAGGCCCGTTCACCGCCACCGACCTCCTCATGCGCAACAACCCACCGTTGCCCACCGTCCCACCCGACCTGCCTGGCGGGCTCACGCACCTGTGGCTCATGTCTGCTTGGAACACAGGGGCCATCTACCACTGGAGCCCCGGCGGTTGGGCTCTGTTCGACAAGATGACCAATACAGGGGGCTAGGCGGCCCTGCAGTGCAAGCCACCATGGTCTGACGAACTTCGACCGGTACCAAAGAACGGTGCTGCGAGCGGGACTATTCTGCCGCGTTCTCGAGGTATGCCTTGCTCCGACGGAACAGGCCCGCGGTGGCCGCCATGTGCTCGTCACGGATGCGACTCTCGCCGTCTAGCAACCCGACCTTCTCTTCACGATGAGGTTGGGCCGCCTTGGTTCGGATGTCCGCCGCTGGGATGCACTCGAAGCGGCACTCGGGGAAGAGCGCCTCAAGCTTGTCACGCTCCTCCGTCTTGTCGTTGTCCAAGATACCGACGACGAACTCATAGCCAAGATCGCGCAGCAGCTTCGCGAACGCGCCCATCTTCCCGGCCCCGCCAACACCCCAGCCGAAGAACGAACCAGGCAGCTCGACGCCTAGTTCCTTCATCACGATGTCAAAGAAGACCACGTCCTCCTGCCCCTCGACGAGGATCACCCTGTCGTGCAGGAAGAACACCTCGTTCGCCTGAAGACCCAGAGTGTGCGGGTTGTTTCTGTCGCGCACCGATCTAGCAACCGACCGGAGCGAGTCGCGCGAAGCGGCGCGTACCTGGCAGCCGTCTGGTGAGCGGCGCATCCGAACGACACGGGCACCGTTACTGATTGCCTCCCACGAGATGAAGTATGGGGAGTGCGTTGCACAGACGATCTGTCTGTCTGCTGACAGGTCGACAAGGAGCGCGGCGAGCCGACGCTGGTACTCCGGGTGCAAAGACAACTCGGGCTCGTCGATCACGATCATGGTCGATGGCTCTGAGTCGTACAGGGCGTCGATGATCGACAGGAGGCTCGTCAGGCCGTCCCCGAGCCCCTCGCTCGAATGGTCGCTGTCGAGCCCGCCGTGGCTGGGCCACCGGTACTTGAGGAAGTACTGCCCATTGTCCGACTGGTCGATCGTCCACTCCGGGGGCCGGTCGATGACTCTGGACATCATCTCTTGGAACTTCGACCTGCGACCCTTGTCACGGTCGATGGTGAACAATCGCAGCGCGAAACTGTCGAGGGTCGGCTGGCGAAGGTCTGCGGCCTGGTATCCGTGGAGATAGGAGCCCCGGTCTCCGGGTGCGCCCGAGTAGCTGCCGAACAGGTGCGCGAAACTGCGGCGTGACTGCACGACGAAGAGGCTGCCGCGCTCGATCGTCCCTTCGGTCGTGACTTCACTGCCACCGGGTCGGACGGATTCCAGCCTCAGGGCGGGCTCCCCGTCTTCGCCCTCCAGTTGTATCGTCACCCGGTCGCCGAAGGCACGGTTCCGTCGGCCTTGGGAGAACGATGGGGGTGGGTGCTGGCTGAACGCTCGCAGGCTCTCGATGATCGTCGACTTACCGGAGTTGTTGGCACCGACCAGCAGGGTCAGCCCGCTTCCCGGGGCGTCGTTGGGCTGCGCGAACTCGAGGCTCTGCTCCTGGGCAAAGCCTCTGAGGCCACCCATCGTCAGTCGTACGAGGTTCGTCACTTGGCCTCCTATGTAACCGATCGAAGGTCCGAAGGGTTAGATCTGCTTGGAATGGTGGTCAGCGCGCACCTTCCATGCCGTGAGGATGTCATCGAAGGAGCGGATCGGGGCTCGCCGACGCGGGTGAACTGTGTGGTGTCTCGTTGATCGGCGCACCACAGGTTCGTGGTTCGGGGGGCTTGCTGTGGAGCGCACGATGTGTTGCTGTCCGCAAGGGCGGTCAGGTGGACCGACACCCACGTCATGGGCACACCCGTGGGGTGCGTCAGTCCGAGTTTGTGGTGTGGCTGCGCGTGGAGGACGTGTTCCGCACGATCCCCCGGCGTCCTCCAGCCCGGTTCTGACTAGCCCCGTGGGGTTCGGCGGCCCGTGCGCTGCGGGCCGCCCGGATACCTGGTCAAAAGATGTCTAACCGGGACGTAGCAGCAAGGTATGGCTCCCCGGGGGAGGTTCTTCAAGATACGCACCCCTGCCCCTCGCGCGTTCCCGCGCTCAGGATCGGCTTGACGAGAGCCACGGCTGCAGCGAGGAACACCCGGAAGAACTGCGTGCGCGCGGTACAACTCGTGCAACACGCCCACGCTCGGCACAGATGCACCCCAGCGAGGCTCGTTGTCGGCCCACCGGCCTGTCGCGATCAGATTGCGCAGATACCAGTTTGGACCATAGTCTGTCCAACAAGTCAGTACCCACGAGATGGGTTGAGATTTGTTGGAGGCCCGGTGGGAATCGATGTAGGTGAACTCCTGCGCGAGTTCGGCTTCAGCATCGACGAGGGAGGGCGCGGAGCCCGATGGTCGCTGCGTGAGCCGGGCGGGCGCAAGTTCACCGTCGAACCGACTCCGCCGTTGACCCACCTCAGCGCGCACGTGGTGCGCAAGCTCCCGGACGAGGACCGGCTACGCTTGCTGGTCGCAGAAACGGCAACCGACAGTGTTGTCCAGGAGGCTCTGGCTGGCCGGCTAGATATCCTGACCGCTCACCCACCGCGACTGATCCACGCCGGGCACGACTTTGCACTCATCGACAGCCAAGCCGCGCTGCCACCGGCCCGCCCTCGCACTGCCCGCACCGCCTGGACACGGTGGGCGGTCGAGCGTTACCTGCTGCTGGCGACCGAGCCTTCACGTCAGCCAGTCATCGCGCACACCGTCAATACCACCCAACAGTCCGTCTCCAATGCGGTGCGACACCTGTCCGGACTCGTCACCGAGACGAGTGAGGGATTCGCCGCGACGAACCGTGCCGAGCTCCTCCAGTACTGGTTCACCGATTACGCCGGACCTGGCGGGGTCGAGCTGGGCTGGTACAGCCTGGACCCGGTCGTGCGCCAAGTGTCGACCGCAGTAGAGGCCGCAGACCTGGTGGATGTGCCAGTTTTGGTTAGCGGTGACGTCGCCGCCGACCTGTTGGCTCCTTGGAAACTCCCTGCGCGTGGACGTTTGTATCTGACCGGGCCCGTGGACCTAGAGAACGACGGATTCGTGCCAGCCCCGCTGCGGGAGGCGACGCTCGTGACGTGCGTCCCGGCAGATCCCAGCCTGTGGCGGCTCACGCACCTGCGCGCAACCACACGCAAACCTCCGCCGCTGCCGCTGGCAGACCCCGCGATCGTGTACTGGGACCTCAAGACCAGTGGCGAGATCGACAGCAACGAAGCGGCAGACCACCTGGCGTCCCTGACATTGAAGGGGACACATGAGCGACCATGGAATTGACCCGTCCACGATAGGCAAAACACCGCTGCCCATCCAGGTCCACTCCATGAGCAAGGCTGACGACCTGAGCTTCCTCGGCCAGACGGCCGTCGCCGACGCGATGGCCGATGACGGCGAGTACCGAATCGTCGGGGGCACGATGGTCCGCCTCCTCGGCCTGGCATACCCAACTCCTGAGGCACGGGCGCGAGCGACCGTCGATGCCGACACGGCCGTCAACGACATCGAGATCGTCCGTGTGATAGCCAAGCGCCTCAAGGCCGACGACTTCACCCAGCAGGGCGGCAACCTCTTCTTCAAACCGCTCGACCAAGAGCACCGGATCGAGGTGAACCTGCTGCTCTCCCGCCACAGCACAAAGCCCGGCATGCAGCAGCAAGAAGTTCCCGGTGTGGGACAGGTCGACACCCTCCCCGAGCTCGTCTTCGCGCTGGCCCAGCCAGCACTGGAGCTCGCGATGACAGTCACACTCACCACAGGCGACATCATCGAGTACACCACACGCATCCCCGGCCTGGAGGCCGCCACCATCTTGAAGGCGCACGCTTGGAAGAACCGCTACGCACCCAAGGACCTCGTAGACCTGAGCTCGCTGCTGGAGATCCGCGAGGCTCACCCTGACATTCCGTGGCTGCTGTAGACCCCACCCCTCAAAGCGACACGACGCGACACCGCCCAGATCCTGCACACGCTGCGCGCCAACAACTTGTCCCGGCCGAGTGGTCGCGGGCCCAACACCCTGCCCGACGACATCGACCGGCTCCGCATGGCAGCGCTCATCAACCGCCATATCACGACCGTGTAGGCCACCTATCACCAACAGGCACACCAGGCCGAGAGCTTGTGGGATGAACTGGCGCCCTAGCACTCGACCCCAACCCTGGTCTTCGTAGGAAGTCCGCGCCACGACCGGCGGCGCTCGCCTACCAGAACCTCCCAAGCGCTGTCCAACAAGCAAGCGCCCCTGGCGTGGGCCGAGATTTGTTGGCGACGGAAACGGATCGCAACTCATGAGCGGAGGTGCGAGCAGTGGCTCCGAGTGCCGGGGACCGACCTGGGCGAACGAGCAGATGGTGTGGCTGCGCGTGGAGGACGTGTTCCGGACCATCCCCCGGCGTCCTCCAGTCCGGTTCTGACTAGCCCCGTGGGTTCGGCGCCCTGCGTGCCGCAGGCCGCCGTGAAACCTGGTCAAAAGAGATCTAACCGGGGCGTAACGGCCGCGCTTGGCTCCCCGGGGGAGGTCCAGGAGTAACAAGTTTGTATAAGTGCAGGTCAGAGCGTTGCAGTTTTCTCCCCTCGCGGGGGAGGTTTCAGAGCGGGGGTGTCAACGTTTTGTGCCTGTGACCTGCGGTTTTACCAGGTGCGCCTGGCCAGATTCGAACTGGCGACACCCGCTTTAGGAGAGCGGTGCTCTATCCCCTGAGCTACAGGCGCGTGGGCGCGAACACGGAGGATCGGGCCCGGTGGGACGCCCGACAGCCTAGCGTCCCGGCCCCGGACTGTCCCAACCGCGCCCACCCCGAGCCAGGGGCATCCCCCGGCAGCCCGTCCCACCCGCGGTGGGGTGCCGGACCCGAGGCCCGGCACCCCACCTGCGCGGTCACACGGCCGCGAGCGCCTCGGTCGGCGCCATGCGCGCTGCCCGCACCGCGGGGTAGAGGCCGGCGACGGCCCCGATGGCGAGCGTCGCGACGAGCCCGCCCGCCGCGACGAGGGGCGGCACGGCGACCGGCCAGCCCTGCGACGTGGCGTACCCGGCCGTGATGCCGACGCCGATCAGGACCCCCGCAGCCCCGCCCATGAGGGAGAACACCAGGGACTCGACGAGGAACTGCCCGCGGATCTGTCCACGCGTCGCCCCGAGGGAGCGACGCAGGCCGATCTCCGCCCGTCGTTCGAGCACCGAGATCACCATGGTGTTGGCGACCCCGATCCCGCCCACGAGCAGCGCGACCGCACCGAGCCCGACGAGCAGGCCCGTGAACGCCTCGTCCGTGGCCTGCTGGGCCGCGAGCGCGTCGGAGGGGCGCGAGACGTCGACCTCGTTGGGCGCCTGCGGGTTGGCCGTGGGCCCGAGCACGCTGCGGACCTGCTCGACCGCGTCCTCACGCGTACGCGTGTAGATCGTCGTCGGCAGCTCGTCCCAGTCGAGGTACTGCGCCGCGGCCTCACGGCCGACGAGCGCCCCGAGGTCTATCTCGGGTGCCAGCGGCACGGGGTCGAGGATCCCGACGACCGTGAACCACTGGCCGCCGATCCAGACCTTGATCGCCGGGTCCGGTGCGGAGATCCCGAGCCGCTCGGCGGTCGCGTGCCCCAGGACGACGGCCGGGTACTGCGCGGTCGCCTCCGAGAGCCACTCCCCCTGGGCCACGCTCCCCCCGATCGACTCGAGCAGGTCGAGGTCGGTCGCGTACACACCGATCCCTCCCGACTCGCCGGCCGGGATCAGGTCCGTCCGGTATGCCTTGGCCTTGAGCAGCGCGACCGACGTCGCGGTCTCGACGGGCGCGATCCGCCGCACCATGTCGACCGACTCGGGCGGCAGGCTGGCCGCCTCCCCGAACAGGTCGGTGCCTGGTGCGACCCGCAGCAGGTTGGTCCCGAGCGCCGAGAGCGTCCGGTCGAGCTCGGCGCGCGACGAGCTCGAGATCCCGACGACCGCGACCATGGCCGCGATACCGATCGCGATGCCCAGCGCCGACAGGACGGCCCGCAGCGGGCGGGTCCGGAGCCCGGTCGCGCCGACACGCAGGACGTCCGGCGGCCCGAGCCGGGCGGGGCGCAGCACGGTCAGCACGGCTCCCCCTCGGTCGACGCGCCGGTCGGGTGGCCGCCGGCCACGCCGTCGGCCACCCCGTCGGCCATCCCGTCCGGGACCGCCTCCACCGACGCGTCGAAGACCGTCCCCCTGCCCGCATCCACCGGTCCCGAGACGTCCGCGACGATCTCACCGTCCCGCATCGCGACCTGTCGGGGCAGCGAGGCCGCGAGCTCGCGGTCGTGCGTGATGATGACGACGGTCGTCCCGGCGGCGTTGAGCGCGCGCAGCACGTCCATGACACCGGCCCCGGCGGTCGTGTCGAGCGCTCCGGTGGGTTCGTCGGCGAGCAGGAGCGGCGGATCCCCGACGACCGCACGGGCGATCGCGACGCGCTGCTTCTCCCCTCCCGACAGCTCGTGCGGCCGGTGGGTCAGCCGGTGACCCAGCCCCACCCGCTCAAGCGCTTCCGCGGCCCGACGACGCCGCTCGCGCCGCCCGACCCCCCGGTACAGGAGACCGTCGGCCACGTTGTCGAGCGCCGAGACGCCCACGGCCAGGTGGAAGTGCTGGAACACGAACCCGATGCGGCTCGCGCGCAGCGCGGACACCTCGCGGTCGTCGAGGTCCTCGACGAGGAAGCCGTCGATCATGACGTGCCCCGAGGTGGGCCGGTCGAGGGTGCCGATCACGTTGAGCATGGTCGACTTGCCCGAGCCCGAGGGCCCGACGATCGCGAGCAGCTCGCCCCGGTCGACGTCGAGGTGGACGTCCCGCAGCGCGGCGACCCCACCGGGGAAGACGCGCGACACCTGGTGCAGCGTGACGACGGGTACGCCGCCTCCCGAGGCGCCCGCCCCGGGGACGGTCGCGGACGGCGCGAGCGCGACGGTCGCGGCGCTCACGACGGCATCCCGACGACGTCGCCCTCGGCCAGGTCGCCCGTGACCTCGACGTTCCCGTCGGCGAAGAGCCCGGTGGTCACGGCGACGATGCGGGTCGAGCCGCCCTCGACGACCTCGACGCCGTACCCCCCCTCGGCCAGCGCGAGGAGCGCAGCGACGGGCACGGTGAGCACGTCGGGCCGTTCGGCCTTGACGAACGTGACCTTGACCGAGCCTGCGTCGGCCTCGGTCCCGTCCGCGAGCGTCACGGTCACGGGGATCACCGTGGTGTCGGACGCCCCGGGCATCCCGCTCTCGTCCTTGACGATCTTGGGGCTCCCGACGGCGGAGACCACGCCGTCGGCCGTCCCCCCTCCGGGGAGCGCGACGCTCACGGCGCCGCCCTCGACGGCCAGCCCACGGTCGGCGAGGTCGAGGTCGACCGAGATCGCCCGCTCGACCCCCGTCGTCGTGAGGATCTCCGCCGCAGCCGGCGCCCCGACGCGCACCTTGAGCGCGTCGACCCGCACCGGGCCGGGCACCACGAGCACGTCGGCCGGGCCGACTCCCCCGGTCTTCTCGAGCCCGCGGTCCTTCTGCCACTTCTCGACGGCCTTGGCGGTCGCTGCCGTGAACTTGGTGTCGACGGTGAAGCCCGTGTACCCGAGCGCCGCGAGGTT
The DNA here is from genome assembly GCF_042726295.1 of Oerskovia sp. NPDC060338. Classification (NCBI taxonomy): domain Bacteria; kingdom Bacillati; phylum Actinomycetota; class Actinomycetes; order Micrococcales; family Cellulomonadaceae; genus Oerskovia; species Oerskovia sp. NPDC060338. The sequence continues at coordinate 31,978 of NZ_JBHXCQ010000019.1, forward strand.
CTCCTCGAGCTGGCGCACGTCGTCACCCTCGGCACCGACGCCCAGGTCGCGATACATCGGCAGGCTGCCGAGCAGCAGGACCGTGGGGTGCTCGTCGACCTTGAAGAGGACGCCCCCGCGGTCGACGACGTCGCCCACCCCGGGCAGCCAGGTCACCGTCCCGCCTCCTCCCCCGCCGTCGCCGCCCGCGCCCTGGTGTCCCTGGACGACGGCCTCGCCGTACCCCAGCGCGCCCTTGACCGTGCTCCGCTCGACGAGCGTCTGCCGGGTCACGGTCGCGGTCGATCCCGGTCCGGACGCCTGGGGGGCGGGTTCGCCACCCCGGCCGAACCCGCCCAGGACCAGGACGGCCCCGGCGCCGATCACGACGGCGCCGGCAACCCCGCCGACGATCGCCCCGCGGCGACGCCTCCGTCGCGGGGCGGCCTCGCCCGTCGCCGTCCTCCCGGTGTCCAGGGGGTCGCCGCCCGGGGCGACGTGCTTCCGGCGGCTCACTCGCCGCTCTCCGTGACCGCGCCGCCGACCGAGAGGCTCGCGCCGCCCTCGCCGTTGCACGCCTCGAGCGCCGTGTCGAACGCGTCGAGGTCCTCGGGTACCTGGAGCGCCTCGGTCATGCCCCCGTTCGGGTCCGGGTCGGGCATGTCCACCCCGTTCTCGCGCATGCACTTCGCGAACTCGCGCTGCGACTCGAGGTCCTCGGCGCTCGGCTTCACCGGCTCACCGCCGTTGGGCAGGAAGTCCTTGCAGGCTTCGAAGGCCTTGTCCATCTCCTCCATGTCGCCGCTGGCCTCCGAGGTGATCGCGACACCGCCCTCGGAGTCCGGGTCGGGCATGTCCACACCGTTGTCCCGCATGCAGCCCGCGAACTTGCGGGACAGGTCGTCGCGCTCGGCGTCGGTCATGTCCTCGTACGACTTCCCGTCCTTCGCCTGGCTGGTCTCGCCCTTGCCGCCACCCGCGCTCGCGACGCCCGGGGCGTCGTCGGGCGCGCATGCCGAGAGCGTGACCGACAGGAGCGCGACGACGAACGCGACCGACGCCGCGCTGTGACGCGAGCGGACTCTGCTGCGCCCCGTGGTAGGCGCCGGGGTCTGGTGGATGGTCATGGTGCGTCCTCACGTCGTGGTCGGTCCCCGGGCCGCACGGGCCTCGGGGACGGGGTGCTCGAACAGTTCAGCGGGCGGCCCGTGAGGCTGCCGTGAGCCGCGACCTCACAGAGATCTCACAGTGCCCACCGGCATGCTCCTCAGGTGCGAGTACTGGTGGTGGAGGACGAGGAGCTGATCGCGGAGGCCGTCGCGACGGGACTGCGACGGCTCGCGATGGCGGTCGACGTCACGCTCGACGGGCACGAGGCCCTGGCGCGGATCGACGTGAACGCGTACGACGTCGTCGTGCTCGACCGGGACCTGCCCGGCGTCCACGGCGACGACGTGTGCCGGGCGATCGTGGCCTCGGGCGGCGACGCACGCATCCTCATGCTCACGGCGTCGGGTGGTGTGCTGGACCGGGTGAACGGCCTCGACCTGGGCGCCGACGACTACCTCGTCAAGCCCTTCGCGTTCGCCGAGCTCAGCGCCCGCGTGCGAGCCCTCGGGCGGCGCGCACGCCCCGCCGCGCCGCCCGTGCTCGAACGCTCGGGCCTGCGCCTCGACACCAGCCGGCACGAGGTCTACCGCGAGGGGCGGTTCGTGCACCTGTCGCGCAAGGAGTTCGGCGTGCTCGAGGAGCTGCTGCGCGCCGACGGGCGCCCCGTGTCCGCCGAGCACCTGCTCGAGAAGGTGTGGGACGAGAACATCGACCCGTTCACGGGCGTGGTGCGGTTCACGATCAAGCAGCTGCGCCGCAAGCTCGAGGACGCCTCGCTGGTGGAGACCGTCACGGGCGTCGGGTACCGGGTCGCATGAGGTCCCTCCCCCGTCCCGTGCTGCGCCCCACGCTGCGAGCACGCCTCACGGCCGTCTACGCCGCGGCGTTCGCCGTCGCAGGAGCCGTGCTCATCGCCGTCCTGTACGCCCTGCTCGCCGCGGCGATCGACCGGCAGCCGCTCGACTCGGTGGGCATCGCGGTCGGCGCCGTCGAAGCCTCCGACCCCAGCCTGTACGCGACCCTGGACCCGGCCTCGACGGCCGCGCTGGTCACGGGCGAGGCCCTCCCGTTCAGCCCCGTCGAGGACCTGGCCCTCGCCGCGACCGTGACGTCCAGCACCGGGTCCTTCACCGACCTGCGCGACGTCGTCCAGCTCAACAACCAGGAAGCCCGCGACCAGACGCTGCGCACGGTCCTCACGTGGTCCGTCGTGGCGCTGCTCGGGATCGGGGTCCTCGCGGTGGGCTTCGGCTGGGTCATGTCCTCGCGCGTGCTCGCACCGCTGCACCGGATCACGGCCACGGCCCGCCGCGTCGCGGACACCAACCTCCACGAGCGCATCGCGCACTCCGGGCCCGACGACGAGCTCAAGGACCTCGCCGACACGTTCGACGCGATGCTCGAACGCCTCGACCGGTCCTTCGACGGGCAGCGGCGCTTCGTCGCCAACGCCTCGCACGAGCTGCGCACCCCCCTGACCATCAGCCGCACGGTCCTCGAGGTCGCGCTCGACGACCCGGCGACGCACCAGGACACGCGCCACCTCGGCGCGACGCTGCTCGCGGTCAACGCCCGCCAGGAACGGCTGATCGAGGGGCTCCTCACGCTCGCCGCCGCGGACCGCGCCCCGATCGTCACCGAGACCGTGGACCTCGCCGAGGTCGCCGCGCAGGCCGTCGCGACCACCGGGGTCTCGGCGCGCGACGCCGGCGTCGACCTGCGCCTCGACACGGCGCCGACGCCCCTGCTCGGCGACGCCGTGCTGCTCGAGCGCCTGGTCCAGAACCTCGTCGACAACGCCGTGCGCTACAACGAGCCCGGCGGCCGGGTCGCGGTCGCGACGCGCCCAGGCCCCGACGGAACCGTCGAGGTCGCGGTGTCCAACACGGGACCCGTCGTCCCGTCGTACGAGGTCGAGGCGCTGTTCGAGCCGTTCCGGCGGCTCGGGCGCGACGGGGCCGTCGCTGACCGGCGCGGCGGGTACGTGCGCGGCGGTGTGGGGCTGGGCCTGTCGATCGTCCGCTCGGTCGCGACCGCGCACGACGGCGAGGTCACGGCCGAACCGCGCGAGGGCGGCGGGCTGACGGTCGTCGCGCGGCTACCGGGTGCTGCGGGCGCGCGGACGGGCCGGGCGGTCGGGCCGGCTCGGACCGGTACCGCACAGGTGGGCGCGGGCGTCTAGCCCGGCATCGGCACGGGCACGTCGGAACCTCCCTCGACCGTGCGCCGGGCGCCCATCTGGATGATCGCGGGCGCGGGCACGAAACCGCCCGCGATGAGCGCCTCACCCTGGTTGAAGAAAGGGGTCGCCGCGAGCAGCTCGGGCGGCGCGAACCCGAAGACGGCCTCGAGCTCGAGCAGGTCCGCGGGCGAGCTCATGCGCATGACGATCACGTTGTCGCACTGCGAGAGCACGTTCGGGTGGATCTTGGAGGGCCGCTGCGTCGAGAGCAGCAGCCACAGCCCGAACTTGCGCCCCTCGGCGGCGATCTGGATCACGCGCTCGGTCGTGAGCCGCTGGAGCTGGGTCGTGGGCTCGGCCGAGACCACGTTGTGCGCCTCGTCGATCACGATCAGGCGGGGCTTGCGCGTGGCACGGTCGGCCCACAGGTCGTCGAGCAGCGCGAGCGAGACCGCGAGCTGCTCCTCGTGCGTGTGCAGGCTGCCGAGGTCGACCACGACCGCGCGCGGGCCCTCGTCGAGCACCTCGCTCACGGACTGCCCGACCCCCGCCCACACGTCCCAGTCGAGGATCCCCAGGTTCTCGACCCGCTGCGCGAGCCGCAGCGCGTCGGCCTCGCCCGTGGCGCGCAGGGCCGACGGGATCGAGTGCGGGTTCAGCATCCCCTCGGTCGCGATGCTGGGCGGCCCTGCCGTCGGCCCGGGTGCACCGACGACGCCCGCACCCCCAGCGGGGCCGGTCGCGCTCTCGAGCATCCGCAGGAACGTGTTGTACTCGCCACGGTCGGTCAAGGGGTCGAGCTGGAGCACCGCCGCCTGGCTCGCTGCCTCCATCGCGGTGAGCCGCGCGGTGACGGGGTGGTGCTCGCCGTCGTTGCGCAGGACGCGCACGTCGAGCTCGCGCAGCCGTTCGGCGTCCCCGGGCGATGCGGACTCGAGCAGCTCGCCGATCCGCACGAAGTCCGAGTTCGGGTCGAGGATGACCATGGGCAGGTCGGTGTCGATGAGGAGCTGTTCGAGGAGGACGCCGAGCGCGTACGTCTTGCCCGAGCCCGACTGCCCGCACAGGAACGTGTGCCGGTTGAACCGGTGCGGCTGGAGCAGCGCGTCGACGTTGCCCCGGCTGTGGTGGAGGTCGCCGATCCGCAGGGTCGCGCGCTCGCGCGCCTGGAGCGCCTCGAGCACGCCCGCCCCGGCGGGGGCGAGGTCCTGCGAGGTGAACGGGTCGCCTCCCGACGTGACGACCGTGCCGTCCGGGCGGAGCTCCCCGAGGATCCGCCCGTGCCCGACGGCGTCCCCCGCCTTGGTCGCCCGCGTCAGGACCTGCCCCATGACGAGGGCCTCGCCGGGGTGCTCCGCGGTCTCGGGGAACGCGACGCCGATGGTCACGAAGTCTCCCGGGCCGATGCTCGACACCCGCGGGACGCGGTAGGTGAAGCGTCGGCCGTCGAAGGACTCGGCGAGCGTGGTCTCGGTCGTCATGCGGGGCCTCCGTGGTCGCAGGTCACGTCGGGCGGCCGTCGTCGCGCCGCCCGTGCAGGACAAGGATCGACCAGGGTGCGCGCGAGCGCACGCGCAGGCGCCTTCGACCGTGCGCTAGCGCCGCCGCGCGTACGTGAGCATCCGGAACCGAACACCTGCTGCCGAGGTCTGCCAGCCGTCGTCCGGTGCGCCCGGGCCGCCGGCCAAGAGCTCCCAGCCACCCGCCGGACCTGCCGCGAGCGCCGGCGCGAACGCGTCGCCGTCGACCTCGAGGTCGATCTCGGTCACGACGCAGCGGTCCGCGAGCGGCAGGGTCGCGGCGTACACCTGCGCGCCCCCCATGACCCAGACCTGCCCCGAGCCCGACTCCTCGGCAGCAGCCGACGCGAGCGCGAGCCCCTCCTCGACCGACGAGGCGACCACGACGCCGGTGGCGGTGGCGCCCGGGTGAGCGGCGTCGTCGGGCACCCAGCCCTCCTGGCGCGTCACGACCACGTTGACGCGCCCCGGCAGGGGGCGGAAGCGCGGAGGCAGCGAGTCCCACGTGACGCGCCCCATGACGACCGGGTGGCCCGTGGTGACGCGGCGGAAGTGCGCGAGGTCCTCTGGCAGGTGCCACGGCATGACGCCACCCGCGCCGATCACCGGGCGGCCCGCGGCATCGTGCGCCTGGGCCCAGACCAGTCCGACGGCCGGACGGCTCACACCGCCACCGGTGCCTTGATCGTCGGGTGGTGCTGGTAGCCCACGACCTCGACGTCCTCGTACGTGTAGTCGAACAAGGAGTCGCGCGGGGCCAGGCGCAGGGTGGGCGCCGGGTAGGCCTCGCGGCTCAGCTGCTCGCGCACCTGCTCGACGTGGTTGTCGTAGATGTGGCAGTCGCCGCCCGTCCACACGAAGTCGCCGACCTCCAGGCCGGACTGCGCCGCAACCATGTGCGTGAGCAGCGCGTACGACGCGATGTTGAACGGGACGCCCAGGAACAGGTCCGCGCTGCGCTGGTAGAGCTGGCACGAGAGCTTGCCGTCGGCCACGTAGAACTGGAACATCATGTGACAGGGTGGCAGCGCCATGCCCCCGAGCTCTCCCACATTCCACGCCGAGACGATCATGCGACGCGAGTCCGGGTTGGTGCGCAGCGTCTCGAGGACCTGGCTGATCTGGTCGACGTGCTGCCCGTCCGGCGTGGGCCACGAGCGCCACTGGACGCCGTAGACGGGGCCCAGCTCGCCGTCCTCGTCGGCCCACTCGTCCCAGATCTTGACGCCGTGCTCCTGGAGCCAGCGGACGTTCGAGTCGCCGCGCAGGAACCACAGCAGCTCGTAGACGATCGACTTCAGGTGCACGCGCTTGGTCGTCACGAGCGGGAAGCCCTGCGACAGGTCGAAGCGCATCTGGTGGCCGAACACGCTGCGCGTCCCCGTCCCCGTGCGGTCGGACTTGTGCGTCCCGGTCTCCAGGACGAGCCGGAGGAGGTCCTCGTAGGGCGTCGGGATCTTGGGCGTGCCGGTGTTCTCCACGGGGGCAAGTCTAGGGAGCCCGTCCCGGGACGGCGCGCCCTTCGGCCTCGTCCGGGCTGTGACTCCGGCGACTCGTCCAGGGAATGCGCGGTCCCCCGACGACGTTGGTCCGGGAACCGGTCGCCCCGACCGGGCCGACCCCGAGGATGGGAAGATCAGCAGCATGACGAACACCGCAGCCACGGCCGAAGAGATCCCCGCGTCGTCCCCGTCACCGGCGGACGCACTGTGGGTCGAGCGCACCGGCACCCGCACGTACACCGGCTTCTCCGCTCGTGGCGCGAGCGTGTCGATCGGCCCGGCGAGCGAAGGGGCCGTCTTCACGCCGGGCGAGCTCCTCAAGATCGCGCTCGCCGCGTGCGCGGGCATGAGCAGCGACGCACCGTTCGCGCGCCGGCTGGGTGACGACTACCAGGTGACGATCCGCGTCGACGGCGCCAAGGACATGGCCGAGGACCGGTACACGGCCATCACGGAGCACTTCGAGATCGATCTGTCGGGTCTCGAGGACGACGCGCGCGAGCGCCTCCTCAAGGTCGCGGACCGCGCGATCGAGACCACGTGCACCGTGGGGCGTACCGTCAAGAACGGTGCGACAGTGGAGCACACCTTCGGCCCGGTCGTGGGTGCGGTCGGCGAGTAGTCGACACGTGGCACCGCGGTCCGGGGCACGAGGGGCAGCAGCCGCCACAGGAGGGAGTCGTCCGATGGGTCGCAAGAAGAAGGACACCGAGTCCCAGGTGGCCGTCTGGGGAACGTCGGACAGCGTCCGGCCGGAGCCGCAGTACGGGCACCTGACCGCGGTCCAGGACGCGCCCGAGGGCCAGCCCACCGAGGACTGGGGCGACCTGCGCAGCACGCCGCTGCTCGACGCGGCCCTGGACAAGGCCGTCACCATCCCGTCGTCGGTCATCCACGCGCACGTGGACGGCCTGCGCCGCCGCAACCCGCACTCGTCGCCCGCGCAGATCATCGGGATCCTCGAGCGCGAGTACCTCATGGTCATCGGGACCGCGGGCGGCGCGGTGGGTGCCGCCGCGGCGTTCCCGGCCGTCGGGACGGGTGTGGGCATCGCGCTGACCGCGAGCGACGTCGCGACGTTCTTCGGGTCGTCGGCCGCGTTCTCGCTCGCGGTCGCGGACGTGTACGGCTTCGAGGTCGACGACGCAGCGCGCCGCCGCGCCCTCCTCATGGCCTCGGTCCTCGGGGACAAGGGGTCCCAGGCGGTCGAGAAGGCGTCGGGCGGGTCGGCGCTCGCGTGGGGCAAGGTGCTCATGACGAGCATGCCGTCGAGCACGCTCAAGCAGGTCAACAAGGCCCTGACGAACAAGTTCATGCGAACACAGATGGTCAAGCACGGCGGCCTCGCGATCGGGCGGCTCGTGCCGTTCGGTGTGGGCGCGGTCGTGGGCGTCGCGGGCGCGCGGGCCCTCGGCAAGACCGTGATCAGCCAGTCCCGGCGGGCTTTCGGCCCGCCGCCCCCGGCGTTCCGGCCTGTCCTGGAGGTCATCGAGGTGCCCGACGGCGCCGCTCCCCCTCTGCTCGTCCCCGCACCTGCCGACCGGCTCAGCCTGGTCGACGCCCCCGTGCCCGGCACCGGGCCGGGAGTCGTCGACGAGGCGGCCGAACGGGCGGCAGCCCGCCGTGGCGAGGCCGGCACCGACGGTGCGCCGCGCGGCATCCGGTCGGTGCGCTGGCGCCGGTCCAAGAAGTCTTCGTGACGGCAGCGGGCGATCGGAGCGGGCAGGCCGACGCGGACGACGGGAGCACCTCGGACGGGCCGTCCGCAGGACCGGGCACGAGCGACGGCCCGAGCCCTGGCCGCACCGCAGCCGGGCCGGGGCGCGTCGAGCTCACGCACGTCCTGCCCCTCAGTGCCGAGCGGGCCTTCGCCCTGGTCGCGGACGTACGCACCCACCCGCGCTGGGTCCCGCTGAGCCGCGGGACCTTCCACGGCCCGGACGGTTCCCCGCTCCCGGCGACGGCCTGGAGACCAGGGGTGGGCGCCGAGTTCACCATGGTCTCCGGACCGTTCGCACCGCAGGGCGCCCCGGGCTTCCCCGACCGCATGCGGATCACGGCGTGGGAGCCGCCTGGCCCTGACGGCCGGGCCGGGCACGCGACGTACCTGAAGCTCGGGCCCGCGCTGCTCGGGGAGGCGGGGATCGTCGTCGTGCCGCTCGCGGCCCATCACCTGCCCGCGGCGACCCCGCGCGAGCCCGTCGCGCGCTGCGCCGTGACGTGGTGGGAGGACGTGTACCTCGCGGGCCCTCTGCCTCGGGCCGTGACCGCCCCGCTCGCCGCGCGCGTGCTGGACCTCATGATCCGGCTGTCGCTGCGCCGTCTGGACCGGATCGTCGCGCGCGGGCTCTGACGCCGGCACCCCGTCGCCCCTCGGCCCCGTCGGCTCTCGGCCCCGTCGCCCCTCGGCCGGCGCCGAGAGCCGTGTGCCCCCCTGCCGACCATGCGGTCGTCGTTCGTCGAGCATGCGGTCGTCGCGCGGAACCAGCCGATTCCTGACGCCAAGCGCATGCTCGGCGGCGGGCGTGGCCCCGCTGCCGTGCACGACGAACGGCCCCTGGGGTCCGCGCCGGCATCATGCCTGCACGCCCCCAGGGGCCTGGGTGACCGGTGGGTCACCGGTCGGTCATCGGCTCGTCGCCGAGCCGACCATGCGGTCGTCGTTCGTCGACCATGCGGTCGTCGTTCGTCGACCATGCGGTCGTCGTTCGGAACCAGCGGGTTCCTGACGCCAAGCGCATGCTCGGCGACGGTCACGACCTGCCGAGCTTCACGCCTGCGGCGCGTCCTCGGTGCCGTCGGTGGGCTCCGGGCTGCCGTCCTCGGCCGCGTCGGCGATCGTGGGGTCGGCGTCGGACGGAGCCCCCGAACCCGTCGCTGCGGCGACCGGCGTCTCCGACGGTCCCGCGAGGATCAGGTAGAGCTCGCGGCGCGTGCGCTCGAGGAGCGCGACGGCCTGGGCCACCTGCTCGTCCGAGCCCGACCGGGCGACCTGCCGGAGCGCCTCGGCGACCTGCTGGAGCGAACCTCGGAGCTGCCGCGCCGGGCGGACGCCGCCGTCGGCCGCGTCCTGCCAGGGAGAGCCGAGCTCGTCGGCGTGCTCGGTGACGTAGGTGCGACCGTCGTCGGTGAGGCTCGCGAGCTTGCGCCCGCCCTCGGCCGTGATGGTCACGAGGCCCTCGTCCTCGAGCAGGCTCAGTGCCGGGTAGATCGCGCCGGGGCTCGGACGCCACGCACCCGAGGTGCGCTCGCCGATCTCCTGGATGATCTGGTACCCGTGCATGGGCGCCTCGGTCAGGAGGAGCAGGACCGCGGCGCGGATGTCACCGCGCCCGGCACGACCGCCGGGGCCACGGCCGCCAGGGCCGCGGTGCCCGCGAGGGCCACCACCGGGTCCGCCACGGTGCCCGCGGGGCCCGCGTCCTTCGAACCGGTCGTCGAAGCGCTCGTCGGATCCGCCGTGCTCGTGATGGTCGTGGTGACCCGGGTGACCGTGGTGGCCGTCGGGGCCACGCCCCGGTCGGCCCGACCCCTCGGGTCCGCGACCGGGCTCACCGCGGCCGGAGCCGTCGGGTCGGCCGCCACGGCGACCGCGGGGCCCGCCGAAGTCGGCGCCGAAGTCCGGGCCGAAGCCATCTCCGGACTCGGGGAAGTCGTCGCGTCGGCGACGGGGTCGGCCCTCGAAGGAGTCGAATGCGCCTGCGCGGCCGGAACGGTCGCGGGGCGGACGGGAAGATTCTGGGTGCTGGTGGGGGGTACGCATGTGGTGTCTCCTGTGATGAGTCTGTTCTGTCTGTGGAGCCCCTCTGCGGGGCGGCCCGAGCGCTGGGCTCGGGTGGCGGGTGCCGGCGGGTTCTCGTCGGTTCTGCGACGGGCCCTCGGCCTGACATCCGGGTCCTCGACGCGGTGCGCTGTTCCGCACCCTCTGCGTCGATGAGTTAAAGATATATCGCTGACGTATCGATAGTCAACCCCTGATCTCGATCGAGTGTCGAGACAGCTGCCGGCCGCCGGCCGACCACCCAAGACACCGTCCAGGTCGTACAGTGACCTGAAGGCCCCGGACCGGCTCGCGACCCGGGACCGCAGCAGTCACCGTGCAACGACGCACACCCCGCACCGTCGCACGTCCCACGCCCACCGAGACCACGACAGAGGCGCAGATGACGACCAGCACCCCGGGTCCCACGCAGACCCCGCGGTACTTCCTGATGTGCCGCCCCACGTACTTCACGGTCAGCTACGAGATCAACCCCTGGATGGACCGCGCCCGCCCCGTCGACACCGCGCTCGCCGTCTCCCAGTGGGAGCGCCTGCGCGACGTGTACCTCGACCTCGGGCACCAGGTCGACCTCATCGAGCCGGAACCCGGCCTGCCCGACATGGTCTACGCGGCCAACGGCGCGACCGTCGTCGACGGCCTGGTCTACTCGGCGCTCTTCCGGCACCCCGAACGCGCCCCCGAGGGGCCCGCGTACCTCAAATGGTTCGCGGACCGCGGCTACGTGACCCACTCGGCCGACCACGTCAACGAGGGCGAGGGAGACCTGCTCGTCGCGGGCGACGTCGTCCTGGCCGGGACGGGATTCCGCACCGAGGTCAGCGCCCACCAGGAGGCGGCCGACCTGTGGGGCCGCGAGGTCCTCACGCTCGAGCTCGTCGACCCGCGCTTCTACCACCTCGACACCGCGCTCGTGGTCCTGCGCGGCAGCGAGGGCAGCAGCGGCGCGGGCACTGCGCGCGTCGTGCCGGACGGCACGCCGCCACCTCTCCTCTCCCCCCTGCCCGACGGCGCGGCTCCCTCGCGCGACGCGGCGCACCTCACGCGTGCTCGCGCCGAGGCGCCGGTCGACGTCGCCTACTACCCGCCGGCCTTCTCCCCCGCGTCCCAGGAGCTCCTGGCCGAGCGCTACCCCGACGCCCATCACGCGACCGAGGACGACGCGCTGGTCCTGGGCCTCAACGCCGTGAGCGACGGGCTGCACGTGATCCACACCCCGGCGGCGACCCGCTTCGCCGCGGCGCTGGCCGAGCGGGGCTACGAGACCATCGGGGTCGACACATCGGAGCTGCTGCGCGGTGGCGGCGGGTCCAAGTGCTGCACCCTGGAGATCCGGCCGTGAGCGCCCAGAGCCAGGCGGTCCCCGCCCCCGCACCCAGCCCGGGCACCACCGCCGACGCCGCACCGGCCCGCACGACGGGAGCAGCGCCGTCGGGCACCGGAAGCCGACGCCACGACTCGCTCGCGCACAACTACCACCCGTTGCCCGTGACGATCGCGACGGGCGACGGCGCCTGGGTCACCGACGTCGCGGGCCGCCGCTACCTCGACCTGCTCGCGGGGTACTCGGCCCTGAACTTCGGGCACCGCCACCCCGGGCTGATCGCTGCCGCGACCGAGCAGCTCGGGCGCGTCACGCTCACGTCGCGCGCGTTCGACCACGACCTGCTGCACCCGTTCGCGGACCGGCTCACGCGCCTGGTCGGGCCGCTCGTCCAGGGCGCCGCCCCGGGCACGTCGGCCGGGCGAGCAGGTGACGGGGGCCGTCCCGGCGACGGCGGCAGCGCCGTGATGGTGCCCATGAACACGGGCGCCGAGGCCGTCGAGACCGCGATCAAGATCGCCCGCAAGTGGGGCTACGAGGTCAAGGGCGTGCCGGCCGGGCGGGCGAGCATCGTCGTCGGGCACGGGAACTTCCACGGACGGACCACGACCATCGTGTCGTTCTCCGACGACCCCGACGCGCGCGACGGGTACGACCCGTTCACACCTGGTTTCCGCCTCGTGCCGTACGGCGACGCGCGCGCCGTCGCGGACGCGATCGACGAGACCACGGTCGCCGTCCTCATGGAGCCGATCCAGGGAGAGTCGGGCGTCGTCGTGCCCCCGGACGACTACTGGCCCGCGCTGCGCCGCGTGTGCGACGAGCGAGACGTCCTGCTGATCGCGGACGAGATCCAGTCCGGCCTGGGCAGGACCGGGACCACGCTCGCGTGCGAGCTGTGGGACGTGAAGCCGGACCTCGTGACGCTCGGCAAGGCCCTGGGCGGCGGCGTCGTACCGGTCTCGGCGGTCGTCGGGAGGCACGAGATCCTCGACGTGCTGACGCCCGGGACGCACGGGTCGACGTTCGGCGGCAACCCGCTCGCGTGCGCCGTCGGCCTCGCGGTCGTCGGGCTCCTCGAGACGGGCGAGCTCCAGGCCCGCACCCGCGACCTGGGCGAGCACCTGCACGAACGCCTCGCGGGCCTCGTCGACGAGGGGCTGCTGACCGGAGTGCGGGGCGTGGGGCTGTGGGCCGGGATCGACCTCGACCCGGCCCGCGGGACGGGCCGCGACCTGTGCGAAGCCCTGCTCGCGCGCGGCGTCCTGGCCAAGGACACGCACGGCTCGACCATCCGGCTGGCGCCCCCGCTCGTGATCGAACGTCCAGACCTCGACCTCGGGATGGCCGCTCTGCGTGACGCCCTGACGCAGCTCGCCGCAGATCGGTAGAGTCCGGAGGGTGACCACTCCTGCCTCTGACACCTCCACCCGCCTCGCCGAGTGGCAGCAGGCCTACGCTGACCTGCAGTCCCTCGGCCTGAAGCTCGACCTGACGCGCGGCAAGCCCTCCGCCGAGCAGCTCGACCTCTCCGACGCCCTCCTGGCACTGCCGGGCGCAGGAACGGTCACCGACGCCGACGGCACCGACGTGCGCAACTACGGCGGGCTCGACGGCCTGCCGCAGATCCGCCGCATCTTCGCCGAGCTGCTCGACGTCCCCGTCGACCAGCTCCTCGCGGGCGGCAACGCGAGCCTCACGCTCATGCACGACACGCTCGCGTTCGCGATGCTGTTCAGCCTGCCCGGCTCCGAGCGCCCCTGGTCGCGCGAGGAGAAGGTCCGGTTCGTGTGCCCGGTCCCGGGCTACGACCGCCACTTCACGCTGTGCGAGGCGTTCGGCATCGAGATGGTGACCGTCCCCATGACGCCCGACGGTCCCGACGCCGAGGCCGTCGCCGCGCTCGTCGCGGACGACCCGAGCATCAAGGGCATGTGGGTCGTGCCCACCTACGCGAACCCGGACGGCTCGGTCGTCTCGCGCGAGGTCGCCCAGCGTCTCGTCTCGATGCCGGCCGCAGCCCCCGACTTCCGCATCATGTGGGACAACGCGTACGCGGTGCACCACCTCACGGACGTCGAGACCGAGTCCGCGCCCGCGCTGGCCCTGGCCGCAGAGGCCGGCAACCCGGACCGTGTGCTGCTCTACGCCTCGACCTCCAAGATCACGTTCCCCGGTGCGGGGGTCGCGTTCCTGGGCTCTTCTCCGGCCAACATCTCCTGGTACAAGAAGCACCTCGCAGCCCAGTCGATCGGCCCGGACAAGGTCAACCAGCTCCGGCACGCCGAGTTCTTCGGCGACGCGGAGGGCGTGCGCGCCCACATGCGCAAGCATCGCGACGTGATCGCACCCAAGTTCGAGGCGGTCGACACGATCCTGCGCGAGCGCCTCGGCACGGACGGCGTCGCGTCCTGGACCGCGCCGCTCGGCGGGTACTTCGTGTCGCTCGACGTCGTGCCGGGCACCGCGGCGCGCGTGGTCCAGCTCGCCAAGGAGGCGGGCATCGCCCTGACACCCGCGGGTGCCACGTTCCCGTACGGCAAGGACCCGCAGGACGCCAACATCCGTCTGGCCCCGACGCTGCCCCCGCTCGACGAGGTCCGCGTCGCGATCGACGGCGTCGCGACGTGCGTCCTGCTCGCCGCGGCGGAGAAGGCCGCAGCGGACGCCTGACCTGCACCGCACCCGACGGGCGGCCCCGGACCCCTGGTCCGGGGCCGCCCGTCGTCGCATGATGGAGATCTCGGCCGAGCGGCACCGATGAGTTCTCGCGCCGCCGCAGGTCGACCCTGGACAGACCCGTGCACCACCCACGACACAGGGAGCACGTATGACCAGCGCACCAGATCTCGCGATCGAGGCCCATGGCCTCGTCAAGCACTTCAAGGAGACCCGGGCCGTCGACGGGATCGACCTCGCCGTACCGACCGGCACGGTCTACGGGGTCCTCGGTCCCAACGGCGCGGGCAAGACCACGGCCGTCCGCATGCTCACGACCCTCCTGCGCCCCGACGCAGGCACGGCCCACGTCCTGGGGCACGACGTCCTGGCCCAGCCCGACGCCGTCCGCTCGCTCGTGGGCCTCACGGGCCAGTACGCGTCGGTCGACGAGGACCTGACCGGCGCGGAGAACCTCATCGTCATCGCGCGCCTCTACGGGTTCTCGAAGCCCGCAGCCAGGCGCCGGGGCATGGACCTCATGGAGGCGTTCGGCATCGCCGAGGCCGCGAACCGGCCCGTCAAGACGTACTCGGGCGGCATGCGCCGCCGCATCGACCTCGCGGCGAGCCTCGTCATGAGCCCGCGGGTGCTGTTCCTCGACGAACCGACCACGGGGCTCGACCCGCGCAGCCGCAACCAGGTGTGGGACATCGTGCGCGTGCTCGTGGCCGACGGCGCGACCGTGCTGCTCACGACCCAGTACCTCGAGGAGGCCGACCAGCTCGCGGACCGCATCGCCGTGATCGACCACGGCAAGGTCATCGCCGAGGGCACCGCGACCGAGCTCAAGCGCTCGGTCGGCGAGGGGTCGGTGAGCCTGCGGCTCGCGGACTCGGGCGACCGGCTCCGGGCCGCGGAGATCGTCGAGCGCGTGCTGCGCGCGGAGGTCGTGCTCGCGCCGGACCCGTACGCGTTCTCGGCGCGCGTGCCCGACGACGGCGCGGACCTGGCAGCACAGCTCCTGCCCGCACTCGCGGACGCGGGCATCGGGGTACCGGAGTTCACGCTCGGGCAGCCGAGCCTCGACGAGGTGTTCCTGGCACTCACGGGCCAGCCGGTCGACGAGGAGGACCAGGACGACCCTGCGAACGGCAGCGGCATCAGGAACGACCGCGGCACGGCGAACGACCGCGGCACGGCGAACGACCGCGACACGGCGAACGACGCTGAGGAGGTGGCCTGATGGCCGCGACCCAGACCGAGGTGATCACCACCCCGGAGGCACAGACCCTGCGCGAGGCCATCGCGATCGACCAGCACCCGACCCGACCCTCGCCGCTCGCCAACACCCTGACGTTCGCGTGGCGGGCACTTCTCAAGATCAAGCACGTCCCGGTCATTGCCGATCTGGCGTCCCGCCCCGATCGTCGGCGCGCTCATGGGAGACACGGTCAGGTACACGATCGCGTCGGCCATCACGGTGGGTCTGGGACTCGCGATCGGGTTCCGGCCCGCCGGCGGGGTGGTCGGCGTCCTGCTGGCCGTGGCCCTGCTGCTGGTCTTCGCGTTCGCGATCAGCTGGATCTTCACGATCCTGGGGCTCGTGATGCGCACCCCCAACGCGGTCATGGGCGTCTCGATGCTGGTCCTCATGCCGTTGACCTTCGCGTCGAACATCTTCGTCAACCCGGACACCATGCCCTCCGCGCTGCGCGCCTGGGCCGAGATCAACCCCGTGAGCCACCTCGCGACTGCGGTCCGCGCACTCATGGCGGGCACCGCGACGTTCGACCAGATCGGCTGGGTGCTGCTGGCCTCGGTACTGCTCACGGCCGTCTTCGCGCCGATCACGATGCACCTGTACCGCACCCGCAACTGATCCCGCCAGACCGTCGGCACGTCAGAGCGGGCGTGACCTCGAGGGTCACGCCCGCTCGAGCGTGCTCATGGGGGCGGGCGACCTCAGTCCGTCGTCGCGTCCTTCGCCGCGGGGGGCTTCTCGTCCTCGCAGCGCTTGGTCACGACCATGACCGGGCAGGCCGAGTGGTGCAGGACGGCCTGGCTCGTCGATCCCAGGAGCAGGCCCGTGAACCCTCCGCGCCCGCGCGACCCGACCACGACGAGGTCCGAGGCCGTCGAGAACTCCGTGAGGAGCTCGGCGCCCGTGCCGTCGAGGACGATCCGCTTGATGGGGACGTCGGGGTTCTCGGCCTCGTGCCGGTCCACGATGACGTTGAGGCCCTCGGTGATGTCGTCGAGGACCTGCTGGTGGTCGATCGAGGCCGGCAGCCACGCGAGCAGCCCCGCACCGGCCCCCACGGGCACCCCGGCGACCGCGACGAGCTCGGCGTCCCACGCCCTGGCCTGCCTGATGGCGTGCCGCAGCGCGATGTCCGCGGACGGCGAGCCGTCGACGCCGACCACGATCCGCTTGAGCGGCTGGATCGCCGGGAGGTCACCGTCGTCCCCGCCCGACTTGAGCGGGACGACGACCGTGGGGCACCGCGAGTGCGCAGGCAGCGCCGACGAGACGGTGCCGAGCAGACGCTCGGTGAACCCACCACGGCCCCGTGTCCCGACGACCACGAGGCCGTAGTCCTTGGAGAGCTCGACCAGGACGCCTGCTGCGTCACCGGTCGCTATCGCGGCGGTCGTCCTGACGCCCGCCGCCTCGGCACGCTGGGTGGCCTCGGCCAGGACGGCCTTGGCGCCCTCCTGGATCGCGGTGTCGTCCAGGGCCGCGTAGCCGCCGTCGAGCGAGGCCGCGGTGAACGACGGGAGCGAGTACGAACACACGACGTGCAGGGGCCAGCCGACCTGTCGCGCGTACGCAGCAGCCCAGTCCAGGGCGTGCAGGCTGGGCGCCGAACCGTCGACCCCGACGAGCACGATCTCTGCACGAGTCATGGTTTCATCTCCTCCCGATGGCGAAGCACCATCCTGAGACAAACCTATCGAAAGAACAGGCAAAGTCCACCGAGGCACAGGGTTCGTTCCTGTCGTGCGTCATCGCGGTGTCAGCACCCCTGATGCCCGCCCTCCTCCGTGTCCCCGGCGCCGGAACAGCTCCCGAGACGGTCGCCTCCTGGCGCAGGAGGGGCCTCGCAGCACTCCGCCGGTGCTGACCACCGGGGCCGACGACAGAACCCCGCCGTCCCGCACGAGGCGGGGCGACGGGGTTCTGTGCGAGCGAGCCGCTCAGAGGACCTTGCGGGTTCTCAGGCGACGCGGATGAACGTGGGGTTCGACTGCCAGATCTGACGGAACTGGATCGTCTTGCCGGGGCGCGGCGCGTCGATCTGCATGTTGTCACCGGCGTAGATCGAGATGTGGCCGGGGGTCCAGATCAGGTCGCCGGGCTGGGCGTCGGCGCGCGACACCTTGGTGCCGACGTTGCCCTGGGCGCTCGACTGGCGAGGCAGCGTGATGCCGACCTGTGCGAAGACGTAGCTCGTGAAGCCGGAGCAGTCGAAGCCGTCCGGGGTGGTGCCCCCGTAGACGTACGGGACGCCCACGTAGCGGCTGGCGATCGAGACGATCGCGCTGCCGTTGGCCGAGGCCGGGACGGAGACCGAAGCCGCCTTCTCGGTCGTGGAGGTCGTGGCAGAGGTGGTCGCGGTGCGGGCCGCGGAACGCGAGGTGGCCTGCGTGGCACGCTCGACGACCGGCTCGGGCTCGGGCTCAGGAGCGGGGGTCACGGCGACGGCCGCGCTCTCGATCGTGAAGCCGGCCTCAGCGGCGACCGTGACGGACGGAGCGGACTCGAGCGCGGCGCGGGCCTGCGTCGTGAGTGCGTTCAGGTCGACGGTGTTGAGCTTGGCCGTGTCGTGGTCGACGGGCGCAGCGGTGGCGGGCATCGCGCCGAGCATCGAGACGATCAGTCCCGACGAGGCAGCGACGACAGCGGTGCGGCGGCCGACGGAGGAAGCCGTCGCCGCCGAAGCAAGTGTGGAAAGCGGGCGTCGCGCTGCACGGTGGCGTGCGCCGGTCGTGACTGCGTTCACTGGATACCTCTCCTGGACGCCTGCGAGGTCAGCTGTCGGGTTCGGGTGGGAGAATCACCCGGCCGTCAGGACCGAGGTCCGTCTGGCTTCACCCCAAGGGCACCGTTTCCGGTACCCGAATTTGGGTCCCCCGTCCCTGTCATCGGGTCGTGGTGCTCCTCTCGCGGTGACAGGGTTCGGCGTTCCGCGTGAGGGCCTCGACGGACGATTCATCCGTGAAGCAGAACCGAACGTACACGACCTCCGGGTGAATGTCACGTTCCCGTCACGACGCCCTGGAAAAGCCTGGTATAGCAGGACGAACCACCACAGGATCGTTGCCCCGGGCACCCCGCGAACGGCCCGGACGCACCCCGCCCCGCACCCCACGACGGGAGTGCGGGGCGGTGGTAGGACGCGGCGTGCGCTGCGCTCAGGGCGCGGTGACGAAGATGTGGCGAGCGACGTCGTCGGGCAGGTCGAGGACCGTCTCCGCGCCTTCCGCGGACACCGTGAACGACCCCGCCTCCGGCGTGACCGTGACCTCCTGACGCGGCAGGATGCCCGCGGCCGCGATGCGGGCCAGCAGGTCCGTGTCCGTCTGGAGCGGCTCCGCGATGCGCTGCACGACGACGCGCAGCCCGCCGGGCTCGCGCCCCGCACGGTCCGCGGCGGCCACGTACGCGGGCAGGGAGACCACGCCGTCGAGGTACTCGATCTCCTGGATGTCCTCACCCAGCTCCGAGAGCCCCGGGATGGGGTTGCCGTACGGGTCGTAGTGCGGGTGGTCGAGCAGGCCGATGAGGCGCTTCTCGACGAGCTCGCTCATGACGTGCTCCCACCGGCAGGCCTCGACGTGCACGAACTCCCAGTCGAGCTTGATGACGTCCGTCAGCAGGCGCTCCGCGAGGCGGTGCTTGCGCATGACGCGCTGGGCCTTGGAGTGGCCGTCCGGGGTGAGCTCGAGGTGACGGTCCCCCGTCACGACGACGAGACCGTCCCGCTCCATGCGGGCCACCGTCTGGGAGACGGTGGGTCCCGAGTGTCCGAGTCGCTCTGCGATGCGCGCACGCAGGGGGACGATGCCCTCCTCGTCGAGCTCGTAGATGGTCTTCAGATACATCTCGGTGGTGTCGATCAGGTCGGTCACGTCGCGCTCCTGTCGCTTGAGGGCTTGGGGGCACCTGCCGCACCGGCGGGCCGCTGACCCTAGTTTAGGTCCGAGCCACCGACATTGTGGACGCCCGACGGTGTTCGCGCCAGGCCGGACTATCGTTGCCCTGTGCCTGAGCCCACCCAGATCACCGTCCCCCCGCACCTGCTGCCCAGCGACGGCCGCTTCGGCTGCGGCCCCTCCAAGGTCCGCGACGCACAGGTGCGCGCGCTCGTCGAGGCCGGCACGTCCGTGCTCGGCACGTCCCACCGCCAGGCGCCGGTCAAGTCCCTGGTCCGCCGGATCCGCTCGGGCCTCACGGACCTGTTCGACGCCCCCGAGGGGTACGAGGTCGTGCTCGGCAACGGCGGCTCGTCGGCATTCTGGGACGTCGCGACGCTGTGCCTGGTGCGCGAGCGCGCCCAGCACGCCGCGTTCGGCGAGTTCGGCGCCAAGTTCGCGACAGCGACCACGCGCGCACCGTTCCTCGAGCCCTCGCAGGTCATCACCGCTCCCCCGGGGTCGGTCGCGGTTCCGCAGCTCGCGGACGGCGTCGACGTCTACGCCTGGCCCCACAACGAGACCTCGACGGGGGCCATGGCCCCCGTGCGCCGCGTCCAGGGGTCGCGCGAGCAGGGTGCGCTGACCCTCGTGGACGCGACGTCGGGCGCGGGCGCCCTCCCGGTCGACCTCGCCGAGACCGACGTCTACTACTTCGCGCCGCAGAAGGTCTTCGGGTCCGACGGCGGGCTCTGGGTCGCGATCCTGTCGCCCGACGCCGTCGCGCGCCTCGAGGAGATCGAGTCCGGCGACCGGTGGGTCCCCGAGTTCCTCTCGCTCCAGGCCGCACTGACGAACTCGCGCCAGGACCAGACGCTCAACACGCCGTCGGTCTCGACGCTCGTGACGTTCGCCGAGCAGGTCGACTGGCTCAACGAGCAGGGCGGCCTCGCGTGGTCGAGCGCCCGCTCGGCGACCTCGGCACGCACGCTCTACGCGTGGGCCGAGTCGCGCGAGTGGGCCACGCCGTTCGTGACGCGCCCCGAGGACCGGTCCACCGTCGTCGGGACCATCGACCTGGACGAGTCGATCGACGCGACCCAGGTCATCGCGGCGCTGCGTGCCAACGGCATCCTCGACGTGTTCCCGTACCGCAAGCTGGGCCGCAACCAGCTGCGCATCGGGATGTTCCCCGCGATCGAGCCCACGGACGTCGAGCTGCTCACGCAGAGCATCGACTTCGTGGTCGACGCGCTGGCCTGAGACCTGAGACACGAAGCGGCCCGCCCCGGGCTCCCGGGGCGGGCCGCTTCTGCGTGTGCGCCCGCTCGGCGCGTCTGCTCGACGCGTCCGCTCGGCCTGCGGCCGAGCGAGGTCAGGCCGCCTCGGCCACGTCCTGCGCGTCGTCGAGGCCCAGCTGCCCGCGCGTGTCGCTGCGGCTCGCACGCCGGGCCGCACCGCCCACGGGGTAGGTCACCAGGAGGTGCGGGCGCTGCGTCACACGGTAGCTGACCGTGAACTTCCAGTTCCGCATGGCCCAGATCGCCGCCCCCACCGAGACCAGCAGCGCCGTGATGGAGCCGATCCCGATCGCCCAGCGAGGCCCGTAGGCCTCCGCGATCCAGCCGACGATCGGCGCGCCGACGGGCGTCGCCCCGAGGAACACGATCATGTACAGGGACATGACGCGCCCGCGCATCACGGGATCGGTCGTCATCTGGATGGTCGTGTTGGCCGCCGTCATCATGGTCAGCGACGCGAAGCCGACGGGGATGCACGCGAGCGCGAACGTCGTGTAGCTCGGCATGAGCGCCATGACCCCCGTGGCGACCGCGAAGCCGAACGCCGACCCGATCACGAGCCGCACGCGCGGCCGTTCGCGGCGTGCTGCCATGAGCGCGCCGGTCAGCGAGCCGATCGCGAGGATCGACCCGAGCATCCCGTACTCGCCCGCGCCCATGCCGAACTCGACGCGCGCCATCATGGCCGACGTGAGCTGGAAGTTGAGCCCGAACGTCGACACGACGCTCAGCACCACCATGATGACGATGATGTCGGAGCGCCCCCGCACGTAGCGGATGCCCTCGCGGATCTGCCCCTTCTCGCGCGACGCGCTGGGCAGCTTGTGCATCTCGCGCGTGCGCATGCGGGACAGCGCGAAGATGGTCGCGCCGAAGCTGATGCCGTTGATGATGAACACCCAGCCCGTGCCCACCGCGGCGATCAGCAGGCCCGCGACGCCGGGGCCGATCAGACGGGCCGCGTTGAACGACGCGCTGTTGAGGCCGACGGCGTTCGAGAGCTTGTCGCTCGGCACCATCTCGGCGACGAAGGTCTGACGCACAGGGCCGTCGAGCGCGGACACGCACCCGAGCGCGAGCGCGAACCCGTAGACGTGCCACAGCTCGACGTGCCCCGAGAGCACCAGGGCGCCGAGCCCGAGCGCGAGGAGGCCCGAGGCGCCCTGCGTGGCCATGAGCATCTTGCGGCGCGGCAGACGGTCCGCCAGGACGCCCGCCCATGCGGAGAGCGCGAGGACGGGCGCGAACTGCAGGGCCGTGATGACACCGACGGCGACGCCGGAGTTCGCAGTGAGCACCGTCAGGACGAGCCAGTCCTGGGCGATGCGCTGCATCCAGGTCCCGACGTTCGCGACGAGGGCGGAGCCGAACCACAGGCGGTAGTTGTAGTACTTGAGGGAGGAGAACGTCGCGCTCATCGTGCGGCGATCCGGGTCAACAGGTCACTGGCGCGGGCCAAGGTCTCTCTTTCTTCGCGGGTCAAGGTGGTCAGCTGCTGGGTGAGCCACGCGTCGCGGCGGCGCCGGGTCTCCTTGACCTCGAGCACGCCGGCGTCGGTCAGCGCGACGACGACCTGGCGCCCGTCAGTGGGGTGCTCGACCTTGTGGACCAGGCCGAGCTCGACGAGCGCGTTGACCGTGCGCGTCATGGAGGGCGGCCGGATGCGCTCGTGCGTGGCCAGCGCACCGGGGGTCATGCCGCCGTGCTTGTGGAGCACGGTCAGGACCCCGAACTGGCCCTCGGGGAGGTCGGCGCCGCCGCGCTGCGAGCGCAGTGCGCGCGAGACGCGGGTCAGGGCGACACGCAGGTCGCCGCCGAGCGTCGCGGGCCGACACTGCGCCTTCGTGGGGGACGAGGGCGTGGTCGGTTCCGCAGCAGGCATCTCTTTACCCTAACTCATTACCTTAAGTAATGAAATGGATCGTGAGCGAGATCACGGACCGTCCATGCGTCGACAGAGTGCGCGCGCGTCGCGGACGACGACCTCAGGGCACGTAGGCGACGACCGTCAGGCCCGACCCACGCAACGCCAGGATTCCTGCAGCGTGCGGGACGAAGACCGACTCTCCCGCACGCACCACTGCCCGCAGAGATTCACCCGACCGGTCGCTACCGACAGCAGGACAAAGCGTCTCGATCTGCCCATCGAGGACGAGGACGATCCGGGGGCCCTCGGCCCGCACCGTCACGGCTCCGTCGTCGGCCGACAGCTCACCCATGACGAGCGCGAACTCCGGGATCGCCGCCCGGTACTCGAGCAGCCCGCCCCCCTCAGCGAGCGCGCCACGACGTCCGGCCCCGCGCCCCGTCCCGAGCGGCCGGACCCGTGGGCGCGCGGCGGGCCCCGGCGAGTACACGACGCACGCCAGCAGCGCCTCGACGTCGACCCGCTTGGTGGTGAGTCCGGCGCGCAGCACGTTGTCCGAGCTCGACATGACCTCGACCGCGCACCCCGACAGGTACGCGTGCACGTGCCCTGCCGGCACGAACATCGACTCCCCCGGTTCGAGCGTGACGCGGTTGAGCATCATCGACACGATCGCCCCGGGATCCCCCGGGTGCTGCTCCGCGAGAGCCACCACCGTCGCGTCGGCGCGCGGCGACGTGGTGCCGGCGCCCAGACGAGAAGCCACGTCGGCGACGGTCACGGCCAGGTCCGCTGCGACGTCGGGCAGGGTCCTCGCGTGCAGCGCGAGCGTGAACGCCTCCTGCAACCCGGCCGCGGAAGGGCGCGCCGCGAGCGCTGCCCGCATCCGGGCGACCAGGTCCCCCCGGAGCCCGTCGAGCAGCTCCAGCACCCGTGCCGGTCGACGGAACCCCGAGAGCCCCTCGAAGCGGCTGATCGCGACGACCATCTCCGGCTTGTGCTGGTCGTCGTGGAAGCTGCGCTCCGCCGACCCCCGGGGGATGCCCGCCCGGTTCTCACGGTTGAACCCGGCCCGCGCACGGTGCGGCTGCGGGTGGACCTGCAGCGACAGCGCGCGGTCCGCCGCGAGCACCTTGAGCAGGTACGGCAGACGGGGACCGTACTCGTCCAGCACACGCTGCCCGAGCATCGCGACCGGGTCGGAGTGGATCAGGTCCGCCAAGGACGCCGAAGGCCCGCCGTCGGCCGAAGCAGACGACGGGCCCTTCGGGTGTGCGCCCATCCACATCTCGGCGAGGGGACCTCCGTCCTGCTCCAGCCCCAGCAGGGAGTGCAGGGCACTCCTCGAACCCCAGTCGTAGGACTGGAGCGTGGGCGTCAGGTGCAGGATCGGCGAGGTCATCGCCAGCGAGCGTACGTCAGACGCCCAGGGCGTCGCTGATCGGGTCGAGGGTGAAGTAGATGACGAACGCTGCCGCGGCCACCCACATGAGCGGGTGGATCGCCTTGACCTTGCCCAGCGCCAGCTTGATGACCACGAACGCCAGGAAGCCCGCACCGATCCCGGCCGTGATCGAGTACGTGAACGGCATGAGCGCGATCGTGAGGAACGCGGGGATCGCGACCTCGACGTTGTTCCACTTGATGCCCGTGATCTGGGTCATCATGAGGAAGCCGACGAGGACCAGGGCGGGCGCCGCCGCCTCGCTCGGGACCAGGGCGACGAGCGGCGACAGGAAGGTCGCCAGGAGGAAGGCGATACCGGTCACGACGGCCGAGAGGCCCGTGCGAGCCCCCTCGCCCACGCCGGTCGTCGACTCCACGTAGCTCGTGTTGGACGAGACGCTCGCAGCGCCGCCGGCAGCGGCCGCGATCGAGTCGACGACGAGGATCGCGCGCGACTTGGGCGGGTTGCCCGTCTCGTCGAGCAGGCCGCCCTCCGACCCCACGGCGACCATGGTGCCCATGGTGTCGAAGAAGTCCGCGAGGAGCAGCGAGAAGACGAGCAGCACGACCGTGACGACGCCGACCTTCTCGATCGAGCCCAGCAGCGAGAACTGGCCGAGCAGGCCGAAGTCCGGCACGGAGACCGGGCTGCCGTCGAGGGCCGGGGCGTTCAGGCTCCAGCCGTTCGCCGCACCGGCGCCCTTGGTGCCGACGCCCGCGATCGCCTGGATGACCACCGCGAGAACCGTCGCAGCGAGGATCGAGATGAGGATCGCGCCCCGGACCTTGCGGACCCACAGGACGATCATGAGGACCAGGCCCACCACGAAGACGAGGATGGGCCAGCCCGCGAGCGACCCGGTCGCACCGAGCTGGAGCGGCGTCCCGCCGCCCGAGGCGACGAAGCCCGCGTTGACCAGGCCGACGAGCGCGATGAACAGGCCGATACCGACGCTGATCGCGGTCTTGAGCTCGACCGGGACGGCGCGGAACACGGCCTCCCGGAAGCCCGTGAGGACGAGCACGAGGATGATGAGGCCCTCGATGACCACGATGCCCATCGCGTCGGCCCACGTGACGTCGGGGATCGTGGCGATCGTGAACGCGACGACCGCGTTGAGGCCGAGGCCTGCGGCCAGAGCCATGGGGTAGTTCGCGAAGACGCCCATCGCGATGGTCATGATCCCGGCGACGAGCGCCGTGGTGGCCGCGATCATGGCCATGTTCGGCCCGTCGGTGCCGCCGCCCAGGAAGCGGCCCGTGCCGTCCGCACCCGAGAGGATGATCGGGTTCAGGATGATGATGTAGGACATCGCGAAGAACGTGACGAGACCGCCACGGATCTCCGCGCCGATGGTCGAGCCGCGCTCGGTGATCTTGAAGAAGCGGTCGATGCCGCTGGAACGCGGGGGTGCTTCGCGCTCGTCAGTCGTGGTGGTCATGGGGAGAATGGTGCCAGATGTCGTGTCGCGCCCCCGAATCGGTGGCGTTACGTGCTAGTGAACGACGCTCAGTACGCCCCGTGCCCCGACACCACGGCACGCGCCGTGCGGGCCAGGATCAGGAAGTCGCCGAACATGGTCCAGTTCTCCACGTAGTACACGTCGAGGCGCACGCTCTCCTCCCAGGAGAGGTCCGAGCGGCCACCCACCTGCCACAGGCCCGTGAGGCCCGGCTTGACCAGGAGGCGGCGACGCACCTTCTTCTCGTACTGGCTGACCTCGCGCGGCAGGGGCGGGCGCGGGCCCACGAGGCTCATGTCCCCGCGCAGCACGTTGAAGATCTGGGGCAGCTCGTCGAGCGAGTACCGGCGGATGAAACGACCCACCGGGGTCACGCGCGGGTCGTCGCGGATCTTGAACAGCAGCCCGGACCCCTCGTTCGCCTGCGCGAGCGCCGTGAGGTCGAGCTCCGCGTCCGCGCGCATCGAGCGGAACTTGAGCATCGAGAAGGTCTCGCCGTTGCGGCCCACACGCCGCTGCGAGTAGAAGACGGGGCCCTTGCTCGTGAGCCACACCGCGAGACCCACCGTGATCAGCACGGGCAGGAGCAGCACCGTGAGGATCGCCGCGCCGAACCAGTCCGAGATCGACTTGAACACGAACTTGGGGCCTGTGAACCGCGGGGCGTCGACGTGGAGGAGCGACACCGACTCCGCGGGGGTGATGGTGATGCGCGGACCGGCCACGTCGACCAGCTCGGTCGTGAGCATGAGGTCGACCCCGACGGGCTCGAGCTCCCAGCTCAGGTGCCGCACGACGTCTGCGGTCACGGCGTCCGAGCCGCTCACCGCGACGCACCCGGCCTCGACCCGTGCGGCGATCTGGCCCGCGGACCGCAGGTCCCCGAGGATCGGGACGCCCAGGATCGAGTCGCCGTCACGCACAGGGCCGCTGGGGATGCACACCGCCACGACGCGGTAGCCCGAGCTGTCGCGCTCGTTGAGGTCGCGGATCAGCCGCTCGGCCTGGTCGCGGTGGCCGATCGCCAGGACAGCGGTCCGGTGCGAGCCGGCGGCACGCTTGCGGTGGAGCCACTGGCGCCAGAGGTAGCGCCCCAGGAGGAGACCCCCGAGCCCCAGGGGGAACGCGACGACGAGGTAGCCGCGCCCCTCCGGGAAGCGGAAGAGGAAGGCGAGGATCGCCAGGACGGCGAACAACCGCCACGAGGAGTCGAAGACCCGCTGGTACTCGGTGGGCCCGCTGCCGACGATCCGCACGTCCCGCGTCTTGGAGAACGCGAGCGAACCTGCCCAGGCGACGCCGATCAGCACGCTCAGGACCAGGTACGGGACGCCGACGTCCTCACGGACCGGCTGGCTGATGAACTTGTCCCAGCGCAGGAAGTAGGCGGCGACGACCCCGACCATGATGGCGAGCGTGTCGGTCGCCACGAGGCGGATCCGGTACGACCTGTCCCAGGAGACCTCGGCGAACGACGCACGGGCCGCCCGGAGAGGAGCAGCAGGCGATGCGGTGAAGATGTGGCGGAGTCCACGACGCGTGTCGTGGATGACGCTTCCGGCCATGGCCCGGCTACCTCTCGATAAAGTCCTGCAGCCGACTTCTTGACTGCGCGGAACGACTCATACTAGGAGCCGCCCTCAGGTAATAAGAATGCTGCGAACGCCTTTTCACCCGGGTGAGAAGGTTGCAGACGCCCGGGTCTCAGCCTTGTGATTCAGCGCTTCCGGGCAGGGAGCACCCGTGGGGGCTGAAGCAAGAATGGGAGTCGGACGACCGTCCAAATAAAGGTCCCGACGAAGTGATCTCCTGGGGGACGCTGCGGTGCGCCACCCCGAAACCTGGACGTGCGTCCAGATCCGAGCGTTCATCGAGCCTTCGGATACTAGCGGCTGTCGAGGCGCCGACGGAACCCTCGTCCATCGTTCGTCTCACACAGGAGAGATGGGCCGCTTCCCGTGTTGTGACGCCGGTCACCGGGTGAAAGGGGCATCGTGCCGGAATGAGGGCATTCAGCAGGCCCTGAGCCCCCTCGGCACGCAACGGGGCACACCCGCGACGGCCGGCATGTCCGCTCTGGTCGGCTCGTCGCGCCCGGTCTTTTCACCCGCTCCCCCGTGCACGGGACCGGCACTAGACTCGTCGCGTGCCCTCGATGATCTCCCTCCTGATCCACCCGGAGCGGCGCCGCCCCAACCCGCCGGCGCTCCGCGTCGACCTGCGCCACGTGGCTCTCGTCGGGATGTCCCTCTGGGCGATCGCCCTCGCCGTCTCCCTCGTCCTGCTCGTGCTCGGCCACGCGACGTACGAGGCACCCGCGACGTGCGGCGCCGGCCTCCTGCTCGGGGTCGTCGGGCTCGCGTGGGAGCGCAGGAACCGCGCGGAGTACCGCTCGTCCGAGTGAGCAGCACTCGCCGGGGGCCTTCGTCGGCCCGCTTCCCGCGCCGCCCTCCCGATAGGGGGGACAGCCCCATAGTTCTTCACCTGCCCCGTTCGTAGAGTCGATCACGCGGCGTCTTGTTCTGCGTCCGCCCCCCGATCCACGAGCGGACGATGATGACGGCTAGCAGCGCGGTACTGGACCTCGACCCTCCTCAGTCGAAGGCCCCGTCGGCTCGGCAGCGACAGGTCAGCGACTTCTCCGAGCTGACGCGCATGGTCCAGGAGACCGGGCTCATGCGCCGCCGCTACGCCTACTACTGGGCGCGGTTCGCGGGCATCGTGGCGCTGCTCGCCGCGTGCGGCGTGGGCATGGTCCTCCTGGGCGACTCGTGGTGGCAGCTCGCGATCGCGGGCGCGCTGGGCGTGCTGTTCACGCAGATGGCGTTCCTCGGCCACGACGCGGCGCACCGCCAGATCTTCCGCTCGGGCCAGTGGAACGACTGGGCGAGCCTGGTCATCGCGAACCTCTTCGGCGGGCTCAGCTACGGCTGGTGGCTGCACAAGCACTCCAAGCACCACCAGAAGCCCAACGTCCTGGGTACCGACCCGGACATGATCAACGGCGTCCTCGTGTGGGAGACCGAGACCCTCGAGAAGCCCAAGACCGGGATCCGAGGGTGGCTCGCGTCGCACCAGGGCTACTGGTTCTTCCCGCTCCTGCTCCTCGAGGGCCTCAACCTGCACGTCAACGGCCTCAAGACGATCTTCGGCAAGGAGCCGGTCAAGCGTCGCGCGGTCGAGATCACGTTCGTCACCATCC
Organism: Oerskovia sp. NPDC060338; assembly: GCF_042726295.1. Lineage (NCBI taxonomy): Bacteria > Bacillati > Actinomycetota > Actinomycetes > Micrococcales > Cellulomonadaceae > Oerskovia > Oerskovia sp. NPDC060338. Next base: position 60,452 of record NZ_JBHXCQ010000019.1, read on the forward strand.
GTCTGGTCGGGTTCGTCGCAGCGGTCTTCCTGCTCATGCCCGTGGGCATCGCGTTCGCGTTCATCGGCGTCGAGCTCGCCGTGTTCGGCTTTCTCATGGGCGCCTCGTTCGCGCCCAACCACAAGGGCATGCCGGTCATCGCGCCCGACGTCAAGATCGACTTCCTGCGCCGCCAGGTCCTGATGAGCCGCAACATCCGCGGCGGCCGCGCCGTCGACGTCTTCATGGGCGGCCTCAACTTCCAGGTCGAGCACCACCTCTTCCCCAGCATGCCGAGCCCCGCGCTGCGCAAGGTCCGCCCCATGGTCATCGAGTTCTGCCAGGCCAAGGGCATCAAGTACACCGAGACGACGCTGATCGACTCCTACCGGATCGTCATCGCGTACCTCAACCGGGTGGGCATCGCCTCGCGCGACCCGTTCCAGTGCCCCCTGACGGCGCAGTACCGCTCGGCACGCTGAGCACACCGCCGGACGCACCGCCACGGGCCGGTGATCGGGACTAGGTCTCGATCCCGGCCCGACGGCGTGTGGTCCGGTTCGCGTGCACGGACCATCGCGGTACCCACCTCGCGAGCGCGACCGCGCCGAGCAGCCCGATCGACCCGGACGCGACGATCCCGCCCGCGAGGCTGCCGAGCGCAGCCCCTGCCGAGACGACGAGCGGGCCCAGCGCGGCCCCCGAGTCCTGGAAGAGGCGCCAGATCCCGAGGAACTGGGCGCGGACGTCCGGCGGGGCGACGTCGGCCCCGAGCGTCATGAGGATCCCCGAACCGATCCCGTTGCCGAACCCCATGACCATCGCGACGACGGCCACCCCGGCGACCGTGCTCGTGAGCGGCAGCACGACGATCGCCCCGCCCAGGACCACCATGCAGGGGATCGCGACCCACAGCCGACCCATCCGGTCCATGACCTTGCCGGCCGGGTAGAAGAGCAGCATGTCGACCGCACCGGACAGCCCGAAGATCACGCTCGTCGTCGCCGGGCTGAACCCCAGCTGGTCCGACCACAGGGGCAGCACGACCTGGCGCGCCGCACGCGTCGCGCCGACCATGACGACCGCGAGCCCGAGCGTCGCGAACACCCGCCGGTTCTGGACCAGGACGGTCCGGAAGCTCACCGGTGCCACGGTCCTGCGGTGCTCGGTGGACCCGGCCGCGACGTCGGGCACCACGAGCGTCACGAGCCCCGCGAGCAGGCTCGTCCCCACGGCCAGCCAGTACGCAGCCTGCAGGTCCCACACCGCGAGCACGGCCGCCGCCGCGAACGGGCCGACGAACGCCCCGATCCGGTGGGTGCCCGCGAGCGTCGAGAGCGCGCGGGCACGCTTGAGCACGGGCGTGACCTCGGTCAGGTAGGCCTGCCGAGCGAGCATGAAGACCGCGTTGGTCACGCCGACGCAGAACACCCCGGCGCCCAGGACCCACAGGTTGGGCGCGAGCGCGCACGCGACCAGACCCACGACCGACGCCGCGGCGGCCGTCATCATGGCCCGCCGGTCGCCGAACCTCGCCGCGAACGCGCCCGCGGGCACGTCCCCAGCGATCTGCCCGATCCCCAGGAGCGCCACGACGAACCCCGCGAGCGCGATCCCCGCGCCCATCGAGAGAGCGGTCAGCGCGATCACGGGCACGATCGCGCTGACCCCGGCCTCGAACACGAACGTGGGGACGTACACACCGCCCACGAGCCGGCGGTCGAAGATGCCCGAGGGCCCGTCGGTCGAGGGCGTCGCGGGGCTCGCGGGGGCGTCGTCCGACGGCGTCGCGCGGCTCATGCGGTGCTGTCCGTGGTGCTGCGGCTCATCGCGGAGGGTCAGCCCCGTCCCACGCCGACTCGGCGAGCAGCTCGTCGGCCGCGTCGGGGTCCAGGAGCGCGACCTCGAGGAGGTACCGCGTGTCCGCGCGCCCGGCCGCTGCGGCGAGACCGCGTGCGAGGCCCGACGTCGTCGCGGCATGCACCTCCGGGCCGCCACCTCCCGCGCACACCCACCAGTCGACCTCGACACCGTCCACGGTCAGGACGTCGTGCTCGAACCAGTGCTCAGGCACTCCCTCGACGAGCCCTACGACGCGGGCGTCGACCACCTGGCGCGAGCCCTCGCCGTCGGGCAGGAGGACGTCCGCGCTCCTCGGGGTCGGGAGCAGGGGGAGGTCGAGCAGGTCCGCGAGGGCCTCGCCCGCGCGCACGGCGTCACCCGCGCCGTCCGGCGCGACGGGCAGCACGGTCCGCACCTGCGCCCACATGGCGCTCGTCGCGACCGCCAGGTCCTCGGCGGCGACGCACGTCGCGCGCCCCCCGCGCAGGCCGGGCAGCCGCTCGGGCAGCTCATCGAGCACGTCCGCAGCCGGGACGCGCCGCGCGAGCGCACCCAGCCCGCGCCACACCGCGAGCGAGGCGGTCAGCGGGAGGGGCGTGCCGACGTCGGGCAGCGCGGCGAGGTACCCCGACCAGTCCGCCGGGTCCAGGTCCTCGAGCCGGACGACCCCGCCCAGCGCGCGCACCACCTCGGCGTCCAGACCGCGCACGGCCGGTGGCGGGTCGGCGAGGAAGGGGACGGTGCCCGGCGTGGCCGCGAAGGGCGCGCCGAGGTGCCGGCGCAGCCACCACGCGGTGTAAGAGGGTGCGTCCCCCGCCCGCGCGCTCCCCTGTCCCCGGACGGGATCGAGGAGGGCCGCACGGGCGTCGGGGTCGTGCGCGAGGCGCGCGAGGAAGGCGGGCCAGGCGTCGTCGGCCACGGCGTCGAGGTCCGCGACCCCGTCGAGGTCGCCCACGTACGCCCCGCCGCCGTGCAGTCCCGCGAGGAAGTCCAGGTAGTCGGTCCAGCCTGCGAGCCAGGACTGCGGGTCGGCCGGGTCGGCCGCGTCGTCGGCCAGGTCGGTCCCCCTGGCCCACGGGGTCAGGACGTCCGCGACCCGGTAGACCGACACGTCGGCCTGGACGCCCACCGCGCGCAGGACGTCCTCGCTCCACGCGCCCGACGGCTCGGCCTCCGCCGCGAGCGGCACCAGCCCGTCGAGGTGCTCGGCAGCCCACGACCCGGGCAGCACGCACTCACGCGCCGGGGACAGGTCGCCGTCGGCCGTGGGCAGGGGGAGCTCTCCGAGCCAGAAGGGCAGCTCGGCGGGCAGCGCGCCCTCGTCGAGCGCGGCCCGCACCAGGGCGAGCACCTGCCCGACGGCGGAGGGCACCTGGGCGGGTACGTCGCCCTGGGCGGCGTCGGGATCGGGGGCGGGCACGTCGGCCTCGGCGTCCAGCGCGGGCGACCTGCTCGTCCACAGCGCCGGCCCGTCATCGCCCACGTCCGCGAGGTCGCCCAGGAGAGGGTCGCCGTCCGCGGCCTCGTCCGCGAGATGCAGGACGTGGTCCCTGACCGCGGGCTCCTCGAGGAGCGTGCGCGCCGAGGACACCGTGGCACCCAGGCGTTCGAGGAGCGGGTGCGCGGCCTCCGGGTGGACGAGCCGCAGGCCGAGCGAGCGCGCGAGCGCGAGGAACGGCGAGGAACCAGCGGCGCCGGACGCGCCGTCCGCGCCCGGGACCTCGTCGCCCGGGCTCAGCAGGAGCGTGCCGCGCGCCCCCCGCACCGTGCGGCCGTCCGCGAGCGGCACCGTGACCGCCCCGAGCGCGTCGAGCACCCCCGGCTGCCCCCGGTGCGGTGCGAGGACCGCGTAGACCTCGCGCCAGCTGCTGGGCCCCATGCCCGCGGGGAGCTCGTCGAGCACGTCGGCCAGGTCACGGGACTGCACGCCCAACGAGCGCGCGACCGCGAGGAACGGCGACGGGACGTCCACGAGCCCGGGCACCCAGCGCCCGAGGACCCGGAGCACGTCCGGGTCGCGGCCCACCTCGCCCGCGAGGACCTGGGCGTCGCGCGGCGCGACGAGGTACCGAGCGGCGTCAGGCTCGTCCTGGTCGTCCCTGTGCGCCGTCGCCGCTCTGTCCTCCCTGACCGGGGCGAGCAGCCGTGTGCCCCGCAGGGCGTCGAGGGCCACCTCACGGATCCGCGCGTCGACCTCGCTCGTGGGCAGGCCCGTCGGGACGAGCCCGAGGACGTGGCCGGGGACATGGCCGGGGACGTGGCTGCGGCCGGTGCCGGGAAGGTGACCGGTCTGGACGTCCGGCATCGAGGCCGCGATGCTCGCGCCGCCCGCGTCCCACGCCGCCAGTCGGGCGAGGAGACGCGCATAGGCCTCGCCCGCCCGCGCCGCGAGATCCTCCGTCACGGGGCCGGGCAGGACGTGACGCCTGCTCGGGTCGAGCGGGAAGGACGCGATGAGGAGCGCGGGGAAGGTCAGCCGCTCGTCCGTCGGGGTGGGCGCGTGCAGCAGGCCGGAGACCGCGGTCGGCTCGTGCGGCAGGGCCCACAGGAGCGACCACCCCGCGTGCTGTTGCTCGACCGGGAGCGACGCGAGCAGGTCGGCGGAGCTCTCCCCTGCCTCACGCAGCACGGTCCACCGTGCATCGGCGTCCTGGAGGTGGCGCACCTCGCCGGTGTCCGCGACGACCACGACGACCTCGTCGAGCGCGGGCAGAGCGAGGAGCAGCGCGTCGTCGAGCTCGTCGAGCTGGTGACGCACTGCCAGGACCGCCTGCTCGTCCCGCAGACGCAGCGACACGACGGTGTCCGGCGCCCACGGTCCGCCCGGTTCGCGAGCGCCCTCCGCACGGTCGGGACCCGCGAGGTCCCGGCCCTGCGACGGCTCGAGCCCGGCGAGCGTCGGACCTGCGGGCGACGCCGGCAGCGGGTCCGTGGGGAACGGGAGCCGCAGCACCGGGAGCGCGGCTCCCCGTTCGAGGACCGCTGCCGCGAGCCGGTCTGCGTCCGCCTGCTCCGCACGCTCCCCCCCGGGCGCTCCCGTGAGCCCGTCCAGGGCGTCACGCGTGCGGTCGAGCGAGAACACGACGCCGCCCAGCGTCGACCGGACCACGATCTCGTCGGCCACCGACCGCACGGCCGCGAAGCCCACGCCGAACCGGCCCACGCGCCCGGGCCCCTCGCCCACGGGCTGGAGCTCCGCCGTCGGGCCGGAACCGGACGCCGTGGCGGGGAAGGCCCGGCGTGCCCCGTCCGATGCGCGCTTCGTGGGGACGACCTTCGCCGAGGCGCGCATCGACGCCAACGACGCGACACCGCGCGCGTCCAGGGGCTCGCCCGAGTTCTCGGCCGTGAGCCACCAGGAACCCGAAGCGTCCGGCGCGAGGCGCAGGACCAGACGGCCCGTGGCGCGCGCGTGCGCCGCGGCGTCGGCCGCGTTCTGCGCCAGCTCGACGACCACGCGGTCGCGGTAGTAGCCGCGCGCGTGGTCCTCCTCGGTGTTCGCGTCCTCCCGGAAGCGAGTCGGCGACGCGAGCCACGCCTCCGTGACAGCCCGGCGCAGGGCCGCTGTCCCGAAGGCGTCCTCGGTCACCGTGTGGGCTCGTCCGGTGCCGCGCCCTCGCCCGGGTCGGAGGGCTCGTCGCCCGGCCCGTCACCCGAGGATCCGGCCGACGAGGTCCCCGGCTCGGGCAGCGTGATGCGCGACAGCGCGAGCTGGATGCTCGCCTCGACCTCGGCCGAACGCTCCACGGCGGCAGCCTCGGCAGGGACCTCGACGTCGACCGGGACGTCGACACGCACCGTGCCGCCGTCCGCCGCCGGCTCGGCCGTCTCGCTCGACGCCTGCGCAGCGTCGAGGAGCTGCACGATCTCGACGTCCATCTCGTCGATCAACGGGTCCGGCGCGGGCCAGTCCGTCGGGTGCAGCTCGACGTCCGTCTCGGAGTGCGCCCCGCACCCGTGGTCGAGGCTCACGACCTTGCCGTCGTCAGGAGACCACGGGTTGGCGCAGACCGCGAAGAGCTGCCCGAGCGCCCCCTGGAGCGGGACCAGGAAGCCGCACGACCCGCACTCGGCGCTCGACGCGACCGCGCCCGGCGCCGTGGGGCCCCGCGTGCCGCGGTACCAGCGCTCGGCGGCCTCGTCCCGGCCCTGCGGCGAGAGGACACGGACGCGAGCGAGCGCGAGCTCCTCGATCGCGACCTCGTCCTGCTCCTCGTCGCCCGTCGGCACGTAGCCCGGCTCGAGGCGCGGGTCGTCCGCCTGGAAGGGCAGGACGTCGCCCGCACCGATGTCGCCGGGGCGAAGACGCTCCGACCACGGCAGCCACTCGGGAGCCAGGATCGCGCCGTCGCCCGGCAGGAGCTCGACCTCGCACACCGTCGCGACCCGACCGCGCGGCACGCGCGCGAGCGTCACCGTCCAGCGCCACCCCCGGTACCCGAGCATGGTGCAGGCGAACAGGTGGGAGATCAGGCGGTCCTCGACGGCGAGGGTCCCCAGGTGCTCCCCGACGTCCCCGGGGTGCTCGGCGACCTGCTCCGCCGCGGCGCGCGCCAGGTCCACCGCACCCGTGAGCACGGCGTCCTTGGCGGCGCGCGCGCTCACGCGACGAACGGTCGGTCCTTCAGCGGCGGCCACGGCAGCCATGTCATGCCTCCAGGTCGTCGGCGACAGCGCGCAGGACCCGGGCGATCTGGGCTCCCTTGGCGGCGTCCGGGTAGCGGCCACGGCGCAGCGAACCGCCCACCTGGTCCATCACCTTGATGAGGTCCTCGATCGCGACCCCGAGCTCCTCGGCGGGGCGACGCTGCGCCTTGGCGACCGAGGGCGCCGGGTCGAGCAGCTTGATCGCGAGCGCCTGCGGGCCCCGGCGGCCGTCGGCCACACCGAACTCCACCCGGGCACCGGGCTTGGGCGCAGCAGCGCCGTCGGGCAGCGCGGAAGCGTGCAGGAAGACCTCGTCTCCCTCATCGCTGGCGATGAAGCCGAACCCTCGTTCGGTGTCGAACCACTTGACCTTGCCGGTGGGCACGTGAACCTCGTTTGTGCTCGTGGGAATCAGAACTCTCAGGTTACCGGGCGCGCGCCCTGACCGTCGCATCCGCCCGGCCGCGTCCGGGAGCGGGCTCCGGGTGAGAAACGCGCGACGCGACGGCCCGCGATCCGCACGGCCCCGCGGGCACCCTCCGCAGAGGGGAGAACTCCCCATGGGAGGGGGCGGCGCCGCGCCGTCCGGCTCCACTAGCCTTCAGGCGACCGCCGGCCCCGCAGCGCCGGACGCGCCGCCCCCGACACACGAGGTTCTTCATGACCACGCCGCCCACCTTCCCGCCCGCCGACCCCTCCGGGGCGTGGCAGCAGCCTGCCGGCTCCCCTCCTCCCGTCCCGGGAACCGTCAGGCCCTCGCGCCTGCGCACGGGCCTGGTCCTGGGTGGCGCAGCGACCGCCGCGCTCGTCCTGGTGGGCGGCGGGGTCTTCGCCTACACGACCCTCGACGGCGGCGGTGCGCAGCCCGAGGCCGCGCTCCCGGACACTGCGATCGCCTACGTGCGTGTCGACCTGGACCCGTCGGCCACCCAGAAGGTCAACCTCCTGCGCCTCGCGAACCGCTTCCCGGACCTCGCGAAGGACCTCGACGTCGACCTCAGCGAGACCGCGGACCTGCGTGAGCTCCTGGTCGACGCGATCGCCGGGAGCAGCGGGTGCACGGTCGACTTCGCGGCCGACGTCGAGCCGTGGCTGGGCCAGCGTGCGGGGCTCGCGTCCCTCCCGGCCGCTGAGGACGGCGCCGAGCCCGAGCCCGTCGTGGTCCTCCAGGTGACCGACGAGGGGGCGGCCCGCACGGCCATCGAGGCCGCGCTGGGCTGCGGGGACGGCGTCGAGCCCGCACAGGTCGCGTTCACCGACGGGTACGCGCTCATCACGTCCGAGACGCTCGCCGCCGCGGACGTCGCGGCCGCCGCGAACAAGGCCTCGCTCGCGGACGACCCGCTCTTCGTGGCGGACACGAAGGCCCTGGGCGACGCCGGGCTGGTCTCGTTCTGGGTTGACGTCCAGGGCACCAAGGGCCTGCTGGAGGACTCTCTCGCCGGTCAGGGGGGCGCCGAGGAGACGACGGCGGCGCTCGCCGAGCTCGACGGCGTCACCTCGGTCTCGGGGGCGCTGCGCGCCGGCTCCGACCACCTCGAGCTCGCGTTCGCGGTCGGGGCCGACGACGCGACCCTCACGCCCCTCGATGGTGCGGGGACCTCTCTCCTGACCGGGCTCCCCGACACCACGCTGTTCGCGTCGGCGGGCACGGTCGACCCGGCGTCGATCGACGAGGCGTGGGAGCAGCTGAGCACGCTCGCCGACACGTTCGGTTCCAGCGGGCTGGGCGGCCTGGAGGACCTCGGCGGCCTGGGCGGCGGCGACCTGCTCGACGACGACTGGTCGCTGTCCTCGAACCCGGTCGGCACGACCGTGCTGCCCACGGTGACCGAGGCCGAGTGCGCCGCGCTGCTCGCGCAGCCCGAGTACGCCGCCGACTTCTCCGGGCTCGGCCTCACGGCCGAGGAGGAGGCCGAGTACAAGAGGACCTACGACGAGGCCTTCATGTCGTCGTGCACCGGGACCGACGTGGGCCTGGGTGCCGACGACCTGGGGACCGACGACCTCTACGGCGACGACTACCTGACGGACGACCTGTTCGGGGACGACCACTCGGAGACGTCCGACGACGACCTGCTGCCCAGCGGTCTCGGCTTCCAGGAGACGGTCGACGAGCTCGAGAAGTCGTTCGACATCAGGCTGCCCGAGGACCTCAAGACGCTCCTGGGCGAGCAGATCGTCGTCGCGCTCGACTCCGCAGGTCTCGACGACGTCTCGTCGGTGACGGGTCCCGGAGACGTGAGCTTCGGAGCACGCACGATCGGTGACAAGGCGGCCCTCGAGGACCTCCTGGGTCGGATCGACGCGATCCTCGTGGACGCCGGGGCCGACAAGCTCTCGAGCGCCACGACCGAGGACGGCCTCGTGATCGCGTCGAACGACGACTACGCGGCCCAGCTCGCCGCCGACGGCAAGCTGGGCTCGAAGCCCGCGTTCACGACCGTCGTGCCCGACGCGAGGTCGGCAGGCTCGGCGGTGTTCGTCGACATCGACGCGATCGAGAAGATCGCCCGCGCCAACATCGACGCGCTGGGTGGCGACGACTCGTGGATCGCCTACGTCGAGCCCCTGCAGGCCTTCGGCGTGTCGACCCGGGTCGACGGCGGGCACGCCCTGTCGAGCGTGCGCCTCAACTTCGACTGACCGCAGCGCGCCGGGCCGGCGGCCCGTGAGGTCGCCGCCCGCCAGCGCGACAGCGCGACGCGCAGATCGACGGCCGGTCACGGGATCCTCGTGGCCGGCCGCCGGCGTTCCCGGATCGAGGGGCACGGCGATCCCTGGGAGCGCGGGCGGCAGTGGCTGTTTCGTCGGACCAGCCGACCACCGGGCACCGGGCACCGCGCACCGTTGCCGAGCGCGGGACGGGGGATGTCTGCGCAGCGCTTTCCGGTGGGCGGGACTGGCGTTCGCTGAGCAGGACGGGGATTCGCTCGGCGAACGCCCCTCGACAAGGCCCCGGGTTGGCGGGGCTCACAGCCAGGCTCAACCCGCTGGGTCGATCGGCGTCGACGAGCGCGAGCGCGCCAGGCCCGCCCCACGATCAGCCCGCTCGTCGCAAGGCTCAGCCCGCGAGATCCAGCGCGCCGAGCAGCTCGGGGTCCGCCCCGGCGACGAGCAGCCGGGCGCGCATCGCGGCCGCAGCGAGCGCGTAGGGGCGGTCGTCCCCCAGCAGCAGGGACCGCGAGTTGGCGGCCTCGTCGAGGGCCAGCAGCTCGAACGCGAGGACCTCGGCCTCGGCCTGGTCGATCGCGAGCTCGCCCGCTGCCACCGCCGCCCTCGTCTGCGCCTCGACGTAGCCGTACCAGTCCGCGAGCGCCGACCGCACAGCGGCGTTCACGGGACCCGGCTTGGAGTCGACGTCGGCCGCGGTCGCGACGAAGAAGCAGCCACCCGTGAAGACCCTGTCCCTTGAGTACACGAGAGCGTTCCGCAGCAGCACGACCAGGCGACGCAGGCCCCTCGGCTCGGTGCGCGCCGGCTCGACGATGGTCGCGACGAAGATCTCCCGTGCCGCGACGACGGTCGCGAGCTGCAAACCCTCCTTGCCGTGGAAGAGCGTGGCGATGCTGCTCTTGCTGCGGCCCGACGCCTCGGCCAGGCGGCCGATCGTCAGTCCGTCGAGCCCCTCGACCGATGCGAGGTCCGTCGCGCGTGCGAGCACGTCCCGCCGTGACGCGTCACCACGGGCTCGTCGACCGTCCAGGGCTGCGAGTTCTGCCATCCCCCTAGTGTACGAACGATCGTTCGCGTAATCTACAGAACGAACGATCGTACGCATTCATCTGGAGGAGACATGCCCGTCCTGAACAGCGCGGTCGGCCGCGGCGTGCGCGCCGTCGCCACCGTCTCCCCCGGGCTCGCCGGCCGCTTCGCGCTGCGAGCCTTCTTCGTCACCGCTCCCCGCATCCCCGTGCGCGATGCCGACACGTCCACGCACCACACCGCGCGGCGAGCAACGCTCGTCGTCCGCGGCCGGGCGCTCACGAGCTACGAGTGGGGGTCCGGGGAGCGCACGGTGCTGCTGGTCCACGGGTGGCGCGGGCGCGCGTCCCAGCTCTCTCCCCTGGTTCGCGAGCTCGTCGCCGAGGGCTTCCACGTCGTGTCGTTCGACGCCCCGGCGCACGGCACGTCTCCGGGCGGTCCGGCCGACATCCGCGACTGGGTCGCGGCGACCGAGGCCCTGCAGCGCGTCCACGGCCCGTTCCACGCACTCGTCGGGCACTCGTTGGGCGCCCTGGCCGCACTCACCGCGGCCCGCTCGACCGTCCCGACGCGACGCGTCGCGGTCGTCTCGGGCGTGGGCAGCCCCGATCCGTATCTCACCCAGTTCGGGCGCGACCTGGGCCTGGACGCCCGCACGCTGACCCACGTCGAGGCCCGTTTCCTCGCCCGGCTCGGCGAGGACCGGGCCTCCGCCTCAGCCCGCTACGACGCCGTGACCCACCTGTTGCCGGCGACGACCGAGCTCCTCGTGGTGCACGACCGCGGCGACCGACGGATGCCGGACCTGGACGCGCGGCGGCTGCACGCTGCCCACGGCGACCGGTCTCGCCTGGTCCTCACGTCCGGGTTCGGCCACACCAAGGTCCTCTCGTCCGACCTCGCCCTCGACGCCCTCACCGCGTTCGTCACGGGCGGGCTCGACGCGGTCGACTCCCTCGACGTCGCCGAGGTCGGGGCGCGGGCGCTCGATCCGCACGCCCCGCGGACACCGGTCGACGCGCGACGCTCCGCGCGGCCCCAGGTCGGCGCGTGACCGCCGCGGCACAGCACCGCCGCGACCATCCGCGCCTCGAGGACCCGGGTGAGGCGCACCCCCGACCCGCGTAGCATCGGACGAATGGCCTCAACGCCTCCGGCTCCGCGCCGGACCTTCCCCGAGGCTCTTCGCTCCCGCAGCGACGAGCAACTCGTCGCGCTGCTGATGCAGCGCCCTGACCTGGCCACTCCTTCGCCGTCGACCCTGCGTTCGCTCGCAGCACGCGCCACCAGCCGTACCAGCCTGGACCGGGCCGTCGCCCGCCTCGACGCCCTCGAGCTGCAGGTGCTCGACTCCGTCCTGGTCCTCGGGGACCAGCCCTCCGCCCCGGCCGCTCCTCGCGCGCCCGTCACGATCGACCGTCTTCTCACGGCCCTGGCCACGGAGCCCGCCGACGCCCCGCTCGTCCGCGCCGCTGTCGCGCACCTGCTCGAGGGGGCCCTGCTGTGGGACCGGGGCACCTCCGACTCCTCGGACCCCTCGGCCGCGACCGACCTGGCCGTCGCCCCGGGCCTGTCCGAGGTCCTGGGCCCCTACCCGGCCGGGCTCGGCCCCGCCGACCCGTCCTCGCCGCTCGACCACGCGCCGTCGGGCCCGTCGCCGGTCGACGCGGCCACCGCCCTCGAGGCCCTCCTCACCGACGCTCCCCCCGGGGCCCGGAGCATCCTCGACGCCCTGACCTGGGGGCCGCCCGTCGGGGTCGCGCCGCGCGCCGACCCCGTGGGCCGCGAGGCCACGACGTGGCTCCTGCGCCACCGTCTGCTCCTCGCCTCCGACGAGCGCCACGTCGTCCTGCCCCGTGAGGTCGCCCTGGCGCTGCGCGGCGGGCGGACGCACGCGAGCACGGCCGCGCACCCGCCCCAGCCCGACGCCCCGCACTTCGCCGAGGACACCATCACGGCCGAGGCGGCCCGCGCGGCCCAGGACGTGGTCCGGCTCGTCGCGCACCTCCTCGCCCTGTGGCAGGCCTCGCCCCCGAGCGTGCTGCGCGCCGGCGGGCTGGGCGTGCGGGACCTGCGTCGTCTCGCGACGACGCTCGAGGTCGACGAACCGACCGCGGCGTTCGTGGCCGAGCTCGCGCTCGCGACGGGCCTGGTCGTCGACGACGGCGAGGACCCGCCCTCGTTCACCGTGACGCTCGCGGGCGAGGACTGGCTCGACCTGCCGCTCGCGAGCCGCTGGGCCGCGCTCGCCGCAGCCTGGGCCGCGTCCGGGCGCACGCCGTGGACCATCGGCAGCCGCGACGAGCGCGGCACGCTCCGCGCGGCCCTCGAACCCGACCTGAGCCGCCCGTGGGTCCCGCGTCTGCGGTTCGACCTCCTCTCGGCGCTCGCCGACCGTCCCGGGCAGGCGCTCGGCCCGGCGGACCTGCTCGAGGTCCTGCGCTGGGGATCGCCACGCGCCACTCCCCCGGCCCAGGCCGTCAAGGGGCTGGTCCGCGAGGCCGCGCTCCTGGGCGTCACGGGGGTGGGCGCGCTCGCCCCGACAGGTCGCGCGCTCCTGCTCCCCGTGCCCGACGGCGCCGTGAGCGCGCCGGAGACTGCGCTCGTGCACGCCCTCGAGTCGGTCCTGCCGCCCGAGGTCGACGAGCTGCTCGTCCAGGGCGACCTCACCGGGATCGTGCCGGGGCGCCCGAGCGGGGCCCTCGAGCGGCTCCTCGAGGACGCCGCGGACGTCGAGTCGCGCGGGGCCGCGATCACGGTCCGGTTCACGCCCGAGTCGCTGACCCGGGCGTTCGACGCCGGCCGCAGCGCCGAGGACCTGCTCACCGAGCTCGCCGCGCACTCGCGCACGCCCCTCCCGCAGCCGCTCGACTACCTCGTGCGCGACACCGCCCGTCGGCACGGCAGGCTGCGCGTCGGGACGGCGTCGAGCTACGTCCGTGCCGAGGACCCCGCGCTCCTCACGGGTCTCGTCGAGGACCCGGCGCTGCGCCACCTCGCGCTGTTCCGTGTCGCCCCCACGGTCCTGGCCGCGCTCGTGCCGGCCGCGACGCTCCAGGCCGCCCTCCGCGACCGCGGCCTCGCGTCCATGGTCGAGGGGCCTGACGGGCGGGTCGTGCGCACCGAGCGCGTCCGGTCGACGGTCCGTTCTCGCGTGGGCGGGCGACGCCCGCTGGACACGGCCACCCGGGGGCGCTCCGCCGTCGGGCCGGGAACGGCCGCGCGGGACGGCGCCGCCCTGGACACCACGGCCCGGCGTGAGCGGTACGCCGAGCTCGTCCCGCGCCTGCGCGCGGCCGACGACGCCGCGCTCGCCGCGCCACCCGCGTCGGCGAGCCGCGAGGCCGCTCCGCCCGTGCCGCGCGGAACAACCGAACCTCCTGCCGCGTTGGGACTCCTGCGCGACGCGATCGACGCGGGAGACCACGTGGTCCTCGAGACGATCGACCCGACAGGTCAGCCGACCCGCCGCCGCGTGAAGCCCCTGGTCCTCGAAGGGGGGCGCCTGCGCGCCCTCGACCCGGCACGCGACGCCGAGCTGACCGTCGCGGTCCACCGCATCGCGGGCGTCTTCACCGACGTCCCCGCGCCCACCGTCGTCCAGGACGACACGAGCGACGTCGCCCCCACGGACGCCTCCGCGGGGGCGCCGAACGACTAGCCCGCACCACCCGCGCCACGACACGACGCACCACCCGGAAGGACGCACATGGCCGACGGCCCCCTGATCGTGCAGAGCGACAAGTCGCTGCTGCTCGAGGTCGATCACCCGCTCTCCGGCGACGCCCGCCGGGCCATCGCCCCGTTCGCCGAGCTCGAACGAGCTCCCGAGCACGTCCACACCTACCGGCTCACCCCGCTGGGTCTGTGGAACGCACGGGCCGCGGGCCACGACGCGGAGCAGGTCGTCAACGTCCTGCTCCAGTACAGCCGCTACCCCGTGCCGCACGCGCTGCTCGTCGACGTCGCGGAGACCATGTCGCGCTACGGGCGGCTCCAGCTCGTCGCGCACCCCACGCACGGCCTGGTGCTCCAGGCGACCGACAAGGCCGTGCTCGCCGAGGTCCTCAAGTCCAAGCGGACGGCGGGGCTCGTGGGCGAGCGCCTGGGCGACGACTCCGTGGTGGTGCACCCGTCCGAGCGCGGGCACCTCAAGCAGGTGCTGCTCAAGCTCGGCTGGCCCGCCGAGGACCTCGCGGGCTACGTCGACGGCGAGAAGCACCCGATCGACCTGTCGCCGACCGACCCTGCGCACGAGGACAAGCCCTGGGCCATGCGCCCCTACCAGCAGCAGGCCGTCGACGGGTTCTGGCACGGCGGCAGCGGCGTCGTCGTGCTCCCTTGCGGTGCGGGCAAGACGATCGTCGGGGCCGGGGCCATGGCGAAGTCCGGGACCACGACGCTCATCCTCGTCACGAACACCGTGAGCGCGCGCCAGTGGCGTGACGAGCTGGTGCGGCGCACCACGTTGACCGAGGACGAGATCGGCGAGTACTCGGGCGCCCGCAAGGAGATCAAGCCCGTCACGATCGCGACGTACCAGGTGCTCACGACCAAGCGGAAGGGCGTCTACACGCACCTCGAGCTGCTCGACGCACGCGACTGGGGCCTCGTGGTCTACGACGAGGTCCACCTGCTGCCGGCCCCGATCTTCCGCATGACGGCGGACCTCCAGGCGCGCCGCCGCCTGGGCCTGACCGCGACGCTCGTGCGCGAGGACGGTCGGGAGGACGAGGTCTTCAGCCTGATCGGACCCAAGCGGTACGACGCGCCCTGGAAGGACATCGAGGCTCAGGGCTACATCGCGCCCGCGGACTGTGTCGAGGTGCGGCTCACGCTCCCCGACCGTGACCGCATGGCGTACGCGACGGCAGAGCCCGAGGACAAGTACCGGCTCGCCGCGACGGCGCCGGGCAAGAACCGGGTCGTCGAGCAGATCGCGGCCGCGCACCCGGACGACCAGGTCCTCGTGATCGGCCAGTACCTCGACCAGCTCGAGGAGCTCGGCGAGCACCTCGACGCGCCCGTCATCACGGGCGCCACGACGGTGCGCGAGCGTCAGCGCCTGTTCGAGGCGTTCCGCTCCGGGGAGATCAACCGGCTCGTCGTGTCGAAGGTCGCGAACTTCTCGATCGACCTGCCCGAGGCCTCGGTCGCGATCCAGGTGTCGGGGTCGTTCGGGTCACGTCAGGAGGAGGCGCAGCGCCTGGGACGCATCATGCGTCCCAAGCAGGACGGTCGCACCGCGCACTTCTACGCCGTGGTCTCGCGCGACACCGTGGACCAGGACTTCGCGGCGCACCGGCAGCGCTTCCTGGCGGAGCAGGGGTACGCGTACCGCATCGTCGACGCCGAGGACCTGGACGTCGTGCAGTAGAGGGCGGGGGTCCCGCGACGCAGGAGCGCGGCACCCGCCCGGCACGGAACGACGACCGGTCCGACCACAGGTTGAGAGGACCTGGACGTCGTGCAGTAGAGGGCGGGGGTCCCGCGACGCAGGAGCGCGGCACCCGCCCGGCACGGAACGACGACCGGTCCGACCACAGG
>NZ_JBHXCQ010000020.1:0-74513 GCF_042726295.1 Oerskovia sp. NPDC060338
CCGCAACCCCCCACCCCTCGGTGTCGGGGGGGCTGGTTTTTTTTTTTACCACCCCGGCGCCGCTCCCCTCGCGAGGGGAGCGGCGCCGTCGGGCGTTCGTGGAGCGGGAGACGTGCACCGTGACGCTCGGCCCGGCACTCCGGGAGGAGGAGCCCCCGGGAACCCGCTAGGCGCGCGCGGCCTGCCCGCGGTCGTCCGCGAAGTCGCCCGTGACGAGGAACGTCACGCGCTTGGCGATCGAGACGCCGTGGTCGCCGAACCGCTCGTAGTAGCGGCCCACGAGCGTCACGTCGACCGTCTCCTGCGGGGTCCCCGTCCAGTCCGGGCCCAGGACCGCCGCGAACGTGTCCTGGTGCAGGTGGTCCAGCAGGTCGTCGTCGCGCTCGACGTTCGCTGCGACCGTCAGGTCACGCGTCGTCAGGAGCGTCGTGGTGCGGCGCGCGACCCGCGTCGCGGCGTCGTGCATCTGGGCGAACGTCCCCTCCAGCAGAGGGTGGATCGCGTGCGCCGGGTAGCGGCCGCGTGCGACCTGGGCGACGTGCCGGGCGAGGTCGCCCATGCGCTCGAGCGTCGCGCTCATGCGCAGTGCGCTCACGACGACGCGGAGGTCGGTCGCGACCGGCTGCTGCTGCGCGAGCAGCAGGACGCAGCGTTCGTCGAGCTCGCGCTCGAGGGCGTCGATCGCGTGGTCGGACGCGATGACGGACTGTGCGAGCTGGAGGTCGGCAGTGAGCAGCGCCGTCCCCGCCCGACTGATGGCAGACTCGACCAAGCGACTCATCTCGGCAAGGTCGTCACCGACCTGCTTGAGCTCGGCCTCGAAGATTTCCCGCATCGCATCCCTTTCATGGTGACCAGCAACCCCCACCATGTCAGGCCAGGTGAACCGGGAGGTGAACGGTCAGGTGAACGACAGGACGCCGCCAGGTGAACTCTTGGGCGCGCCGCACCGGAACCGTCCCGGAACGGGCGCGGACGGTCCGGCGGGGTCCTCTCCGACCGTACGCTGGAACCGTGGAAGGAATCCAGGAGGGCGTCGGGCTGCTCGTCGCCGGGGTCATCGGGCTGCTCGTGGGCGTGTTCGCGACGCTCGCGTTCCGGTTCAGCGAACGCAGCGCCCACCGCATGCCCGACGGGGAGGCCCCCGAGCTCGACGAGGGGCTGGTGCGCGTGCTCGCGGTGCTGCGCTCGGCCGCCGTGGTCCTCGACGGCGAGGGCGAGGTGGTGCGGGCCAGCCCACCGGCCTATGCCTTGGGCGTGGTGCGGGGTGACGCGGTCGTGCACGCCGCGATCCTCGACATGATCGCCGAGGTCCAGCGCGACGGGGTGATCCGCGACGAGGAGCTCGAGCTCCCGCGCGGCCCGGTCGGCCGCGGCATGGTCATGCTCCAGGTCCGCGTCGCGCAGGTCGGCCCGCACCACATCCTCGTGCTCGCCGAGGACCGGACCGAGGCGCGACGCATCGACGCGATCCGCCGTGACTTCGTCGTCAACGTCTCGCACGAGCTCAAGACCCCGGTGGGCGCGCTCGCGCTGCTCGCCGAGACGGTCCAGGACGCCGCGGACGACCCCGTCGCGGTCCGCCGGTTCACCGGACGCATGCAGCAGGAGGCCACGCGCCTGTCCGCGCTGGTCCAGGAGATCATCGAGCTCTCCCGCCTCCAGGTCGCCGGCGCGCTCCAGGCCGTCACGACCGTCCCTGTGCGCGGCGTGGTCGAGGAGTCCGTCGACCGGGCGCGCACCAACGCCCAGGGCAAGGGCATCGTCCTGACGGTCGGAGGCGACCTCGACGCGGTCGTCTACGGCGACCACGCGCTGCTCGTGACCGCGGTCCGCAACCTGCTCGACAACGCGGTCGCCTACTCGGGCGAGAACACGCGCGTCGGGGTCGGCGTGAGCGTCGTCGGAGACCTCGTCGAGATCGCTGTCGTCGACCAGGGCATCGGGATCTCCGCAGGTGAGCAGCAGCGCGTGTTCGAGCGGTTCTACCGGGTCGATCCCGCGCGCTCGCGCGACACGGGCGGCACGGGCCTCGGCCTCAGCATCGTCAAGCACATCGCTGCCGACCACGGCGGCGAGGTGACCATGTGGTCCGAGCCCGGCCGTGGTTCCACGTTCACGCTGCGCATCCCGGCGGCGGACCCGACCGCGGTGGAGGCTTCGCCGTCGGGCACCGAGGGTGCTGAGGACGCAGGCGGCGCAGAGAACACCGACGGCGCGGCGGACGTTCCCGTGACCCCGCCCCTCACCGAGGCCCAGGCCCCGACCGACGTCGCCGCCCCCTCCCGGGCGGGCGACCCACAGACCGATCCCTACCCCGGCACGTCCCCCAGAACCAAGGAGGTGGGTGCGTGACGCGCATCCTGGTCGTCGAGGACGAGGAGTCGTACCGCGACCCTCTGACCTATCAGCTGGCCCGCGAGGGCTTCGACGTCGTCGAGGCGGCGACCGGGCCCGAGGCTCTGGCCGCCTACGACGCGGGCGGCGCGGACCTCGTGCTGCTCGACCTCATGCTCCCCGGCCTGAGCGGCACCGAGGTCTGCCGCGAGCTGCGCCAGCGCGGCAACGTGCCCGTCATCATGCTCACGGCCAAGGACTCCGAGATCGACAAGGTCGTGGGGCTCGAGCTCGGTGCGGACGACTACGTGACCAAGCCCTACTCGTTCCGGGAGCTCCTCGCGCGCGTGCGCGCCGTGCTGCGGCGCCAGGGCGGGCCGGAGGCCGCCGCGGGGGAGCCCGAGGACGACGGGGCGCTCGAGGTCGGTCCGGTCAAGATGGACGTCGAGCGGCACACGGTCTCGGTGCACGGTGAGCTCGTCTCGTTCCCGCTCAAGGAGTTCGACCTGCTCGAGCTGCTGCTGCGCAACGCGGGCCGGGTCCTGACGCGCGGGCAGCTCATCGACCGCGTGTGGGGGGCCGACTACGTGGGTGACACCAAGACCCTCGACGTGCACGTCAAGCGCATCCGCTCGAAGATCGAGCCCGACCCGGCGACCCCGCGCTACCTGCTGACGGTGCGTGGGCTGGGCTACAAGGTGGCCGACGGCGACGCGTAGCTCAGGTGCGGTGCCGACCCGTCGGGGCGGGCACCGGCGTGTCCGGGCCGGAGAGCTCGGACACGCCGCTCAGCCGCCGCTGGTCCCGCCGGGCGCGCCGGGGTCACCGGGCTCGCCGGGGCTACGGGACGTGCCGGGGCCGCTCGGCTGGTCGCCGCCGGGGCGGCGCCTCGGGCGCCCGCGCAGGGCACCGCGTCGTTCGGGTCCTCGCCGCTCCGCGGCAGGCCTGGGCGCCTGGGGGACGTCGCTGCCGTAGAGCTCGTCCCACTGCTCGGAGATGGTCTCGGTCACGCGGCGCGTGACGTGCTGGGTGAGGACCAGGCGGGCCTGGGCCCGTTCGGCGCGCAGGATCGCGCTGTGCTCCTCACGCAGCGCGATCACGGTCGACAGGGCCATGCCGATCATGACGACCGAGAACGGCAGGGCGATGAGGATCGCGGCCGTCTGCAGAGCGGTGAGCCCACCCGAGATCAGGAGGGCCATCGCGAGGAGGCCCGACAGCACGGCCCACAGGATGCGGTTCCAGACCGCGGGGTGCGGGTCGCCACCCGAGGTCAGCATCCCGACGACGAACGAGCCCGAGTCGGCCGACGTCACGAAGAACACCCCGATGAGCACGATCGCGAGCACCGTGAGGACCGGGCCGCCCGGCAGGTCGCCCAGGAGCTGGAACAGCACGGTGTCGGTGTCGACGCTCCCGTCGGCGCCTACGAGCCCGCCGTCGCCGAAGATCTGCCGGTAGAGCGCCGAGCCGCCGAAGATCGAGAACCACAGGAACGTCACGAGCGTGGGGACCAGGAGCGTGCCCATGACGAACTCGCGGATGGTGCGCCCGCGCGAGATGCGCGCGATGAAGACGCCCACGAACGGGGCCCACGAGATCCACCAGCCCCAGTAGAAGATGGTCCACGACGACTGCCACTCGAGCCCGGCGTCGCCCTGGAAGGCCGTGGTGTCGAACGTCAGGCGGATGACGTTCTGGAGGTAGTACCCCATGGACTGCACGTAGTCGCGCAGGAGGAACAGCGTGGGGCCCACCACGAGCACCGTGAGGGCCAGGACGCCGGCCAGGACCATGTTCCCGTTGGAGAGCCATTTCATGCCGCGCCCCAGGCCCGAGGCGACCGAGAGGGTCGCGACGGCCGTGATCCCGATGATCAGGCCGATCTGGAGCGCCAGGCCCGGCTCGGCGACGTTCAGGAAGCCGAGCCCGGCCCCGATCTGCAGCACGCCGAAGCCCAGCGAGGTCGCGACACCGAACACCGTGCCCAGCACCGCGACGACGTCGACCACGTCGCCGAGGCGGCCCTTGACCCGGTCGCCGAGCAGGGGTTCGAGGGCCCACCGGATCGAGACGGGCCGCCCCTTGCGATGGATCGCGTAGGCGAGCGCGAGGCCCGCGACGACGTAGATCGCCCAGGCGTGCACGCCCCAGTGAAGGTAGCTCTGCCCCATCGCGGCCTGCGCGAGGGCCGCCGGGTCGCCCGTGACGCCCGGCTTGGGCGACGCGTAGTGCGTCAGCGGCTCGGCCGCTCCCCAGTAGACGAGCCCGATCCCCATGCCGGTCGCGAACAGCATCGCGAACCACACGGGCAGCCGGAACAGCGGGGTCTCGTCGTCCTTGCCGAGGACGATGTCGCCGAAGCGGCTCAGGCCCATCCACAGCGCGAAGATGACGAACCCGGCCACGATCAGCACGTAGTACCAGCCGAACGCTCCGATCACGTCGGCCTGGAGCGTGCCCAGGACCGCCGTGGTCCCGTCCGTGAACACCATCGCGAGCAGGACGAACAGCAGGATCAGGCCGGCCGCAGGGTAGAAGACGCGGGGGTACATGCGCCCGGGCGGCACGGGGAGGGCCGCGGCGGCGGCCCCGGCCTCGGTGCCCGACGCCGGGGCGGGAGCGGGGGAGGCGGCGCTGTCGCCCGCCGGCGCGGTCCCGTCCTCGCTCGCATCGCTGGTGGGGTGGTCGCTCGTGCCGTCGTCGCTCACGCGGGGTCTCCTGACGTTCGTCCGTGCGGGTCGTGCGGTGCCCGTGAGCGAGGGGCCGACGACGTGCAGGTCCGGCTCGGTCTGCTCGACGACCTGTTCCTGCCAGCGTTCCCGACCTGCCTGGATGAGGCAACCGCTGGCCCCAGGGAGGGGGCCGCGGCGACCCCGTCACAGTGGTTTATCCACAGGCCGCAAGAGTCTGTGCACTGTTCATCTGTCGTTCACCCGGACAACCGGAGCGCGTCACCCGGGCTGCTTAGCGTCGTTGTTGTCACCGGCGCTCGCTGGTGCCGCCCCCGCGTTGAACAGGATGGAAGAAGAGAGTGAAGCTCAGCCGATTCACCCGCGCAGGTTCCGCAGCAGCCGTCGGCATGCTCGCGTTGACGTTGGCAGCGTGCGGCTCGAACAGCACCGACTCCGGTGGCGACGCCACCACTGATGGCGCAGCGAGCGGCTCGACCGAGGACCTCACGGGCACGCTCGCCGGTGCCGGCGCCTCGTCCCAGGAGAAGGCCGTGGCCGGCTGGATCGCCGGCTTCGGCGACATCGCCCCCGGCGTGACCGTCAGCTACGACGCGGTCGGCTCCGGCGGAGGCCGCGAGCAGTTCCTGTCCGGCGCCACGCAGTTCGCCGGCTCCGACGCCGCCCTCAAGGAGGACGAGCTCGCGACCGCGACCGACCGCTGCTTCGGCGGCGAGGCGATCGAGGTCCCGCTCTACATCAGCCCCATCGCCGTGATCTACAACCTGCCCGGTGTCGACACCGAGCACCTCCAGCTCTCGGCCGAGACGCTCGCGAAGATCTTCAACCGCGAGATCACGACCTGGAACGACCCGGCGATCGCCGCGGAGAACGAGGGCGTCGAGCTCCCCGCGACCGCGATCATCCCCGTGAACCGCTCGGACGAGTCCGGCACCACGGAGAACTTCACCGAGTACCTCGCGGCCGCCTCGAACGGCGCCTGGCCGCACGAGGCCAGCGGCGACTGGCCCCTGTCCGGCGGTCAGTCGGGTCAGGGCACCCAGGGTGTCGTCGACACCGTCACGGGTGCCGAGGGCGCCATCGGGTACGCCGACGCCTCGCGCGCCGGTGACCTGGGCACGGTCGCGATCAAGGTCGGCGAGGAGTACGTGCCGTTCTCGCCCGAGGCCGCGGCCAAGGTCGTCGACGCCTCGCCTCGTGCGGAGGACGCGACCGACAGGCGCCTCGTCGTCGAGATCGACCGCACCACGACCGAGGCCGGCGCCTACCCGCTGGTCCTCATCTCCTACTCGATCGCCTGCGACACCTACGACAAGGCCGAGGACGCCGCGAACGTCAAGGCGTACCTGACCTACGTCGCCAGCGAGGAGGGCCAGGCACGCGCTGCCGAGGCCTCCGTCGCCGGCTCCGCCCCGATCTCGGACGCCCTGCGCACCGAGGTCCAGGCAGCGCTCGACTCGATCACCGTCAAGAGCTGATCGCAGAACTGCACACGGTCACACACCCAGGGGCGGGTCGCGTCGAGGCTGTCAGCCTGATGCGGCCCGCCACGGGCGCGTGACTCCCGGATCGTCGTCCTACCACCGCCGCACCTCAGTCATCGGAGCATCAGTGGCCGTCACCTCTCCTCCCTCCACCCGAGCCGGGCTCGGGTCCGAGCCCCAGGTCCCCGCGACCAAGGGCGGCCTGGCCGGCCGGGTCTTCGCCGGCCTGTCGACCGGTGCCGGGATCCTCATCCTCGTGGTCCTCGCCGCGGTGGCCGTGTTCCTCGTCATCGAGGCGTGGCCCGCGCTGACGGCCAGCCCCGAGGAGCTCCAGGAGATCTCCTGGTTCAAGGCGGACTCGCTGCTCGCGTACGTCGGCCCGCTCGTGTTCGGGACGCTGCTCGCCTCGATCCTGGCGCTCGCGATCGCGGTCCCGGTCTCGGTGGGCATCGCGCTCTTCATCTCGCACTACGCGCCACGGCGCCTGGCGCAGGGGCTCGGCTACCTGATCGACCTCCTCGCGGCCATCCCGAGCGTCGTGTACGGCCTGTGGGGCGCCCTGTGGCTGCTCCCGATCCTCAACCCGTTCTTCACGTGGCTGAGCGGGACGCTGGGCTTCATCCCGTTGTTCGCGGGCTACCAGGCCCCGGCCAAGAACATCATGTCGGCCTCGATCGTCCTCGCGGTCATGATCCTGCCGATCATCACGGCGGTCTCGCGCGAGGTGTTCCTCCAGACCCCGGTGCTCCACGAGGAGGCCTCCCTGGCCCTCGGTGCGACGCGCTGGGAGATGGTCCGCATGGCGGTCCTGCCGTTCGGCCGCTCGGGCGTGATCAGCGCCTCGATGCTGGGCCTCGGCCGCGCGCTCGGCGAGACCATGGCCGTGCTCATGGTCATCTCGCCCGGGTTCCTCTACTCGCTGTTCCTCCTCAAGCCGGGGCAGCAGCAGACGATCGCCGCGAACATCGCCTCGAAGTTCCCTGAGGCGAGCGGCCTCGCGGTGAGCACCCTCATCGCGACGGGCCTCGCGCTGTTCGTCATCACGTTCGTCGTCAACATGATCGCGCGCTGGATCATCGCGCGCCGCAAGGAATTCTCGGGAGCGAACTGATGACGGTCACCGACCTCACCCCCGCCACGCCCGGCGTCCCGGACGGCTCGGGCACCGTCCAGCTCGTCGCGACGCAGAAGCGACTGCCGCGCTGGGCGCCGTGGGCCTTCGCCGCGGGCGGCGTGCTCGTCGCGTTCGGCATCCTCGCGGTCACGGGCACCCCGACGATCGCGGGCGTCCTGGGGCTGGGAGCCGTGCTCTACGCCCTGGGCCTCACCATCACCTCGCGCGTCGTCGAGGGCGCCCGCTGGGCCACCGACCGCCTCGCGACCACGCTCGTCACGTTCGCGTTCCTGCTCGCGCTCATCCCGCTGGTCTCGCTCCTGTGGATCGTGGTCACGCGCGGCGCGAAGCTCTTCGGGGCGACGTTCCTGTCGACCGACATGGTCGGCGTCTACGGCGACATGACGAGCGGCGGGATCTGGCACGCGATCGTCGGCACGCTCCTCATCACGGGGGCCGCGACGATCATCTCGGTCCCGATCGGCCTGCTCACCGCGATCTACCTCGTCGAGTACGGGCGCGGCGCCCTGGCCCGCTGGATCACGTTCCTCGTGGACGTCATGACGGGCATCCCGTCGATCGTCGCGGGGCTGTTCGCGTTCTCGCTCTTCACGCTGATCTTCGGCCCGGCGTACCGCGCCGGGATCATGGGCGCGGTCGCGCTGTCGCTGCTCATGACCCCCGTCGTGATCCGTTCGGTCGAGGAGATGCTGCGCCTGGTCCCCAACGAGCTGCGCGAGGCGTCGCTCGCCCTGGGCGTGCCCAAGTGGCTCACGATCGTCAAGGTCGTCCTGCGGACCTCGATCGCGGGCATCGTCACGGGCGTCATGCTCTCGATCGCCCGCGTCATCGGGGAGACGGCACCCCTGCTCCTCACGGTCGGTCTCATCACGCAGGTCAACTGGGACCTCTTCGACGGTCGCATGGCGACCCTCCCGGTCTTCGCCTACCGCCAGTACGAGCAGGGCGGCGTGGGGATCGACCGGGCCTGGGCCGCGGCCCTGACCCTGATCCTGATCGTCATGCTGCTCAACCTGATCGCCCGGCTCATCAGCCGCCTGTTCTCGCCCAAGACCGCTCGCTGAGCCGAGCCCACCAGTCGAGCCGGACCGCGCACCCCGCGCGACCGGCCACCGGAAGGAAGCACATCATGTCCAAGCGAATCGACGTCTCGGACCTCAACGTCTACTACGGGGACTTCCTCGCCGTGGAGGGCGTGACCATGGCGATCGAGCCACGCTCGGTCACGGCCCTGATCGGCCCCTCGGGCTGCGGGAAGTCGACGTTCCTGCGGACGCTGAACCGCATGCACGAGGTCATCCCGGGCGCCCACGTCGAGGGCAAGGCCGTCATGGACGGCCAGGACCTCTACGCGCCCGACGTCGACCCGGTCGCGGTCCGTCGCCAGGTCGGGATGGTCTTCCAGCGTCCGAACCCGTTCCCGACGATGTCGATCAAGGAGAACGTCCTCGCGGGGGTCAAGCTCAACAACAAGCGCATCTCCAAGTCGGACGCGAACGACCTGGTCGAGTCCTCGTTGCAGGGTGCGAACCTCTGGAACGAGGTCAAGGACCGCCTCGACCGTCCGGGTTCCGGACTGTCCGGCGGTCAGCAGCAGCGCCTGTGTATCGCCCGTGCGATCGCGGTGCGCCCGCAGGTGCTCCTCATGGACGAGCCGTGCTCCGCGCTCGACCCGATCTCGACCCTCGCGATCGAGGACCTCATGTCCGAGCTCAAGGACGACTACACGATCGTGATCGTCACGCACAACATGCAGCAGGCGGCCCGCGTGAGCGACCGCACGGCGTTCTTCAACATCGCGGGCACGGGCAAGCCGGGCAAGCTCGTCGAGATGGGGGACACCGCGACGATGTTCTCCTCGCCGACGGTGCAGGCGACCGAGGACTACATCTCGGGCCGCTTCGGGTGATCGGTGCGGTGCCGAGCCCGAGGTTCGTCGCCGCCCGCGAGATGCACGACGGCGAGGCTCCCCCAGGAGGGGAGCCTCGCCGTCGTGCGTGGGGCAGCGGTCAGATCGCGGAGCCCTTGAGGGATCCGGTCGTCGGCTCGGTGCCGGCGGTGATGAAGCACTGGACCACGCGGTCGTCGTCAGTCTCCCACCCGACCTGGACCGGGAGCATGGGCCAGATGTCGAGCGACGACTCCTCGTAGCTCAGGCCGACGAAGCCCTCGAACTCGGCGAGGCAGAACTCCTCGGTCAGCGAGGCGATCGCCTCGTCTCCCGGGTAGTCCCCGGCCTCGAGCTCCTTCTCGGCGTAGAGCTCGTCGGTGTGCGGGTCGCCGCACGGGACGACGGGCATGGAGCTGACTTCTTCGTAGTCGTCGCTGTCGGTCGGCTGCTCCGCG
The DNA here is from genome assembly GCF_042726295.1 of Oerskovia sp. NPDC060338. Classification (NCBI taxonomy): domain Bacteria; kingdom Bacillati; phylum Actinomycetota; class Actinomycetes; order Micrococcales; family Cellulomonadaceae; genus Oerskovia; species Oerskovia sp. NPDC060338. Next base: position 9,996 of record NZ_JBHXCQ010000020.1, read on the forward strand.
TCGGCAGCCACCTGGTTGACGCAGTCGCCGATCTGGAGCGAGAACACGTCGGCGTCGGAGGCCGCGGTGACCTCGCCGCCGGGCTCGTCGCGCTGGGCCTCTTGCGGGCCGAGGATCGCGCTGCAGCCGGAGACGAGGAGCACCGACGTGAGGAGGACCGCGCCGACCGCGAGAGATCGCGTGGGGCGAAGGTGGGGGAGAGCCACTGGCGTGCCGTTTCTACGAGGGGGAGGCCGCGACGGCCGATCCCGATGGCGGGATGCTACCGGCTGCCGCAGACAAACGTCAGGGTGATTTCTCCGTTTCACCCTGAGGCGGGACGCACGACGGCGAGGCACCCCCTCGGGGCGCCTCGCCGTCGTGCACCGCTCGTCGCGCGGAGGGCACCGACCCTTCCGTCGTGCGGGAGGCCGGGCCGTCAGCCGCGGATCAGGGCAGGTAGTCCTCGTACTCCGGCAGCAGGCCGTTGAGCACCGGGACCTCGGCGGTCTGGGTCTCGCCCGTGCTCGACGTGAGGGTCACCGAGATGGTGCCGCCCGGCGGCACGTCGATGTTGCCGAACTGGGCCTCGAAGCCGTTGTCGACGCTCAGGTAGACGGTCTCGCCGGCCTCGAGCGGGATGTCGATCGGGTCGGTGCCCTCAGGGGCGACCGTGATCTCGACGGGCTCGTCGGAGTCGTTGGCCATGCCGCCCAGCAGCGTGCCGGGCTCGCCCTCGGCGGCCGAGATGATGAGCAGGTTGAGCCCGCGCACCTCGTCGGTGAGGTTGATGCGCACGCCGTCGGACGGCGAGTAGGCGATGTCCGTCGTGATGGGCGAGCAGGCCGACACGGCGAGGACGCCGGCCACGATCGCGGGGATCGCGAGCACGAGCGATCGCCGAGTCGTGGTCAAGCGGGACGGGGTGCTGGTCACGTGCGCTCCAATGTGCTGCGGGCAGTCTCGGTGTGCGACGGGTGGGGCCGGTGCTCGGCGCCCGGGCGCACATGACCACAGCCTAGTCGCTCCGACGGATGCGCCGCTCGGGCGGCGTGGCGACGACGTGCGCGCCCCGAGCAGAGCGGCCTGGTCGCAGCCCGGGGCGCCATGGCAGGCGATCCCGTCGGCCGCGATCCGTGCGCCCCGGGCCCCACGGGACGGGTGAACCGCCCGTGAACGGCCTCGGACGTCAGGGGACTGCGGGCGTGATCAGCGGAATCACGGGGCTCTCGCGGGCCACGGGCGAGGCGAGGGCTCGGAATCGCAGGGGCCCCCGTGGTAAGATCGACCTCCGCGAAAGGGGACATCTGCAGATGACGTTCACAGTAGGCGAGACCGTTGTCTACCCACATCACGGTGCCGCAAAGATCGAAGAGATCAAGACCCGCACCATCTGCGGGGAGGACAAGATCTACCTGAAGCTGAAGGTGGCTCAGGGCGATCTGACGATCGAGGTCCCGGCGGACAACGTCGACCTGGTGGGCGTCCGCGACGTCGTCGGCCAGGAAGGTCTCGACAAGGTCTTCGAGGTTCTTCGCGCACCATACACGGAAGAGCCGACCAACTGGTCGCGCCGCTACAAGGCCAACCTCGAGAAGCTGGCCTCGGGTGACGTGATCAAGGTGGCAGAGGTCGTCCGCGACCTGTCGCGTCGTGACGCAGACCGCGGCCTGTCGGCCGGGGAGAAGCGCATGCTCGCGAAGGCTCGACAGATCCTGGTCTCGGAGCTGGCCCTGGCCGAGCACACCGAGGAGGACAAGGCTGAGGCCATCCTCGACGAGGTCCTGGCTTCCTGAGCCACGAACTCACCACGTACCACCGACGACGCACGGGCTGCTGGCAGCCCGTGCGTCGTCGTCTGTGGGCGGTCGGCCGCGCGGGCGCGACGAGCTCCTCGACAGGGCGCTCAGGGCTCTCGGCGCCGACCGGTCGTCTCGACCGCGGGCCGACGACGGTCCACAAGCCGAGATCGTCTACCGTGACGTTGTGACGACCCTTGCCATCCTGACCGCCGCCGGCTCCGGCACGCGCCTCGGTTTCGATCTCCCCAAAGCCCTGGTCCCGCTCCGTGGACTGCCCCTCGTGCTGCACGCCGCGCGCCGCCTCACCGCGTCGGGCGTGGTCGACGCGCTGGTCGTCACGGCACCGAACGGGCTCGTGTCCGCCATGTCGGACGTGCTCGAGCACGACCCGCACGTGAGCGTGCCCGTCGTGGTCGTCCCGGGTGGCGCCACGCGCCAGTCCTCCGTGGCGGCCGGGTTGTCCCGTGCACGCGCGGACGTCGACGTGGTCGTCGTGCACGACGCCGCGCGCCCGCTCGCCCCGGCAGCCATGATCCGACGCATCGTCGAGACCGTGCGCGAGGGGCACCAGGCGGTCATCCCGGGCCTCCCGGTCGTCGACACGATCAAGCTCGTCGCACCCCGGGACCCTCAGAGAGCTCTCCCGGACGGGGTGGACCGGGTCGCTTCGACCCCCGAGCGCACCCTGCTGCGCGCGGTCCAGACTCCTCAGGCGTTCGACCGCGCCCTGCTGGTGCGCGCGCACGCCGCGGGAGCGGCACGAGCACGCACCGAGGCCACGGCGGCGACCGACGACGCGAGCCTGGTCGAGGCGCTCGGCGAGGAGGTCTTCGTGGTGCCGGGACACGAGCTCGCGATGAAGGTCACGACGGCGCGCGACTTCTACTACATCGAGAAGCTCCTCACGGAGGAGGTCCGATGATCCTGCCACGCACCGGGATCGGGACCGACGTGCACGCGTTCGCGCCCGAGGGGCAGGACCGCGACCTGTGGCTCGCGGGGCTGCACTGGCCGGGCGAGCGCGGCCTCGCCGGGCACTCCGACGCCGACGTCGCGGCGCACGCGGCCGCCGATGCGCTCTTCTCGGCGTCCGGCCTGGGCGACCTCGGCTCGAACTTCGGGACGAGCGCGCCCGAGTGGGCCGGGGCGAGCGGGGCGTCGTTGCTCGCCGAGGCCGCGCGGCGTGTCCGCACCGCGGGGTTCGAGATCGGGAACGTCGCGGTCCAGGTGATCGGCAACCGTCCCCGCCTCGGGCCGCGCCGTGCCGAGGGGGAGGCCGTGCTGAGCGCGGCCGCCGGCGCTCCCGTGACCGTCACGGCGACCACGACCGACGGTCTGGGGCTCACGGGGCGCGGCGAGGGTGTGGCCGCGATCGCCACGGCGCTGGTCGTCCCGACCTCGGACTGACGCGCGACGCGGCGGACGCCTGCGTCGTCGGGGGCGCGGGGGAGGTGCGTCCTGGGCCGTGCAGGCGGGTCCGGGGCCAGGACCCCCGGTGCCCGCCCGCACGGCCCAGGACGGGTCGGGTCAGGCTGTCGGGAGCCAGATGCGCATGGTCGACGGGCCGCGGTTCGCCCAGTCGTGGTACGGCGTCAGGACGACGTCGAACGGATCGTCCGCTCGGCCGGGGCCGTCGCCCGTGCCGCCCGGAGCCGCCCCCGGGCTCTCCGGGTAGGGCCACGCGGCGTCCGCCGGTGCAGACCTCCACCCGGTCGCGACCACGTGCCCGCCCTGCTCGCGCAGGGGGGAGGACGGGTCGACCACGAGAGCGGCGACGTCGTCGACGGTCTGGTCGAGCGACTCGGCGCACAGCACCTCGGGCCCGCGCTCGACCGCGACGCAGCCGCGCACGGCGTCGATCCTGTCGTCGGCCGTCACGACGCGGGGCGACACGTCGAGCTCGAGGAGCACCTCGTCGCCCGCCCGGAAGGCCCGCCGGACCTCGGCCGTGCCAGGCTCGACGCTCCAGGTCTCACCACCCGAGGACAGCCTGGCCGAGGCCGACCACGCCGGGACCCGTACCCGCAGGGACAGCTCGCGGCCGGTGTCCCGCAGCACGCGGAAGGTCACGGCCCCCGAGTCGGGGAAGTCGGTGTGCACGTCGACCTCGACGGGCGTCCCGTCCGGCAGAGCCGTGCGGATCTCGGCGTCGGCGTACTGGTGCACCTGGAGGCCGTCCTCGTCGACGGTCGCGAAGTACGTGGCGAGGCTCGCGAACGTGCGTGCGACGTTGGGCGGGCAGCACGAGACCTCGAACCAGGGGGCCCGGAGCGAGGAGGAGGCGCGCGCGCTCGCGACGTCGACCGGTGGTACGACGCCCGGCACCCGCTGGTGCAGGGTGTTCGTGTAGTAGAACGACGTGCCGTCGTGGGCCGGTGACGTCGCGACGACGTTGAAGAGCGTGCGCTCGACCAGGTCGGCGTAGCGCGCCTCGCCCGTGGCGAGCAGGAGGCGCCAGCTCGTCATGATCGAGCCGATCCCGGCACAGGTCTCGGCGTACGCACGGTCGGGCGGCAGGACGAAGTCCTCGCCGAACGCCTCGTCCTGGTGGTGGGAGCCCTGGCCGCCCGTGATGTAGGTGCGCCGAGCGACGGTGTTCTCCCACTGGGTCGCGACCGCGCGCAGGAGGTCGTGGTCACCCGCGTCGGCGGCGACGTCGAGCGCACCCGCCGCGAGGTAGTTGGCGCGCACGGCGTGCCCCCGGAAGACGGTCGCCTCCCGGACGGGCTGGTCGTCCTGGAAGTAGGAGCGACCGAACTCGATGTCGCGCAGCGTGCCGTTCCCGTGCCGCTCGACGAACAGCGCCGCCTGCTCGAGGTAGCGTCGCTCACCCGTGACGCGGGACAGCTCGGCGAGCGCGACCTCGATCTCGGCGTGCCCGCAGATCCCCTGGTTGCCCTGGGGCCCGAAGGTCGCGCACACGTGGTCGGCGGCACGCCGGGCCACCTCGACCAGGAGTTGGTCGCCTCCCGTGCGGGCCCGGGCCACCGCGGCCTGGATCAGGTGGCCGTAGCAGTAGAGCTCGTGCCCCCACTCGAGGTCCGAGTAGCGCGCCCCCTGGCCGGGACGTCCGAACATCGTCGACAGGTAGCCGTCGGGCTCCTGCACTGCGGCCACACGCCGGACGATCGCGTCGAACCGGGCGTCGAGCTCGTCGTCGGGCCTCCTGCCCAGCTCCCAGGCCATGGCCTCGAGGAGCTTGTACACCTCGGAGTCGGAGAACTCGCGGCCCCGGCGGGCTGCGGGAAGGCGACCCTCGACCGCGGCGTCGAAGTTGCCCAGCCAGCCCTCCTTCTCGAGCCAGTGCTCGATGTGGGTCAGGGTCGCGACGCGGTTCGTCTCCTGACGGTCGGCCCAGAAGCCGCCCGTGATCCGGACTTGGTCGAGCCCGAGCGGGCGCAGGACCGACGAGACGGGGACGACCGGTCGGCCGCCGGTCGACCGGCTGGTGGTGGTGGTCACGGATTTCCTCCGGTGAGGTCGATGCCCACGAGGATGGGCGAGGTGATGGGTGGGGCGGGACGGCGCGGGACGACCGGAGGTCAGCCCTTGAGGGCGCCCGACATGAAGCCCTGGACGTAGTGGCGCTGCAGCAGCAGGAAGAGGACGACGCACGGCAGGGCCAGGACGACCACGCCCGCCTCGGTGGCCCCGTAGTCGACGATGCCCATGATCTGCTGACGCATGTTGGCCACGGCCAGCGGCAGCGGGAGCTTCGACGAGTCGGAGATGAGGATCAGCGGCGCGATGAAGTCGTTCCAGGCTGCGAGGAACGCGAAGAGGCCGACCGTGATGAGCCCGGGCTTGACCGCGGGCAGCAGGACCCGGCGCAGGGCTCCGAACGACGTGCACCCGTCGACCAGGGCGGCCTCCTCCATCTCGGTGGGGACGGACTCGAACGAGATCCGCATCATGAAGGTCGCGAACGGGAGCTGGAACATGGTCAGGACCAGCGCGAGGCCCAGGAGCGAGTTCTGCAGGTGCAGGGCGTTCAGGAGGACGTACAGCGGGATCAGCAGGGTCGCGTAGGGCACCATCAGGATCCCGAGCGTCAGCATGAACAGGATGTTCTTGCCGGGGAACGCGAAGCGGGCGAACGCGTACCCGCCGAGGAGCGAGGTCACGAGGGTGAACAGGACCGTCAGGCCGGAGACGACGACCGAGTTCAGGAGGTACTGCCCGATCCCGGCCTGGTAGCCCGCGAGGGTCACGTAGTTGCCGAACCCCCAGCCGTCGGTCTGGGCGCTGCCCGCCTGGGGCGAGACCGAGGCGACCCCGGCCCAGATGAGCGGGAAGAGGAAGATCAGGGCGAGGCCGCCCGTGAACACGTAGTACGGGGTCCGCAGGGCGAGCCCCCCGAGCGTCGTGGTCGGGGCCGCGCGTCCCACCATCCGCCGACGGCGCCGAGCCGCAGGGGGTGCGGCCGGGGCGGACGACGGGACGGGAGCGGACGGGGTCTCGGTCGTGGTGGGCATGTCCGGGGTCCTCACTTCTCGTCCGTCTGGCGCATGCCGCGGAACTGCAGGGCGTTGATGACGATCAGGGCCAGGAGCACGAGGATCGACAGGGCGGCAGCACGGCCCAGGTCGTTCTGTCCCTGGAACGCCATGTTGTAGATGAGCTGGACGACCGTGATGGTGCTGTTGTCCGGGCCGCCCTTGGTCAGGATGTAGAACTGGTCGAACGCGAGCAGCGACCCCGTGACGCACATGATCGTGCAGAGCATGAGCGAGGGGCGCAGGAGCGGCAGGGTGATGCTCCGGAAGATCTGGAACGGCTTGGCACCGTCGATGCGCGCCGCCTCGTAGACCTCACCAGGGATGTTCTGCAGGCCCACCAGGAGCAGGAGCATGTAGAAGCCCGCGAAGCGCCACACGATGAGGAAGACGGTCGACCAGAGGGCGGCCGTGGGGGTGCCGAGGAACGAGATCGGCTCGTCGACCAGGCCGAGCTTCTCGAGGAAGGGGCTGATCGGGCCGGACTGCGGGGAGTAGAGCGCGTAGAAGAGGAGCGAGGCCGAGGCCAGCCCGAGCGCGCTCGGGACGAGGAACGCCGTGCGCAGGAACCCCTTCCACCGCGTGCTCTCCTGGACCAGCAGCGCCATCCCGAGCCCGAGGCCCAGGAGGAGGACCGTCGCGATCACGGTGTACTTCAGCGTGAAGACGATCGAGGGCCAGAAGTACTTGTTGGCGACGACGTCCTGGAAGTTCTCGGGGAAGTTGGGCCCGCGGTTGCCCGCCAGCAGGGGCCAGTCGGAGACCGACATCTGCACGACCAGGAGGATCGGGACGATGAAGAAGAGGCCGACGAAGACGGCGGTGGGCATCGCGTAGAGCCAGCCCTGGGCTCCCCGGCCTCGCAGGGCGCTGCGTCGACTGCGGCGCCCGGCGGGGCGCGCCGCGGGCCTCGGGGTGCTCACGGGGGCCGTGGTGTGCGTGGTCACGGGAGTCCTCTCTGACTCGGGTGGACCGTGGTGGGTGCGACGGTCCGCACCCACCACGGTGCTCGTCCTGGGTGGACGGAGCTGGCTACTGGTCGAGGACGGCCGTGATCTCGTCGTTGTCGGCGTCGATGCTCTTCGCGTCGCCGAACACCGCTCCGCGCACGAGCGTCAGCCACGGGCTGTCGGGAGCGTTGAACGCCTGCTGGAAGTTGATCGCGACGGGTGTGCTGCCCTTGGCCGCGACCTCGTTGATGGTCACGAGGCGCGGGTCGACGGCCGCGTACTTGTTGTCGGCCAGGTCCGCGCGCGACACGACGTCGTTGTTCTTGGCCAGGACCTCGACCTGCGCGTCCTCGCTCGTGAGCCACGAGAGGAAGTTCCAGGCCGCGGCCTCGTTCTTCGAGTCCTTGGAGATGCCGATCCCGTCACCGCCCACGAACGTGGACTCCCCGCCGTCGGGTCCGGGGATCGGGGCGACGCCGACGTCGACGGTCTCGGCCGCGGTCGACAGCAGGGTCGCGGGGTACGGCATCACGCCGACCTTGCCCTCCTGGAAAGGACCGGTCCACGTCGCGCCGGTCTCGTCCTTGGTGCCGTTGCCGATCGCGCCGGAGTCGACCATGTCCTTGTAGACCGCGTAGACGTCCTTGGCGGTGTCGCTCGCGAGCAGCGACTCGGTGCCGTCCGCGCTCAGGACCTGGTCGCCGCCGGCCCAGACCGACGGGAACCACGTGAAGAGCGTGCACCCGCCGCAGTTGCCGCCGAAGTACGTGCCGGACACGCCGTCCTTGCCCAGCGCGCTGATGGCCTTGGCGTGCTCGCCGTACTCCTTGAGCGTCGTCGGTGGCTTCTCGGGGTCGAGCCCGGCCTCGCGGTAGAGGTCCTTGTTGTAGAACATGACCGAGAGGTCGAGGACGAACGGCAGGACGTACTCCTGGTCCTCGTACGTCCCGGCGTCGATGTGGCCCTGCGCGAGCTCGTCGGCGTAGGGGAGCCCGTCGATCCGGTCGGTGATGTCGGTGAACAGGCCCTGGGAGGTCCAGTTCGGGACGTAGACGATGTCCGCGGCGAAGAGGTCGGGGAGGCTGCTGCTGCCTGCCGCCGCGCCCACCTTGGCGACGTAGTCGTCGTTGGGCGTGATGGTCAGGGAGACCTGGTTCTCGTGGCTCGCGTTGTACGCGTCGACCAGGAGGGTGGCCTGCTTCTCCATCGGGGCGCGGGTCCACAGCGTGAGCTGGGTACCGTCGTCGACCCCCTCGGGCGAGTCGCTCGCGGCCGTGTCGCCGCCCGCCCCGCTGTCGCTGTCCTCGGCGGGCGAGCACGCCGCCAGGCTCGTGACCAGCATGCCGGCCGTGAGGAGGGCCGCCAGCGGGCGGACTGCGCGGATCGACTTCCGTGTGGTGCTCATTCGAGCCTCCAAGCTCTCTTCGTTGAGGGTGGTGCGGGGTGTTCGGGTGCTGCTCTGCACGTCCAGGGGTCCTGCACACGGCGACGAAACCGTTTCGGAAGTGCGTCACGATCATCTGGCGATCGAGACGCTCCTACCCCCACGACGAGATCTTTTCGCTGAATGAGGCCGCTAGGAGCACGTTAGCGCTCACATCGCCTCTTGCGAAAGATGCCGAAAAGGTTTTCTGAGACTATTGCGGAGTCGGGGAGCCGTCAACCCGCTCAGGGGGTTACAGTTTCGTCACGACCTCCGGATCCATCAGGGACCGGGACATCTCGAGGGAGCAGGACGATGGTGCGCGAGGACGAAGGGGGATCCCCGCCGGTCGACAGGGCCAAGCGTTCTGTCACGCTGACCGACGTCGCACGGCTCGCCGGGGTCTCGGTGGCGACGGCCTCCAAGGCGCTCAACGGGCGCGACCAGGTCAAGGCCGAGACCAGGACGCGGGTCATGGAGGCCGCCGAGCGGCTCTCGTTCCAGCCCAACGCGCTCGCCCGCGGCCTCCTCGCGGGCAGGACGGGGACGGTCGGCCTGCTGACGAGCGACCTCGAAGGGCGCTTCGTCATCCCCATCCTCATGGGAGCCGAGGACGCGTTCGGCGCCGGTCGCGTCTCGGTCTTCCTGTGCGACGCGCGAGGCGACTCGATCCGCGAGCAGTACCACCTCCAGGCCCTGCTCTCGCGTCGTGTCGACGGGCTGATCGTCGTCGGGCGCCAGACCGACCTGCGTCAGTCCCTGGGGCAGCGGCTCCCCGTGCCGGTGGTCTACGCCTACGCGCCGTCCCAGGACGACGCGGACCTCTCGATCGTCCCCGACAACGTCGCGGGCGGCCGGGTCGCCGTCGAGCACCTGATCGCGTGCGGGCGCCGCCGCATCGCCCACGTCTCGGGCGACCCCACGTACGCCGCGGCCCAGGACCGGGCGGCCGGCACGGCAGCGGCGCTCTCGGCCGCGGGCCTCGAGCTCGCGGGTGACGGCGTGCTGTTCGGGGAGTGGTCGGAGCGGTGGGGTCGGAGCGCCACGGCCATGCTCCTGGCCAAGGACCCGTCGATCGACGCGATCTTCGCGGCGAGCGACCAGATCGCCCGAGGCGTGCTCGACACCCTCCGTGAGCTCGGCCGCGACGTACCGGGCGACGTCTCGGTCATCGGCTTCGACAACTGGGAGCAGTTCGCGCTCGGCGCGAGGCCCGAGCTCACGAGCGTCGACAACAACCTCGAGGTCCTGGGACGCTACGCCGCACAACGACTGTTCGCCGCGATCGACGGGCAGCGGGCGTCGGGCGTCGAGAAGCTCCCGTGCCGCCTCGTGCCGCGCGGATCGACCTCGCCCGTGGGCGCGCTCGGGGCCTAGGCGCGGCAGCCCGTCATCCGGCGGGCGTCACGACCAGGCTGTCGGTCACGGCGCGGGCCTGTGCTGCGCCGTCGGTGTCCTGCGTCGCGTACGACTCCGTGACGAACACGAACGCGGTCCCCGTCCCGGTCGCGACCTCGACGATCGTCTCGACCTGGGAGACCTCGACGCCGTCGACCGAGCGCGTGCCGCCGAACCGGTGGGCGGGGAACCCTGCGAGCTCGATCGGCCCGGGCTGCGTCGGGTCGACGGTCCAGTCGTCCGTCTGCGCCAGGTAGTCGGCGGCTGCGGCGGTCTGCTCGGCGAGCGTCGAGGTGCCGGGGGCCTCGGTCGTGACGACCACGTTGGCCGTGAACCCCGGGTCGCCGAACGGCTTCTCCGTCCGGACGACGAGGGGCGCGTCCTGCCCGGCACGGTCCCAGCCCGCGGGGACGGTCAGCGTGACCGAGACCCCGTCGTCCGTGATCTCGGCCGCGTGCGCGGTCGCGGTGGGCGGCGCCGCTTCCTGCGTGGCGCCGCCGCACCCCGCGAGCAGGGGCACGAGCAGCGCGCAGGCGGTGACGAGGAGGAGCGGGCGGTGCGAGCGGGCCACTGGTGTCCTTTCGGCCGAGACGTTCCCGACGGGAACCGATCCTCCCAGCCTGCCACGTCCAGGTCGTGGCCCGTCCTGTCCTCGCGGCTCCCACATGCGAATATGCGACATTGAAGGCATGGTGGACAGCAGCGGGCGACGTTCGTGCGCACCACCGAGGTCGGTCACGAAGGAGTTCGACGATGAGCCGCATGTCCATCGAGGAGCGCCGCGCACAGATCGTCGACGCGGCGATGTCGATCGCCATCCGTGAGGGTGTGGAGGCCGTCACGGTGCGCGGGGTCGCGGCCGAGGCCGGGATCTCGCTCGGGACGGTCCACTACTGCTTCGAGGACAAGGACGCGATGCTCCGGGCCATGGGCCACAGCGTCGCGCTCGTCGCCTCGGACCCTGTCCGCATGGCGCTGGACCCCACCCAGGACCTGTACACGATCGCGCACGCGGCCGCCGACGGGCTGTGGCAGGGCCTCACCCCGCGCCGCCACATGCGGTTGCTGACGTTCGAGTTCGCGACGGCCGGTTCGCGCAACCGTGCGCTGCGCCCGGTCGCGCGGGCGCACCTCGAGCAGACGTGGGCCATGACGCAGGGCATCCTGGACCAGCTCTCGGAGATCGCGGGCATCACGTACTCGATGGACACGCCGTTCCTCGCGCGCATCGTCGCGGGGTACATCGACGGGATCGAGATCGCGTGGCTCGTCCAGCAGGACGACGAGGCGACGATCCGCAGCTTCCACGCGCTCGCGGACTACGTCCTGTCGCTCGTGGTGCACCCTGACGGGGCGGCGGACGCTGCGGGCCCCGCCGAGGCGTCCTAGCGGGCCCAGCAGCCTCGGCGGCTGCCGTCCGGTCCGCAGGCCGCGGCCGGTCCGCAGCAGGCCCGACGACGCCGCTCACCCCGGGTGGCCCGCTCACCCGCGCGGGGCCGTCAGCGCGGCCCGAACACCTGGTCCGTGTAGGGGTTCGCGAACACCCCGCCCGGGTCGGCCTGGGCGCGGACCCGGCGGAAGTCCTCGAAGCGCGGGTAGCGCTCGGCGAGGTCCTCGGCGCCCAGGGTGTGGAGCTTGCCCCAGTGCGGTCGTCCGCCCACGCTCGCGACGATCTTCTCGACCCCCTCGAAGTAGCGTTCGTGCGGGAGCCGGAGGTACTGGTGGACCGCGACGTAGGCGCTCTCGCGTCCGTGGGCGGTGGAGAGCCACACGTCGTCGGCCGCGGCGAACCGGACCTCGACGGGGAACGGGACGTTCTCGCCCGAGGCCCTGACCCAGGCGTCGATCTCCTCGAGCACGTCCACGAGGGCCGCGCGAGGCACCGCGTACTCCATCTCGCGGAAGCGCACGCGCCGCGGCGAGACGAACACCTCGTGCGAGGGAGCGACGTAGGTGCGGGGAGCGAGCGCACGTGCCGAGAGCGCGTTGATGCGGGGCGTCGCGCGCGGCAGGGCCGTCGCGAGCCGGTTGACGACCTCGAACGCCCCGTTGGACAGCAGCTCCTCGTCGACCCAGGCGCGCGCCCGGGTCACGGCGTCCGGCCGCTCGCCGCGGGCCGCGTGCAGGGAGGCCGCGGCCTCGTCGTCGGGCGCCAGGCGGTCGTTGCGCTTGGTGAGCGCGCGGCGCGTGTGCGGGAACCAGTAGAACTCGAAGTGGTCGTGCGCGTTCTCGAGGCCCTCGGCGTCCGTGCCGCCCCCGCGGCCGCCCGAGGCCGTGCTGAGCTCCTCGAGGACCCGGTCGAGCGGCCAGGGCTCCTCCTGGGCGCGCAGGTGGAACGCCGGGACGACGTCGAGCGTCACGGCAGCGAGCACGCCCGTCGAGCCGAGGCCCAGGCGGCTCGCCTCGAACAGGTCCGGGTTCTGCTCGGGCGTGGCCTCGGTGACCGAGCCGTCGGCCCCGACCACGCGCACCCCGCGGACCTGGGTCGCGAGCCCGCCGAGCGAGGCCCCCGTGCCGTGCGTGCCGGTCGAGATCGCGCCCGCGATCGACTGGCGGTCGATGTCGCCGAGGTTGCGCATCGCGAGCCCCGCCGACGCCAGGACCTGGTTGAGCCGGTGCAGGCGGATGCCTGCCCCCACGGTCACGCGCGCGCCGGTCTCCGTGCGCGTCACGTCCTCGACCCTCTGCAGGTGGTCGAGGCTCAGCAGGAGTCCGTCGGTGACCGCGGCTCCCGTGAACGAGTGCCCGGCGCCGACCGCACGGACGTGCAGGCCGTCGTCGGCCGCTCGGCGCACGGTCCGCGCGAGCTCGTCGGTGTCACGCGGGGCAGCGCGGCGCAGGGGATCAGCGGTCTGGTTTCGCGCCCAGTTCGTCCATGAACCGGGAGCCTGCTGGCTCGTCACACCCGGCACTATCTCACGAGGGGTAGGTTTCCTACCATGACGTCGACGCCCGTGCAGAGCAGCACGCAGGACCCGTCCGCCCGGTCCCTCGGGGACGCTGCGACCGGTAGGCCCCGATCATCCGCTTCGTCCGCGGAGACGCGCACCCTGGGCGAGCGGCTGTCGGCCGCGACCGAGCGCGTCCCCGGCCCTGTCGCGGTCGTCGACCTCGACGTGTTCGATGCCAACGCGCGCGAGTTGCTGGCACGCGCCGGGGGAGTGCCCGTGCGCCTCGCGTCCAAGTCCGTGCGCGTGCGCTCGCTCGTCGAGCGCGCGGGCCGGCTCGGCTTCGCGGGGATCATGGCGTACTCGCTGGCCGAGGCGCTGTGGCTCGTCGAGCAGGGCGCGCGCGACGTGCTGGTCGCCTACCCGACGGTCGACCGCCGGGCGCTCGCGGAGCTCGCCGCGGACCCGGCCGCACGCCGGGAGATCACCCTCATGGTCGACGACGTCGCACAGGTCGCGCTCGTGGCGACCGCGCTCTCGGGGCACCGGGGGGCGGACGCGGTGGGGCGCGGGGCCGGTGCGGGCGAGGCGGACACCCCGCCCGTCCTGCTGTGCCTCGACATCGACGCCTCGCTGCGGCTGGGGGTCGGACCCTTCACCGTCCACCTCGGGACCCGCCGCTCGCCCGTCCACACCCCCGCGGAGGCCGCGGCGCTCGCGCGCGCGATCGCGACCCTGCCCGGGCTGCGCGTGCGCGGCCTGATGTTCTACGAGGCGCAGGTCGCGGGGCTGCCCGACACGAGCCCCGCGGTGCGGCTCGTCAAGAAGGCCTCGGTCGCCGACCTGTCCACACGCCGGGGCGAGGTCATCGCAGCCGTGCGCGACGCCGTCGGGCACGAGCTCGAGCTCGTGAACTCCGGGGGGACCGGCTCGCTCGAGACGTCCGCCGCAGACCCCGTCGTGACCGAGGTGACGTCCGGCTCGGGCCTGTTCGTGCCCGGCCTGTTCGACGGGTACCGCTCGTTCGTGCCGCACCCCTCGGCGTACTTCGGGCTCGACGTCGTGCGCGTCCCCGCGCCCGGCTACGCGACCGCGTTCGCGGGCGGGTACGTGGCCTCGGGGCCCGCCGGGGCCGCGCGCGTGCCACGCGTCGTCGAGCCCGGGTGGCGGCTCACGTCGTCCGAGGGCGTCGGCGAGGTCCAGACCCCCCTGCACGTCGCCCGAGGGCACCGTGACGCGCGTGAGCTCGCGGTGGGCGACCGCGTCTGGTTCCGGCACGCCAAGGCGGGCGAGCTCATGGAGCGCTTCGACCGCGTGCAGCTCGTGCGCGGCGACCAGGTCGTCGAGGAGGTCCCCACCTACCGGGGCGAGGGCAAGAACTTCGGGTAGCGCCGCCGTCGGGCCCGCGTCCCACCTGCTGAGAAGGTGGCGACCTGCGGGAATACGCGCGGGCGCCGCGCGATTGAGCACGGCATGACGAGCCTTCCCGACGCCGCCAAGGCGCTCCTCGACGCCCCCGAGTTCGCCACCGTCGCCACGCTCGAGGCGGACGGCAGCCCGCAGACCTCGGTCGTGTGGGTCGCGCGCGACGGCGAGGACATCGTGTTCTCGACGATCCACGGCCGCCGCAAGACCGACAACCTGCGCCGCGACCCCCGTCTGAGCGTGCTCGTCTACCCGCGCGACGCCCCGTACCAGTACCTCGAGGTGCGCGGCGAGGCCGCGATCGAGGAGGACCCCTCGGCCTCGCTCATCCACGCGCTCGCGCAGAAGTACACGGGAGCCGAGCGCTACACGGGTGACGACGGCACGGACAACCGCCGAGTGGTCGTGCGCGTGACCCCGACCAAGGTCCACTGGCGCGACTGACGACGGCCCCGTGCCGCTGCGCCGTCCGACGGCGGCCGCGGCGACGGCCCTCGGGACGACGACCTCGGAGGGCGCCGGGGAGACCCGCGCGACCGGCTCGCGCGGGTGAAGACGCGCACCGGTACGCCGCCCCCGCCGGGGCGGGTTCTGCCGGGAGGGGTGCACCCCGGTAACCTTGCGGGCGTGAGCCTTCGACTGTTCGACACCGCGACGCGGGACGTGCGCGACTTCATCCCCCAGAACCAGGGTGAGGTCGGCATCTACCTGTGTGGGGCGACGGTCCAGTCGGCGCCGCACATCGGGCACATGCGCTCGGCCGTCGCGTTCGACGTCCTGGTGCGCTGGCTGCGTCGCACGGGCTCGCGCGTGACCCTCATCCGCAACGTCACCGACATCGACGACAAGATCCTCGCCAAGTCCGTCGACGCGGGCGAGCCCTGGTGGGCGTGGGCCGCGATCAACGAGCGCGCCTTCACCGCGGCCTACGACGCGCTGGGCGTGACCCCGCCCACGTACGAGCCCCGCGCCACGGGGCACGTCCCGGACATGGTCGAGCTCATGCAGCGCCTCGTCGACTCGGGGCACGCCTACACGACCGGCCCCGGCGACGTGTGGTTCGACGTCCGTTCCTGGGCGGACTACGGCTCGCTCACCAACCAGCGCCTCGAGGACCTCGCCCCCGCCCCTGCGGACCCGGCCGAGGACTCCCTCAAGCGCGACCCCCGCGACTTCGCGCTCTGGAAGGCCCCCAAGCCCGGCGAGCCCGCCACGGCCTCGTGGGACACCCCGTTCGGGCGCGGACGGCCCGGCTGGCACCTCGAGTGCTCGGCCATGGCCCACCGGTACCTGGGGAGCACGTTCGACATCCACGGCGGCGGCCTGGACCTGCGGTTCCCGCACCACGAGAACGAGCAGGCGCAGTCCCGTGCGGCCGGCGACGGGTTCGCCCAGTACTGGCTGCACTCGGCCTGGGTCACCCAGGGCGGCGCCAAGATGAGCAAGTCGCTCGGCAACGGGCTGCTCGTCCGCGAGGTGCTCTCCACGACCAGCCCGGCCGTGCTGCGCTACGCGCTCGCCGCGGTCCAGTACCGCTCGATGCTCGAGTGGACCCAGGACACCGTGACCGAGGCCGAGGCCACGTGGGAGCGGCTCAGCGGGTTCGTCCAGCGTGCGAGCGAGCGCGTGGGCGAGGTGGACGTCGCCGACGTGCGCGAGGCCGAGCTCCCGACCGCGTTCGTGACGGCCATGGACGACGACCTCAACGTGCCGGCAGCGCTCGCCGTGGTCCACGAGCACCTGCGGGCGGGCAACTCCGCGCTCGCGGACCGTTCGCCGGCCGCCGACGCGGTCGCCCGTCACCACCTCGTCTCGCTCCGCGCGATGCTCGACGTGCTGGGGCTGGACCCCGCGGGCGAGCAGTGGGCCGACGCCGGGGACACCCGCTACCGGCATGCGCTCGACGCGGTCGTGACCGCCGAGCTCGACGCCCGCGCCCAGGCACGGGCGGCACGCGACTTCGCCACCTCCGACGCGATCCGGGACCGCCTCGCGGCCGCCGGGGTCGTCGTGGAGGACTCCAGCGACGGGGCCCGCTGGTCCCTCGCTGCACGCCAGGGCACCTGACCAGGGGCCCTGGCCCGACGGCCGGACGGCGCCCACCGGGGCGCGGGGTCCGCCACCGACAACTTCACTCACTCACATCGACCGACGGGGCAGACCCATGGCTGGAAACTCACAACGACGCGGCGCGACCCGCAGCAGCAACAAGAAGGGCGCCGTCGCCGGCACGGGCGGCAAGAACCGTCGCTCGCTCGAGGGCCGTGGCCCGACGCCCAAGGCCGAGGACCGCACCTACCACAAGGCGCACAAGGCCAAGGTCGCGGCCGAGCGCCGCGAGGCCACCTCGACGGGTCCCCGCTCGCACGACGCCAAGAGCGCAGCCCGTGGCGGGCGCCCCAGCGGCCGCACGCCCTCGCGCACGACCCGCTCGAGCAGCGCCAACGAGGTCGTCAACGGCCGGAACGCGGTGCTCGAGGCGCTCCGTGCCTACATCCCGGTCTCCGCGGTCTACATCGCGACCCGCCTCGAGGCCGACGACCGCACCAAGGAGATCCTGAACATCGCCTCCGGGCGCGGGTACAACCTCCTCGAGGTCACCAAGGCAGAGCTCGACCGCATGACCGACGGCTCGGTCCACCAGGGCGTCGCGATCCAGGTCCCGCCCTACGACTACGCCGACCCCGAGGACCTCCTCGACCGTGCGCACGAGGCGGGCGAGCCGCCGCTCATCGTCGCGCTCGACGGCGTCACCGACCCGCGCAACCTCGGCGCCGTCCTGCGTTCCGCGGGCGCGTTCGGTGCGCACGGCGTCCTGGTGCCCGAGCGCCGGGCTGCCGGCGTCACGGCGTCGGCCTGGAAGGTGTCCGCCGGTGCCGCGGCGCGCGTGCCCGTGGCCCGCGCGACGAACCTCGTGCGCACGCTCACCGAGTACAAGGCCGCGGGCTGCTTCATCGTCGGGCTCGACGGCGGCGGCCCGGTCGCCGTGGGCGAGCTTGCGTTCGGCAAGGACCCGCTCGTGCTCGTCGTCGGCTCCGAGGGCAAGGGTCTCTCGCGCCTCGTGCGCGAGACGTGCGACGTCGTCGCCTCGATCCCGATCCTCTCGGACGTCGAGTCGCTCAACGCGGGCGTCGCGGCCGGCATCTCGCTCTACGAGGTCGCGCGCCTGCGCGCCGCCGAGGACTGAGCCTCCGCACCACGCCGCCCCAGGGCGCCCCGCAGGCCGCCACCAGGCGGCGCGCGGGGCGCCCTGCGCGCTTCCGGGGCTCTTGGGGGCTCAGGACGCCGGGCCTGGGCCCGGAAGCGCGGCGCGGGTCCGGGCTCCGCGGGTGCGCCGCGTGGACTCCCGGGGCATGCTCGCGACATGGACCCTCGCCCCGTGCATCGGCACTACCGGGTGCTGCTCCTCGTCCTGACGTTCTCGACGGGCATCATCGACGGCATCTGCTACCTGGCGCTCGACCAGGTCTTCACGGCCAACATGACCGGTAACGTGCTCATCCTCGGGATGGGGCTGGCCGGCGGGCAGGACGTCCCCACCGCCGGCCCGCTCGTCGCGCTCCTGGCCTACGTCGCGGGGGCTGCGGTCGCCGGCTACGCGTTCCGCAACCATCCGGCCGGCTGGCACCGGACGACCACCGGGTTGTTCGCGGGCGTCGGCGTGGGGGTGCTCGCCGCCTCGGTCGTGGTGTACGTGGTGGGCGAACCCCGGGGGTGGCGCCTGCTCCTGGTCGTGGCGGTGCTCGGCGTGTCGATGGGGGTGCAGGCCGCGACGGCGCGGCACCTGTCCGTCAAGGACCTCACGACGACCGTGGTCACCTCGACCCTGACGGGGCTGGCCGCCGACTACTTCCAGGACAGCCACGGCCGCGAGGCGTGGGTCCGGCGCGTCTCGGCCGTCCTGGCGCTCGGCGCGGGGGCCGCGACCGGGGCGCTCGTGCTGCGCGCAGGGCTCGAGGTGGCCCTCGTGGTGCCGGGGGTCATCGCGCTCGGTGCAGCCCTCGTGGGCGAGCGCTACCGGCGCCAGGACGTCGGGGCAGCACGAGCAGCCCGCCCCTTGCCGTCGGGGTCCTGACCGTCGCGGCCCCGGAACCCCGGAGTCCGGCGCGCCGGGTCCCGCCCAGGGGACCTCACTCCTGCTGGTCGACCTCGCCCGGCGCCAGGCCCAGGATCGCCTTCTCGTCGGGCCGGTGCCGGAGCACGTTCTCCACGTACGACGCCGTGGCCTCGGGCATGGGGATGTCACGCCCGGCCTTCTCGGAGATGAACCAGCGGTGGTCGAGGATCTCGTGGAAGAGCTGCGCAGGCTGCAGCTTGCGCCGCAGGTCGCGCGGCACGGCTTGGATCGTGGGCTCGAACACGCCGCTGAGCCAGTCGTGCGCGACGAACTCCTCGTCGTCGTTCTGCCGCTCGGCCGCCGCCCGGTAGGAGTCGAGGTCGTTGAGGAGCCGGCGCGCCTGGTTCTCCTGGACGTCGAGCCCCGTGAGCCGGATGAGGCGGCGCGAGTGGTGCCCGGCGTCGACGACCTTGGGCTGGATCTGGACCGTGGTCCCGTCGATGTCGGTCGTGATGTCGAGCTCGCCGACGTCGAACCCCAGGTTGTTGAGGCGTTCGATGCGGGCCGCGACGCGCCACCGCTCGTCGGACGCGAACGACTCGGCGTTCGTCAGGGCGTCCCAGAGCTCGTTGTACCGGGCGACGAGCGCGTCGCCCACGAGGATCTCGTCGATGTCCTCGTCGAGCAGCTCACCCGCGGAGAGGTCCATGAGCTCGCCGATGATGTTGGTCCGGGCGAGGTCCACGTCGTAGTTGCGCTGGCCCGGGCTCAGCTCGCGGTGCAGGTCACCCGTCTCCGCGTCGACGAGGTAGGCCGCGAAGGTCTCGGCGTCGCGTCGGAAGAGCGTGTTGGACAGCGACACGTCGCCCCAGTAGAAGCCGATGAGGTGCAGGCGCACGAGCAGCACGGCGAGGGCGTCGATGAGCCGGGTCGCGGTGTCCGGCTGGAGGGCCTGGCTGAAGAGCGCGCGGTAGGGCAGCGAGAACTGCAGGTGCTCGGTGATGAGCACGGCCTCGAGGCGCTCGCCGTTCGCGTCCGAGCGGCCCGTGATGACCCCCACGGGCACGACGCTCGGCACGTCCATGCGGCTGAGCTGGCGCAGGAGCTCGTACTCGCGGTACGCGACGGACTCCCCGATCTCCTTGATCGCGATGACGCGCCCGGACATGCGCACGAAGCGCACGATGTGGCGGGAGATACCGCGGGGGAGGGCTGCGAGCACCTCGTCCGGCCACTGCTCGAGCGGGATGTCCCAGGGGAGGTCGAGCAGGGCTGGGTCGGGGGCTGACGCGGTGATCTGCAGGTTCTGCACCATGACAGGTCCTTTCTCCGCGGTGGCCGGTCGCGCGGGGTGGCTCGACGGACTGCGGTGCGCGCCGTGCGGCAGGTCGCCGCGGGTCCGCACCCGACGTCGGTCACGACTGCGGACGTTCCGCAGCCACGGGGAAGGATATGCGAAAGGGGCGGACCCGGCACACAGCCGAGCCCGCCCCCGTGTCGCTGTGGGTCAGCTGAGACGCAGGCCCGTCGCGGTCGAGAAGATGTGCGTGTTGCCCGGGCGGATCGCCACGTGGATGCGCTCGCCCTTGGCGGGCACGTTGCGCGGGTCGACGCGGACGATGATCTGGTTGTCACCAGCACCCGAGTGGACGTCGGCGCTGGCCAGGTCACCCTTGAGGGTGCCGTAGACGAACGCGTCGGAGCCGAGCTCCTCGACGATGTTGACCTCGACGGCGAACGCGTTCTCGTTCGCCTGCGTGGTGACCTCGAGGGACTCGGGGCGGAAGCCGACCGTGACCTTGCCCTTGTCCGCCTCGGTGATCTTGGCGACGACCTCGCGGTCGAGTGGGATGCGCGCCGCGCCGACCTCGGCAGCACCGTTGTTCACGGTGAAGGTCGCGAGGTTCATGGCCGGCGAACCGATGAAGCCGGCGACGAAGACGTTGGCCGGGGTGTCGTACATGTCGCGCGGCGTGCCGACCTGCTGCAGGAGGCCGTCCTTGAGGACCGCGATGCGGTCACCCATGGTGAGGGCCTCGGTCTGGTCGTGCGTGACGTAGACGGTCGTGACGCCGAGACGGCGCTGGAGCGACGCGATCTGCGTACGGGTCTGGACACGGAGCTTGGCGTCGAGGTTCGACAGCGGCTCGTCCATGAGGAAGACCTGCGGCTGGCGGACGATCGCGCGGCCCATGGCCACACGCTGGCGCTGACCACCCGAGAGGGCCTTGGGCTTGCGGTCCAGGTACTCGGACAGGTCGAGGATCTTCGCAGCCTCCTCGACGCGCTGGCGGATGTCCGCCTTGGGCGTGCCGGCGATCTTCAGCGCGAAGCCCATGTTGTCCGCGACGGACATGTGCGGGTACAGCGCGTAGTTCTGGAACACCATCGCGATGTCGCGGTCCTTGGGCTGCACGTCGGTGACGTCGCGGTCACCGATGAAGATGTGCCCGCCGTTGACGTCCTCGAGGCCCGCGAGCATGCGGAGCGAGGTCGACTTGCCACAACCCGAGGGGCCGACGAGGACGAGGAACTCGCCGTCCTCGATGTGCAGGTTGAGCTGGTCCACCGCAGGGCGCTCGGTCCCCGGGTAGAGCCGCGTTGCGTGGTCGAAAGTGACCGTAGCCATGATGGGTACATCCCTCCACCGGCAGGTACGTGCCGGACGATCCGTTGTGTAGTGACGTGCCGCGCTTTCACGTGGTGCGTGTCTGCTGTGACACAGAAGAAGCCGAACCTCCAGGAACTCCGGTCTCCCGGGGGACCTGGTGGTCCGACGTCATCGTTGCTCGGCATCCTACCCCCGCATGCTGAGTTCTCCGTCACACCCGGGTCACGTGCGGGTAACGGTCCTCAGGCGCCCAGCAGGTCGGCGAGCACCGTGAGCGCGAGGGCCGCCTCGGCGGGGTCGGCGACGCGCCGGCGTGCGAGCGTCTCTCCCGGACCGACCTTGATCCCGAGGTCGGACGCGCCGAGCACGGCGAACGCCCTCTCGTCGGTCACGTCGTCGCCCAGGTAGAGCACCGCGGGCGAGCCCAGCGCGGTGCGCAACGCATCGAGCGCGATGCCCTTCGAGGTGCTCGTGACCGCGATCTCGACCACGTTCTTGCCCGTCATGGCGTGTGCGCCCAGCTCGTCGCCGAGCCGTGCGGCGGCGACCGCGGCCTCGTCGGCCGCGGGCTGGGGCGACAGACGGGTGTGCAGCACGGCCGCCGAGGGCTTGTGCTCGACCCATGCTCCCTCGACGGGGTCCGCGATCTCCTCGAGGCCCTGCGTGACGTGGGTCAGGAGGGCCGTCTGGGCGTCGTCGAGCGCGACGGGCACGAGGCGGACCCGGGCGGTCGTCCCGTCGGCACGGACCTGGCTGTGCGCGCCCGGCGCCTCGGCGTCCGGTGAGGAGGCCAGCACCTCGCCCGTCTCGGCGCCGTGGCTGCCGACGAGCAGCGCCCCCACCGGGGGCGAGGCCAGACGCGCGAGGTCCTCGATCCGTCGACCCGACACGAGCGCGACTCGCACGCGGTCCGGGCCGAGCGCCGCGAGCCGCGCGAGCGCGGCGGCCGCGGCCGCGGTGGGGCGCGACGCGAGCGGGTCGTCGCCCAAGGGGGCGAGCACCCCGTCGAAGTCGCTCGCCACGAGCAGGGGCCCGCCCGCCGGCGCGCCGCCGTCGGGCGTGCGGGGGACGAGCGCCGCGAGCGCGGCGAGGTCGCGTCCGAGCCCGTCGTCGAGCGAGGTCCCGGGGCCCGACGCCGTCACGCGCCCTCTCCCTCGACCGGCTCCTGGCGTCGGGGCGTGTCGCGCGACGGCATGGCCTGCAGCACGCCCAGGAAGGACTCGGACCACTTCGAGACGTCGTCCGCGAGGACGCGTCGACGCAGGCGGCGCATCCGCTTGCGCTGCTCACGCGGGTCCATGTGGGCCGCCGCGACGATGATGTCCTTCATGCCGTCGATGTCGTGCGGGTTGACGAGCAGGGCACCGCTCGCGAGCTCGTCGGCCGCGCCCGTGAACTCGGACAGCACGAGCACGCCCTGGTCGTCCGAGCGGGCCGCGATGTACTCCTTGGCGACGAGGTTCATGCCGTCGCGCAGCGAGGTGACGAGCATGACGTCGGCCGCGAGGTAGAGCGCGGCCATCTCCTCGGGCGGGTACGAGTGGTGGAGGTAGTGGATCGCGGCGTGGCCGATCTCCGCGTACTCGCCGTTGATGCGCCCCACGAGGCCCTCGACCTGCTCGCGCAGCTCCTGGTAGGCGCCCACGTTCTCGCGGCTGGGGCTCGCGACCTGGACGAGCGTGACGTGCTCGACGTCGATCCGCCCGTCCTGGAGGATCTCGCCGTAGGCCTTGATCCGGTGCCGGATGCCCTTGGTGTAGTCGAGCCGGTCGACCCCGAGCATCATGACCTCGGGGTCCCCGAGGTCGGCCCGGATCTCGCGCGAGCGGGCCTGGACCTCAGGGGTCCGGGCGAGCTCGTCGAACGTGTGCGAGTCGATCGAGATGGGGAAGGCCGCGGCGCGCACGTGGCGGGCGGGGCTGTCCTCGGTCGCGGGGGTCGTGACGATGGGACCGCGGGTCGTGTACCCGGTCAGGCGGCGCACGGCGCGGATGAAGTTCGACGCGTCGCCCGCGCGCTGGAAGCCGATGAGGTCCGCACCCAGGAGCCCGTCGATGACCTGGCGGCGCCACGGGAGCTGCTGGAACAGCTCGAGCGGGGGGAAGGGGATGTGGTTGAAGAAGCCGATGCGCAGGTCCGGTCGCTGCTCGCGCAGCATCCGGGGCACGAGCTGGAGCTGGTAGTCGTGCACCCAGACGGTCGCGCCGTGGTCGGCCTGTGCGGCCGCGGCGTCGGCGAAGCGCTGGTTGACGCGCCGGTAGGCGTCCCACCACTGCCGGTGGAACGCGGGGGGAGCGATCACGTCGTGGTAGAGCGGCCACAGCGTGTCGTTCGAGAAGCCCTCGTAGTAGCGCTCGATCTCGGTGGCGGACAGCGTCACGGGCACCAGGCGCATGTCGTCCGCGTCGAAGGGCTCGACCTCGAGGTCAGGCGCGCCGGACCAGCCCACCCAGGCGCCGTCGGACTTCTGCATGACGGGCTCGAGAGCCGTGACGAGCCCTCCCGGAGAGCGCTTCCAGTCGACGCGTCCCTCGTGGTCGACCGTGAAGTCGACCGGGAGCCGGTTGGACACCACGACGAGGTCGTAGCCGTCTTTGCCAGTCAATGGAGATCTCCTTGATATTCGGTTGGACGTCCGTGAATCTCCACCCAGGTTATCTGTGCCGCGTCTCACCTGCTCACGGGAGAGCAGGGCGCGGACGCGAATTGTCGATACCTTGACACCATGGAGGAGCCCAGCAGCAGATCTGTCGACCCGGCGCGGAGCAGCGGCACCGCGCGCCGTGGCGGGCTGCCGGCGGGCAGCGAGGTCGGTGGCTACCGCATCCTCGCGCGGCTCGGCGCCGGCGCGATGGGGGCGGTCTACGAGGCCGAGGACGGCGGCGGGAACCTCGTCGCGATGAAGTTCCTGCACGCGCACCTCGACGTCGACGCCCAGGGCCGCGACCGCCTGCGCCGCGAGGCCGTCGCGCTCCAGCGGCTGCGGCACCCCGCCGTCGCGCAGATCCTCGACGTCGAGCTCGACGGCTCGGACGCCTTCATCGTGACCGAGCTCGTCGACGGCCCCAACCTCGAGGAGGAGATCGCGACGGGCGGCCCGCTCGACGCACGCGACCTGTTCGAGCTCGCGGACCAGCTCGCCGAGGCCCTCGAGGCGGTCCACAGCGCGGGCGTGGTGCACCGCGACCTCAAGCCGAGCAACGTCCTGGTGACCCAGAACGGCCCGGTCCTCATCGACTTCGGGATCGCGCACGGGCTCGACGAGGCCCGCGCGACCTCGACCGGCCTGGTCATGGGCACGCCCGGGTACCTCGCCCCCGAGCTGCTCGAAGGGGCGGCGCCGAGCGCGAACAGCGACTGGTGGGGATGGTCGGCCGTGCTCGCCTTCGCCGCAACGGGCCGCCCGCCGTTCGGCATGCGTCCGGTCGAGGCGGTCCTGGCGCGCGCACGGACGGGCGAGGCGGACCTCGCGGGACTGGGGCCCCGCACTGCGGCCGCGCTCGCGGCGGCGCTCCGGGCAGATCCGGCGCAGCGCCTGGGGCCGTCGGAGGTCGCGGAGGTCCTGCGGCGTGCCGCGGACGAGGGCGACGGCCCGACGGCGCCCCCCGCCACGGGAGCGACCGCGATCGTCCCGCCCACCTTCAGCGGGCAGGGGGTCGGCGCCGGAGGCGCCGTGGCGGCGACCCTCGCCGCCGCGGCCACCGTGGCGCTCCCCGCGTCGGCCGTCGACGTCATGCCGACCAGCGTGGTGTCGGCGACCCGTTCGGCGGTCCCGGTCCCCGGCGCTCCCTCGATCCCGCCGCTCGCCGCGACCCAGGTCATCGCCAACGACGGCCGGACCGTCGCGATGCCCGCAGTCCCGCCGGGTGCGCCCGCGCCTGCGCCGCCTCCCTCGGTGGCCCCACGCGTCTCCCCGGTGCAGCTCCAGGGCCCCGTTCCTGCCGCAGCTCCGGGACGCGCCCCGGTCCCTCCGCCCGGACACGGTGCGGCCCCGTCCGTGCCGACGCCCTACCCGCCGCAGCCGGGCCCGCCTGCCGGCCCACCCGCCGCGGCCCCCGGGCATGACCCGCTGTTCGACGCCTTCGGCCAGCCCGTCACGGAACCGCCCGGCAGCTCCTACGCGCGCCCGTCCCACCGGCAGCGGTCCGGGACCCTGCTCGCGCTCGGGCTCCCGCTCATGCTCCTCGCCGGGCGCAGCCCCGGGGTCGCGTTCGTGCTCCTGTGCCTGCTCGTGGTCGCCGCCCGTGTCGTGGGCGTGGCCGCCGACTCGTTCCACGCGCACCGCGAGCGCAAGGGCGTCCAGCGCAGCGACGGCGTCCGGGTCGCGGTCGCCGTCCCCTGGTACGCGCTGCGGGCGGCCGTCGGAGCACTGCCGTCGCTCCTCGTCGCGCTGTGCGGCGGGCTGCTCGTCGCGGTCGGGGCGTGGTGGCTGCTCGCGCCCGGGATGGTCGTCCTCGCGCCCCAGCAGACGGTCGAGGCGCGGTCGGCAGGAGGCATGAACGAGGACTGGGTCTTCACCGTGGTGCTGTGCCTCGCGATGGCGGTGGCGGTGCTCCTCGCCTGGTTCGGCCCGCTCTCCGCGCTGACGCGGTTCGGGGCGCGCACGACCCTCGTGCACGTCGCACCGGGACGGGTGGGGGCGATCGTCCTCGTCGTGGTGGGGCTCGCGTTCGCGGCCATCGTGCTCTTCTCGCTCGGGAACGGGGCTCCCGTCGAGTGGGCGCCGTTCCCGGGTCCACCCCCGAGCATTTGATCCTGCAGCCTCACCGGAAACTCCCAGGCTGTCCGAGTACCCTGATCCCGTGACCAGGACGTCCGCACCGGGCGCACCACACGGTGCGTCGCCCGGATCGCCCCCGAACGAGACCGCGCCACGCGCTGCGGTCCGTACGGTCGTGCGCGCCCGGTCCGTCCACCGGACCTCCGCGGAGGCCTCGGTCCGCCGGTTCTCGACCGTGACCTCGCTCGTCGTCGCCGGGTTCCTGCTCGTCGTCGGAACCCTGTCCCTCCTCGCGGACCGCGGCTTCAGCGTCGTCCACCAGTGCCTGCCCGCCCCGGGAGGCTGGGGCGTCGCCGGTATCCACCTGGCCCTCCTGCGAGAGACCGCCGAGTGCCCGGCCGGGACCGCCGCCCTGGGGGGAGACCCCACGCGGGTCGTCACGGTCGTCGGGGTGCTGGCCCTGCCCGTGCTGCTCGCGCACCTCGCGCTCCTGGTCGCGGGCTGCGGCCTCGCCGCCGTCGCGCTGCGCGTCCGTGACCGGCTCGTGGGCGTCCTGCGCCCCCGGAACCTCGCCGTGCTGCTGCCCCGCCCGCTCGCCCCTGTCGCCGACGCGTGCCGCCAGGTCGTCCGCTCGGCCACCAAGGTCCTGCACCATCTGGCGCTCGCCGCGGTGCGGTCGCTGCGGGGGCCACCGGTGGCTCTCGCGGCCGCCTGACGACTCGCCACCCGACTCGTCACCGCCGCGCGACCGGTGCCACCCGCACCCCGGCGCGCGCGGCACGGCCGCCTTCACGCGACCTGCGCGGCCCCTTCCGGGACACCGCGCCCCGAACGACTTCCAAGGACTCTCATGTCGACGAACGAATCCCGTCAGACCAAGGCCGACCGCCGCGACGCGGCCCGAGCCGAGGCCCTCGCGCTGCGCGAGGCACAGGCCAAGCGCGACAAGCGCAACCGAGCGATCACGATCGGCGCCCTCGTGGGCGGCCTCGCGGTCCTCATCGGCGCCTTCCTCTGGGTGTTCATCCCCGCGATGAACCAGAAGGAGGCTCGCGTCACCGAGCCGCTCACCGGAGTCACCGCGCCCGGCACGGCGAGCGACACGGCCGGCATCTCCATCGGGGCGGACGGTGTGGCCGGCACCAGCACCGACGGCGCGGTCGACGTCGGCGTGTACTTCGACTACATGTGCCCCATCTGCGGGCAGTTCGAGGAGATCAACGGCGCCTCGCTCGACCAGCTGCGCGAGGCCGGCGACGTGAACGTCGTGCTGCACCCCGTGGCGATCCTCGACCGCATGGCGAACGCCCAGCAGTTCTCGACGCGCTCGGCCGCTGCCGCCGCCTACATCGCCGAGCACGCTCCCGAGCAGCTCAACGCGTTCAACTCGGCGATGTTCGTCAACCAGCCCGAGGAGAACAAGGAGACGCTGACCGACCAGCAGATCGCCGAGATCGCCAAGAGCGTGGGCGTCCCGGCCGACGTGGCCGACAAGATCGCCGCGGGCGACGCGGTCGACCAGTTCGGCGACTGGGTCGAGGGCGCGACGAACCTGGCGACCCAGAACCCGGACCTCGCCAACCCGCAGAGCGGTGGGTTCGGCACGCCGACCATCACGATCAACGGTGAGCGCTGGGACGGGAACTGGAGCGACCCGACCGCTCTCTCCGCTGCGGTCGAGGCGGCCAAGGGCTGACCCCCTTCCGGTGCCGAGCATGCGGTTGCCGTCGTTCCCGGGCTGGGAACGGACGCCGACCGCATGCTCGGCGCACGCCGACCGCATGCTCGTGCCGCGGCGGCCCCCGGCGATGCCCGGTCGAGGGACGTCCATCGGATGCACCGGACGTCCACGGCACGCCCGGCACCCGGTAGGCTGTTCGCGCACCTCAGGGTGCCGCTGCCCTCGGGTGGCGTGCCGCCTTAGCTCAGCTGGTAGAGCACTCGCCTTGTAAGCGAAAGGTCGTCGGTTCGAACCCGACAGGCGGCTCCGTCAGGAACGACGAAGGCCGGTGTCCCGCAGCTCGAGCTCGCGGGACACCGGCCTTCGTCGTCGCAGCACCAGGGGTGCTCGTGCCTCAGGGACGCCGGCACCCTGCAGGCGCCCGGGCCTTGTGCCCGGCTCGCTACTGCGACTGCACGGGCGTCAGCACGGGCACCTTGGGCTCTCGCAGGTCGCCCGAGGACTGCCCGCGGAGCCGCCGCGTCGCCCACGGGTACACGTGCACCCGCACCCACTCGGCGTTCTGCCGGGCGCGGTCGAGGAGCGGGACGGGCGGCAGGGGCGACAGCGGGTCGTCCCACGCGGCGTCGTCGGGCGCCTGGCCCAGGCCCACGAGCGCGGCCTGCGCGACGCGCCGGTGCCCGTCCGGGGTCAGGTGGATGCGGTCCTCGGACCACATGCGCCAGTCGTGGAGCGACGCCATGCCCCACAGGTCCAGGACGTGCGCGCCGTGACGGCGCGCGATCGACCAGATGTGGGTGTTGTAGACGCCCACGCGGCCGCGCGTGAGGCCCACGAGGGGCGACCCCGACGTGTCGAAGCCCGTGCCCAGGAGGACGTCGATGCCCTCGGCGCGCAGCCGGGCGACCGCGTGCTCGAGGTTGCGGGCCAGGCGGTCGACGTCGGCCGCGGGACGCAGGATGTCGTTGCCGCCGCCGATGAGGCTCACCAGGTCCGGCTTGAGCGCGATCGCGGCCGGCACCTGCTCGGTCAGGATCGAGCGCAGGAGCCGGCCGCGGATCGCGAGGTTGGCGTACTGGAGCGGGGCCCGGCCTGCGGCGCTGCGTCGCGTCGACAGGTGCCCTGCGAGGAGGTCGGCCCAGCCGCGCTGGCGGTCCGGGTCGTTCGGGTAGGGGTCCCAGAGTCCTTCCGTGAACGAGTCGCCGATCGCGACGTAGCTGGCCCAACGGGGCGTGTTCTCATCGTCCGGGTGCGAGGTGGTCACCGGTCCATTGTGTGACAACGGGGGCCGTGCGTCGCGTGACCTTCCGGCCCGACGGCACGACCCGGCCCGGCCCGACGCCGTGCCTCAGGCCGCTGGCAGCGTCCAGTCGACGGGGGCCGCACCCTGGGCGACGAGCAGCTCGTCGACGCGCGAGAACGGCCGGGACCCGAAGAACCCCCGCTGGGCGGACAGCGGGCTGGGGTGCGCGCTCTCGACCACGGGCGTGCTGCCCAGGAGCGGCTTGAGCGTCGCGGCGTCGCGTCCCCAGAGGATCGCGACGAGCGGGCGGTCGCGGGCCACGAGCGCGCGGATCGCGGCCTCGGTGATGGCCTCCCAGCCCTTGCGGCGGTGCGACCCGGCGTCGCCGTCGCCGACCGTCAGGACCCTGTTGAGCAGCATGACGCCCTGGTCGCTCCACGCGGACAGGTCGCCGTGCACGGGCGTCGGTGTCCCGAGGTCGGTCGCCATCTCGGCGTAGATGTTCTGGAGCGAGCGTGGCACGGGGCGCACGTGCGGCTGGACGGAGAACGACAGGCCCATGGCGTGGCCGGGTGTGGGGTAGGGGTCCTGGCCCACGATCAGGACGCGTACGTCGGCGAGCGGGCGCTGGAAGGCCCGCAGGATGTCCGACGGCGCAGGCTGGTACGGGCGTCCGGCCGCGGTCTCCGCGCGGAGGAAGTCGCCCACGGCGCGCAGCTGCGGCTCGACGGGAGCGAGGGCGGCCGCCCAGTCGGGGGCCATGATCTCGTCGAGCGGTCGTTGCGGGACGGTGGCCGAGGAACGGTCGAGGGAGTCGGCGGAGGCGGGCGTCGCGGAGCTGTTCACGCGGCGAGAGTACGCGAGCCGCTGAATGACACCCTTGTCGTTCGCGCGTAGGCTGGAGACGCCCAGGTCCCCACCGTTCGTCGGTGCCGGACGTCCCGACGAGTGAGGAACTGCCCATGAGCGAAGCGTTCGCCGAGACCGAGCACCTCGTCGCACCGTCCCTGGACAGCACGGGGCCGGACGAGCAGCAGGGTTCTGGACTCTCGGAACGCGACCAGCAGATCCTCGCTTTCGAGCGTCAGTGGTGGAAGTACGCGGGCGCCAAGGAGCAGGCTGTCCGCGAGCTCTTCGACATGACGGCGACCCGCTACTACCAGGCGCTCAACGCCCTCATCGACTCCCCTGAGGCACTGGCCCACGACCCCATGCTCGTCAAGCGTCTGCGCCGGATGCGGTCCACGCGTCAGCGCGCCCGCTCAGCTCGCCGGCTCGGCGACGTTTAATCTGCCGGGCGAGACGGGCTACCCTGTCGGCGTGAGCAAGAGCGATTACCCCTACGCGCCCGACGAGTTCGACGTCCCCGCGCCCGAGGGCGCGCCCGTCGGGGTGTACCGCGCTCCGCGCAGCAGGTGGAGCAAGACCTGGCCGTTCCTGCTCGTCGCCGGGATCTTCGCTGTCGTCGGGATCGGCGGCGTCTACGCGGTCTCCGGAGGTTTCGGCGGAACGACGCCCGAGGCCGAGGCCAAGCCCCCGGCAGCGTCGGCTCCCGCCGAGGAGCCCGCGACCGAGGAGACCCCGGTCGAGGAGGAGCCCTCGACCGAGGAGACGCCGGTCGAGGAGGAGTCGCCCGCGGACCCCGCGACCGACATCACCGCCCTGCTGGCAGCAGCCGACAAGGGAGCGTTCGTCCGCGTCCTCAACGACAAGGGCCCCGAAGGGGAGTCTCGTGTCGGCAAGGCAGCCCTGGACGCCAAGGGGTTCACCAAGGTCGAGTTCGCGGCCTACCCCGGTGACTCGGGCGTCACGGTCAACTCGATCTGGTACGCCGCGGACCGCAAGGAGACGGCGATGGCCGTCGCCGCTGTCCTGGGTGTCCCGGCCGAGCAGGTCAAGCAGGTGGACGTCCGCGAGGGCGACGTCCTGGTGATCGTGAAGTCCGCGCTGACCGTCGCCCCCTGACCTGCCGCGTGCGGGTCTGCGGCGGCTTCTCGTCGGCTGACGGACCGCAGCGCTCAGGGTCCCGTCCGTCGCCGCCCCCTTCCTGAACGTCCTCGGCGTGCACGGCGTCGCGCGTACCGGTGACGGCACGCACCCCGCGGGCTAGGCTCGGAGGCACCGAGGGCGGTGGTCGTCCTCGGGCGACCGCGGCAGGTCCGCGCCGGCACACGAGGAGACGTCCATGGCCCAGGGCACCGTCAAGTGGTTCAACGCCGAGAAGGGCTTCGGCTTCATCACCCCCGACTCGGGCGGCCAGGACCTCTTCGTCCACTTCAGCGCGATCCAGAACGACGGATACCGCACCCTCGACGAGGGGCAGGCCGTCGAGTACGAGCCAGGACAGGGCCAGAAGGGCCCCCAGGCAGAACAGGTGCGCCCGCTCTGAACGCCGTGACCCCGGCGCGTCACCTGACCGAGGTGGACGTCGTCGTCGTCGGATCCGGGCCCAACGGCCTCGCCGCGGCGGTGACGTGCGCCAGGGCCGGGCTGTCCGTGCGGGTCCTCGAGGCACAACCCACGATCGGGGGCGGGTCGCGGACCCTGGACCTGGGGCTGGCCGAGGGCTTGGTCCACGACATCTGCTCCGCGGTGCACCCCATGGCGTGGGCGTCGCCGTTCTTCCAGGCGTTCGACCTGCCCTCGCGCGGCGTCGAGCTGCTCGTCCCGGAGGTCTCGTACGCCCAGCCGCTCCCGGGGGGCCGTGCGGGGATCGCCTACCGCGACCTCGACCGGACGGTCGACGGGCTGGGGGTCGACGGCGCCGCGTGGCGTTCGCTCGTCGGCTCGCTGTCCCGCAACACGGGCCATGCGGTCGCGACCGCTCTGGGCGACAAGCGGAGCATCCCGGCGGGGCTCCTCCCGCGCGGGGTACCGACCGCGGCCCGGTTCGGGCTCGGCGTCCTCGAGCAGGGCACCCGGGCCTGGGACCGACGCTTCGTCGGGGACGTCGCCCCCGCACTCTTCACGGGCGTCGCAGCGCACGGGATCGCGCCCATGCCCTCGCTGGCCTCGGCCGGGGTGGCGATGCTGCTCGCGTCGCTCGCGCACACCGAGGGCGGCTGGCCCGTCCCGCGCGGCGGCTCGGGGGCGATCGTGACCGCGCTGGTCGCGGACCTCGAGGCGCACGGGGGTGAGGTCGTGACGGACCACCCGGTGCGCTCGGAGTCGGACCTCCCGCCCGCCCGGGCCGTCATCTTCGACACGACTCCCCGCACCGTGGTCGAGGTGTTCGGTTCCCGTCTCACGGGACGCGCGGCCAGAGCGCTCACGGCGTTCCCCTACGGCAACGCGGCCGCCAAGGTCGACTTCGTGCTGCGAGGCCCCGTGCCGTGGCAGAACGCCGAGGTCGGGCGTGCCGGGACGGTCCACGTGGGTGGCACACGGGCCGAGATGGCCGCCGCGGAGGCCGCGGTCGCGCAGGGGCAGCACGCCGAGCGGCCCATGGTCCTCGTGAGCGACCCGAGCCTCGTCGACGAGACGCGTCGGGTCGGTGACCTGCGACCCCTGTGGTCGTACGCGCACGTCCCGGCCGGCTCCACGCTCGACGTCACCGAGGCGATCACCGCCCAGATCGAGCGCTTCGCACCGGGCTTCCGCGACGTCGTCGTGACCTCGCGGTGCGTGCCCGCCGCGCGCATGAGCGAGCACAACGCCAACTACGTGGGCGGGGACATCGCGGCGGGGGCCGTCAGCATGTGGCGCGTCCTGGCACGCCCGAGCGCGCGTCTCGACCCGTACGCGACCGGCCTCGACGGGGTCTACCTCTGCTCGGCGTCGACCCCACCGGGACCCGGTGTCCACGGGCTCGGCGGGTGGTACGCGGCCCAGCGCGTGCTGCGGCGGGAGTTCGACGTCCCGCACCTGCCCGCGCTGGCTCCCTGACGGCTGCCCGACCTCGGACCGCGCGAGGAAGGCACGAGGGCCCCACGAGGGAGCTCCTGCGTCCGGACCCGCAGGGAGCCGGGTCTCGGGTGGTTCAGGCCCAGACCCAGGCCCAGGCTCAGGGGGCTGGGGCCTCCGCCTCGGCCGCTGCCTCGATGCGCCGTTCCTCGAGCTCGACCAGGGTCAGCACCACGAGCGACGAGCTCCACGTGAGCGGCGCGACCGCCGCGGGCGAGCCGTCCGCGAGGACCTTCTCGGGGATCGCGCCGGACTCCGTCCGGTGCGTGCCGAGCCAGTCGAGCCAGCTCTCGGCGGCCTCCTCCTCGCCGATCGAGGCGCCGGCGAGGGCGAACAGCGCGGTCTGGGGCGTCCAGGAGACGCCGTCGGTGCGCCACCCGGCCCCCGGAGCCACGCCCCCGGCGGGCCGGAGCATCGACATGACCGAGGACCGCCAGGCGTCCTCGGCCCCGCTGAGCGCCGTGGGCTGGAACGGGGGGAGCGCGAACGTCGTCGCGGCGTCCTGCGCCCCGCCCGACACGGCGCGCGGGTAGCCCTGCGAGCCGAACCGGTCCTCGATCGCGGACCGCAGGCGCATCGCGGCGCTCGCCGCGTCGGCCGCACGGTCCCACTGCTCGCCGTCGCGGTAGAAGGCCATGGCACCCTCGAGCCCGGCGAGCAGGGGGGCGGCGGTCCCGAGGGTCAGGTCCGTCGGGTGCACCTCCCAGTAGTCGCTCGACGGCGGCGGCAGGTCCGTGTCGTCGTCGAGCAGCGCGAGCACGTGCTCGGTCGAGGCGTCGACGAGCGGGGCGAGGCGCTCACGGGCGTCGTCCCGCTCGCCCGGGGCGTCGATCTCGTCGAGCACGGTCCAGGCCGCCCACAGGGCCCACCCGTTGCCGTCCGACTGGAGCCCGCGGTCGTCGGGGACCCCCGAGGCGTCGGGGAGGTAGCGGGCGTGGAACGAGCCGTCGGGCTCCTGGACCGAGCGCAGGAAGTCGAGCACGCGCAGCGCGTCGTCGACGTGGCCGGTCCGCGCGTACGCGGCCGCGGTGAACGACGAGTCGCGCGGCCACACGTAGCGCCAGCGAGGGGACGCCGCGGCGAGCGAGGCGCCGTTCTCGAGAGTCAGGGCGTGCAGGTCGAGCAGGGCGTCCTCGCCGAGCTCCTCGAAGCGGGTGCCGGCGCCCGGGACGCGGCCGTCGGCGAGCCATGCCCGGGACGCGGCAGCGGCGCGCTCGGCGCCTGCGACGTCGAGCAGGGACCCGGCGGTCACGGGGGAGCCCGCGACCTGGCTGAGCCGGTCCACCTCGCCGTCGGCCGCGTCGATCCCGTCCGTGAGCCAGGGGGGGTCGAGGGCCGCCGGGTCGAGGACCCTGCTGCCGTCGAGGTAGGTGGCGCCCATGCCCGCGGGGAGCCGCAGGAGGACGCCCGGGCCTGCGGTCGCGACGCCGTCCTGGTACAGGTCGATCTGGACGTCGGTCGGCTGCGGGGACGGAGTGGCCCCGGCCGTCACGAGCACCACGACGGGGGCGATCGCCGCTCCGAGCACCGCCAGTCGCCACCTCTTTGTCGCGAAACTCACACTGGGCATCCTAGGGCGAGCCGGACGTGCGTCGTTCCGCTGGGGGCGATAGGGGCCGTCCGGTCTTGCACTCGCACCGGCAGAGTGCCAATAATGGCGTTAGCACTCTCGTCATGAGAGTGACAGTTTTCTCTGGTCGTCAGGTGAGGCCCGCGAGTCGGCGTGACAGGAACGTCGTCGTGCGCGAGCCGTCCGTCGCGGGCGCCGACCGACCGTCACACGCCACCAGCGGAGGATCAATCCCCATGGCAAAGATCATCGCCTTCAACGAGGAGGCACGTCGCGGGATGGAGCGCGGGCTCAACGTCCTCGCCGACACCGTGAAGGTCACGCTCGGCCCCAAGGGTCGCAACGTCGTCCTCGACAAGAAGTGGGGCGCGCCCACCATCACCAACGATGGTGTGAGCATCGCCAAGGAGATCGAGCTCGACGACCCGTACGAGAAGATCGGTGCGGAGCTCGTCAAGGAGGTCGCCAAGAAGACCGACGACGTCGCGGGTGACGGCACCACCACCGCGACCGTGCTCGCCCAGGCGCTCGTGCGCGAGGGCCTGCGCAACGTCGCGGCCGGGTCCAACCCGATCGCCCTCAAGCGCGGTATCGAGAAGGCTGTCGAGGCCGTGACGGCCCAGCTGCTCGTCGCCGCCAAGGACATCGAGACCAAGGAAGAGATCGCTGCCACGGCCGCGATCTCGGCCGGTGACCCCGCGATCGGCGAGCTCATCGCCGAGGCCCTCGACAAGGTGGGCAAGGAAGGCGTCATCACCGTCGAGGAGTCGAACACGTTCGGCCTCGAGCTCGAGCTCACCGAGGGCATGCGCTTCGACAAGGGCTTCCTGGCCCGCTACTTCGAGACCGACCCCGAGCGTCAGGAAGCGGTCCTCGAGGACCCGTACGTCCTGATCGTCGAGTCGAAGATCTCGAACGTCAAGGACCTGCTGCCGCTGCTCGACCAGGTCATGAAGGCCGGCCGCAGCCTCCTCATCATCGCCGAGGACGTCGAGGGCGAGGCCCTGGCCACCCTCGTGCTGAACAAGATCCGTGGCACGTTCAAGTCCGTCGCCGTCAAGGCTCCGGGCTTCGGCGACCGCCGCAAGGCCATGCTGCAGGACATCGCGATCCTCACCGGTGGCCAGGTCATCTCCGAGACGGTCGGCCTCAAGCTGGAGACCGCGACCCTCGACCTGCTCGGCCAGGCTCGCAAGGTCGTCGTCACCAAGGACGAGACCACGATCGTCGAGGGTGCCGGCGACGCCGACCTCATCGCGGGTCGCGTGAACCAGATCCGTTCCGAGATCGAGAAGTCGGACTCCGACTACGACCGCGAGAAGCTCCAGGAGCGCCTCGCCAAGCTCGCCGGTGGTGTCGCTGTCATCAAGGCCGGCGCCGCGACCGAGGTGGAGCTCAAGGAGCGCAAGCACCGCATCGAGGACGCCGTCCGCAACGCGAAGGCTGCCGTCGAGGAGGGCATCGTCGCCGGTGGTGGCGTGGCCCTCATCCAGGCCGGTGCCGTCGCGTTCGACACCGCTGCGATCACCGACCTGGTCGGCGACGAGGCGACCGGTGCGCAGATCGTGCGCGCCGCGATCGACGCCCCGCTCAAGCAGATCGCGGTCAACGCTGGTCTCGAGGGTGGCGTCGTGGCCGAGAAGGTCCGCAACCTCCCCTCGGGCCACGGCCTGAACGCCGCGACCGGCGTCTACGAGGACCTGCTCGCCGCAGGCGTCAACGACCCGGTCAAGGTCACGCGCTCCGCGCTGCAGAACGCTGCGTCCATCGCAGCGCTCTTCCTCACGACCGAGGCGGTCGTCGCGGACAAGCCGGAGAAGAACCAGCCGATGCCGGGTGGCGACGGCGGCATGGGCGGCATGGACTTCTGATCGGTCCGTCCGCGCCGCGGGGCTCGTAGAGCCCGCGCAGCCGACACGAAGGGCCGTCCGGCCAGGGAGACCTGGCCGGGCGGCCCTTCGTCGTTCCCGTGACCCGATCGTGACCCGGGAAACGGAGCGTTAACACCGCGGGCAGCGCCGGCGAAACACCGTCTCCCTAGCGTCTACACCAGTGGGCACAGCGTTGTATACGCCCCTCGTGGACGGCCGGGAAGCGGTCGCCCGAGGGCGCCCACCGACCGCACGACGGACCGCTCGGCACCGAGCGCTCCGGTCCTGTCGACCTTCGGTGAAAGGAACCTCGGTGGCCACCTCACGAGCAACCGCACGCGCTCTGCCCGCTGCAACCCTCGTCCTCGCGCTCGTCCTCTCCGGGTGCGGCGCCCGGACCGACGCGAGCGGGGGGAGCGCCTCGTCCGCGGCGGCCAGCTGCGTCGACGTCTCGGGCGACAGCGTCAAGATCGGACTCCTCAACTCGCTCTCCGGGACCATGGCGATCTCCGAGCAGACGGTCCACGACTCGCTCCGGCTCGCGGTCGCGGAGATCAACGCCGACGGCGGCGTGCTCGGCAAGCAGCTCGAGGTCGTGGCCGAGGACGGCGCGTCCGAGCCCACGACCTTCGCCGAGAAGGCCGAGAAGCTCATCACGGACGACTGCACCGCGGCGGTCTTCGGCGGCTGGACCTCGGCCTCGCGCAAGGCCATGCTCCCGGTCTTCGAGAACAACGACGCGCTGCTCTTCTACCCCGTGCAGTACGAGGGCCTGGAGTCCTCCCCGAACATCTTCTACACGGGCGCCACGACCAACCAGCAGATCGTGCCGGCCCTCGACTACCTCAAGGAGCAGGGGGCGACGTCGGTCTTCCTCGTGGGCTCCGACTACGTGTTCCCGCGCACCGCGAACAAGATCATCAACGCCTACGCCGAGGCCAACGGCATCGAGGTCCTCGGCGAGGAGTACGCGCCGCTGGGCCACACCGACTTCTCGACGATCGTCAACAAGGTCAAGGCCGCCGGCGCCGACGCCGTGTTCAACACGCTCAACGGCGACTCCAACGTGGCGTTCTTCAAGGAGTACAAGAACGCGGGCCTGGGCCCGGACGCCATGCCGGTCGTGTCGGTCTCGATCGCCGAGGAGGAGGTCGGGGGCATCGGCATCGAGAACGTCGAGGGCCAGCTCACGGCCTGGAACTACTACCAGACCATCGACAGCCCCGAGAACACCACGTTCGTCGAGGCCTTCAAGGCCGAGTACGGCGACGACCGGGTCACGTCCGACCCCATGGAGGCCGCGTACGCCTCGGTCTACCTCTGGAAGGGCATGGTCGAGAAGGCGAAGTCCTTCGCGGTCGGCGACATCCAGGAGGCCGCCGGCGGCGTGACCTTCGACGCCCCCGAGGGGACGGTCACGGTCGACGGCGAGAACCACCACATCGCCAAGACGGCGCTCATCGGCAAGATCGGCCCCGACGGGCTGATCCACACCGAGTGGAGCTCGGGCGAGCCCATCGAGCCCGACCCGTTCCTCACGGGCTACGACTGGGCCGAAGGCCTGTCCTGACCTGACCCCGCACCCGGTGGGCCCGACGGCGGAACGCACGCTCCGCCGTCGGGCCCGCCGGGGGCGCGGTGCCCCCGTCCCGCACGCACCCCACCGGAAGGCTGACCGCCCATGGACGTGCTGTTCCCACAGCTCTTCGCCGGGCTGAGCCTCGGCTCGGTCCTGCTCCTGGCCGCACTCGGCCTCGCCCTGACCTTCGGGCAGATGGGCGTCATCAACATGGCCCACGGCGAGCTCATGATGGCCGGCGCCTACACGGCGTTCGTCGTCCAGGGCATCGTCTCGGACGCGGGACTGTCGCTCCTCGTGTCGCTGCCGGTCGGCTTCCTGGTCGGCGGGCTCCTGGGACTCCTCCTCGAGGTGACCCTGATCTCGCGCATGTACCGGCGCCCGCTCGACACCCTCCTCGTGACGTGGGGGGTCGCGCTCGTGCTGCAGCAGGTCGCGCGCGACGTGTTCGGCGCGCCCAACGTGGACGTCCGCGCCCCGTCCTGGCTGAGCGGCGCCGTCGAGATCTTCGGCGTCGGGGTGCCCAGGACGCGCGTGTTCATCCTCGTGCTCGCGCTCGTCTGCGTGGGCGTCCTGGCGCTGGTCCTGCGGACGACGCCCCTGGGGCGCCGCATCCGCGCCGTGGTGCAGAACCGCGACCTCGCCGAGGCCTCGGGCATCTCGACGCGCCGCACCGACCGCCTGACGTTCTTCATCGGCTCGGGCGTCGCGGGGGTCGCGGGCGTCGCGCTCACGCTGCTCGGCTCGATCGGCCCGACGCTCGGCACCAACTACATCGTCGACGCGTTCCTCGTGGTCGTCGCGGGCGGGATCGGCCAGATCAAGGGCACCGTGATCGCCGCGTTCGGCCTCGGGATCCTCCAGGCGACCTTCGAGTACTCGACCACGGCGAGCGTCGCCAAGGTCCTCGTGTTCGTCGTGATCGTCCTCTTCCTCCAGGTCCGCCCCCAAGGACTGGTCACCGTCCGGACGAGGAGCCTCGCATGACCTTCCTCCAGCGTCTTCTCACCACCCCCCGCAGCCGGGTCCTCCTGGGCTTCGCGCTCGCCGCGGTCCTGCTGTTCGCGGTCGCCCCGGCGACCATGTCCACGTTCCGGCTCAACCTGCTCGCCAAGTTCCTGTGCCTCGCGATGGTCGCGGTCGGGATCGGTCTCGCCTGGGGCCGGGGCGGGATGCTGACGCTCGGCCAGGGAGTCTTCTTCGGTCTCGGCGCATACATCATGGCCATGCACCTCAAGCTGGCCGACGCGGGGCCGGGCGGGGTGCCCGACTTCATGATGCTCTACGGGTCGGGCGTCGTCCCGGCCTGGTGGGAGCCGCTGCGCAACCCCGTGCTCGCGGTGCTCCTGGTCGTGCTCGTCCCCACGGCTCTCGCGGTGGTGCTGGGGCTCGCGATGTTCCGTCGGCGCGTGCGGGGGGCGTACTTCGCGATCCTCAGCCAGGCGCTCGCAGCCGCGTTCGCGATCCTCCTGGTGGGGCAGCAGGCGACGACGGGCGGGACCAACGGTCTCAACGGCTTCCGGTCGTTCTTCGGGTTCGACCTGACGGACCCGGTCAACAAGCGCATGCTCTTCTTCATCGCCGCGGGCACGCTGCTCGTGATGGTGGCCGTGGTCCGTCAGCTCATGCTCTCGCGGTTCGGCGAGCTCCTCGTGGCGGTGCGCGACCAGGAGAACCGGGTGCGCTTCCTGGGGTACGACCCCGCGACGATCAAGGTCGTCGCGTACGCGGCCGCCGCGGCCATGGCCGGGATCGGCGGGGCGCTGTTCGTGCCGGTCGTCGGGATCGTCTCGCCCGCCGACGTGGGCGTCGTGCCCTCGATCGGGTTCCTCATCGGCGTCGCGATCGGCGGTCGGGCCACGCTCCTGGGCCCGGTCCTGGGCGCGGTGGCGGTGAGCTGGGCGCAGACCTCGCTCTCCGAGCAGTTCCCGTCGGGCTGGATCTACTTCCAGGGCGCGCTGTTCGTCCTGGTCGTCGCGTTCCTGCCGGGCGGTCTCGCGTCGCTCGTCTCGCGGTGGGCCCGACGCCGGAGCGCGTCGCCCGCACCCGGTGCGCCGCCCGCGGGGCTCGCCCCGGAAGAAGCACCCGTCGTCGGGAGGCCGGCATGACGCAGGAGGAGAACATGGAGACGACCGAGGGTCCGGCCCCGGTGGGCATCGACCTGGCCGCGGCCGACGCGGTCCTGGGGGCCGACGACGAGCGCTTCCGTCACGACTACCTCGAGGTCCGGGGCCTGCACGTCGAGTTCGACGGGTTCGTCGCGGTCCAGAGCGTCGACCTCACGGTCGTCCAGGGCGAGCTGCGCTTCCTCATCGGTCCCAACGGTGCGGGCAAGACGACGATCGTCGACGCGATCACGGGGCTCACGCGGGCGAGCGGGTCGGTGCGCTTCGGCGGGACCGAGCTGCTCGGGCGCAAGACGCACAAGATCGCGCGCGCCGGCGTGGGACGCACGTTCCAGACCGCGAGCGTGTTCGAGGAGCTCACGGTCCTGCAGAACCTCGACATCGCCGCGGGGGCCGGCCGGGGGCCGCTCACGCTGCTGCGGCAGCGCCGGGGCGTGCCCGAGCCGGTCGAGCAGGCCCTCGAGACGATCGGCCTCGCGCACCTGCGCGACACCCGCGCGGGCGTCCTCGCGCACGGGCAGAAGCAGTGGCTCGAGATCGGGATGCTCCTGGTCCAGGACGCGCGCCTCCTGCTGCTCGACGAGCCGGTCGCGGGCATGAGCCAGGCCGAGCGCGAGCAGACGGGGCTGCTGCTCCAGCGGGTCGGCGAGCAGCGCACGGTCGTCGTCGTGGAGCACGACATGGAGTTCCTGCGGAGCTTCGCGTCGTCGGTCACGGTGCTGCACATGGGGTCGGTGCTCTCGGAGGGGACCTACGCGCAGGTCCAGGCGGACCCGCGTGTGCAGGAGGTCTACCTCGGTGCGGCGGGGGCCGCACGCGGGGCCCGACGGCGCCGCTCGCCCGGGGCCGGGACCTCGCCCGGTGCGGAGGCTCCCTCGGGCGGGCCGGCTCGCCCGGGCGAGCCGGCCGCGCCTCTCCGGGCGCCTGCCGACGCGATGCCCGCCAACCCCGACGAGCCGTCGCCGAACGAGGCCCCCGCGCCTCCGGGCGCCCCGGCCGTCCACGACCCCTCTGCTGCGGCCGACCGCACGGCCGTCGCACCGACGACGAAGGAGGGCTGATGCTCGAGATCACCGACCTGCACGTCGGCTACGGACGCACCGAGGTGCTGCACGGGGTGGACCTGAGCGTGCCCCCGGACGGGGTGGCCGCGGTCCTGGGGCACAACGGGGCGGGCAAGACCACGCTGCTGCGTGCCGTCGTCGGGCTGCTGAAGGTGCGCACGGGGACCGTGTCCTTCGACGGGACGGACATCACGCGCCTGCCCACGTTCGAGCGGGTCCGTCGCGGGCTCGCCTACGTGCCCCAGGGGCAGCAGGCGTTCGGCGACCTCACGGCCAAGGAGAACCTCCAGCTCGTCGCCGACACCCGGCGCGACGGGGCCCGGCGCACCGACGAGGCGCTCGACCTCTTCCCCGCGCTGCGGGGGCTGCTCGACCGCCGGGCCGGGCTGCTGTCCGGCGGTCAGCGGCAGCAGCTCGCGATCGCGCGTGCCCTGGTGACCGCGCCGCGGCTGCTGATCCTCGACGAGCCGACCGAGGGGATCCAGCCCTCGGTCGTGACCGAGATCGAGGACGCGATCCTCTCGCTCACCGAGGCCGGCGGGCTCTCGGTGCTGCTCGTCGAGCAGCACGTGGGCTTCGCGCTCGGGGCCGCGGAACGCTTCGTGGTCCTCGAGTCCGGCCGGGTGAGCGCCGAGGGCGAGGGCGGCGCGAGCGCCGAGGCCGACGTGCGCGCGATGATGGCAGTGTGATGACGGGTCGGGCGCTGCCTGCACGACCCGACGGCGGAGGGAAGTGGGCCAGATGAGTGGGACGACCGAGGCGGCGGAGGTCGCGCCGACCTCCCTGCGAGAAGCGGTCTACGCGGCCCTGCGGACCGAGATCCTCAACGGGCGCGTCGGGCCGCGCGAGCGGCTCACCGAGCCCAAGCTCAGCAAGCGGTTCGAGGTCTCGCGCACGCCCGTGCGCGAGGCGCTGAGCCGGCTGCTGTCCGACGGCCTGGTCGAGCGGACGGACTTCGGCTACGCCGTGGTGCTGCCGAGCCTCCAGGACCTGCGCGACCTCTACGAGCTGCGGGTCACGCTCGAGCTGCGCGGGGTGTCGAGGATCATCGAGAACGCCGACCTCGCGTACGACCTCCCGGCGGTCCGTGCCGAGCTCGACCGGTGGTACGAGATCCGCAAGGACGTCCCGCCGCCGGACCCGGGCTTCGTGATGCTCGACGAGCAGTTCCACACCGCGCTGTCCCGTGCGGCCGGCAACCAGCGGCTGACCGACGCCCTCGTGGTGGTCAACGAGAAGGTGCGGGCCGTGCGCATGTACGACTTCATCGAGCACGAGCGCATCCAGGTCACGGTCGACGAGCACATCGAGATCATGGAGCTCGTCCTGGCCGACGACCTGCTCGCGGCCAGGACGGCGCTGCACAAGCACGTCGGCGAGTCGCTCGAGGTCGTCATGGAGCGGGCCAGCGGGGCCATGTCCCGCATGGCGCTCGCGGGCTGAGCGGCCGCGGCCGGTCCGGACGGGTCCTGCCCGACCGGACCGGCCGTCTCGTAACACGCGCTTAACGGCGTGACCGACCCTGCGAAACAGCCGCTTCCTAGCGTGTGAGCACTGGATACCGAGGTGTATACACCCCGGTCCACCTGTGCTCCGGACCGACCGGAGACCGTCCTCACGGGGGTCCTCATGTTCGACACGCTGCTGGTCGCCAACCGGGGCGAGATCGCCGTCCGGATCATCCGGGGGGCGCAGGGCCTCGGTCTGAAGACCGTGGCCGTCTACTCCGACGCCGACCGCGACGCACCGCACGTCCGGCTCGCCGACGCCGCGGTCCACCTGGGGCCCGCTCCCGCCGCGCAGAGCTACCTCGACGTCGAGCGCGTGCTGGGCGCGGCCGCGGAGTCCGGTGCCGGTGCGGTGCACCCCGGCTACGGCTTCCTGTCCGAGAACGCGGCGTTCGCAGCCGCGGTCGAGGCGCGCGGGATGGCTTTCGTCGGGCCGACCCCCGAGCACCTGCGGGTGTTCGGCGACAAGGCCTCGGCACGCGAGGCCGCCGCGCGCAGCGGGGTCCCGCTCGTCGCCGGCAGCGGCGTGCTCGACGGCGTCGAGGACGCCCTGGCGCAGGCCGGGCGCATCGGGTACCCCGTGATGCTCAAGGCCGTCGGCGGGGGCGGCGGGATCGGGATGCACGCGTGCCACGGGCCCGCCGACCTGACCGACGCCTACCTGCGCGTCGAGCGGCTCGCGGCGTCG
Source organism: Oerskovia sp. NPDC060338 (assembly GCF_042726295.1). NCBI lineage: Bacteria > Bacillati > Actinomycetota > Actinomycetes > Micrococcales > Cellulomonadaceae > Oerskovia > Oerskovia sp. NPDC060338. Next base: position 52,978 of record NZ_JBHXCQ010000020.1, read on the forward strand.
AGCTTCGGGTCGGCGGGACTGTTCCTCGAACGGTTCGTCACGCGGGCCCGGCACCTCGAGGTCCAGCTCTTCGGCGACGGGAGGGGCCGGGTCGTGAGCCTCGGCGACCGCGACTGCTCGCTCCAGCGCCGTCACCAGAAGGTCGTCGAGGAGGCCCCCGCGCCGGGGCTCGACGACACGCTGCGCGAGCGGCTGCACACCTCGGCGCGCCGCCTCGCGGCCTCGGTGGGCTACCGCTCGGCGGGCACGGTCGAGTACGTGTACGACGTCGAGCGCGAGGAGCTCTCGTTCCTCGAGGTCAACACCCGTCTCCAGGTCGAGCACCCGGTGACCGAGGCCGTCACCGGGGTCGACCTCGTCGCCTGGATGCTGCGCCTCGCGGGCGGCGAGGACGACCTCCTCGACGGCGTGCCCGACGAGGGCCCGACCCGCACGGGGCACGCGGTCGAGGCGCGCGTGTACGCGGAGGACCCGCGCCGGGACTACCGGCCGAGCGCAGGTCTGCTCACGCACGTCACGCTCCCCGAGGACGAGCCGGGCATCCGGGTCGACACCTGGGTCGAGGCCGGCCAGGAGGTCACCTCGCACTACGACCCGCTGCTCGCCAAGGTGATCGGGCACGGTGCGGACCGCGAGGCGGCGCTCGACGCCCTGGCGACGGCGCTCGCGGGCTCGCGGCTCGTGGGCCTGCAGACCAACCTGCCGCTCCTGCGCAGCGCGCTCGACGACGCCGTGGTCCGCGCGGGCGAGCACACGACCGGGACGCTCGCGTCGGTCGTCGACGACGAACCGTGGATCGAGGTCCTGGCCCCCGGCGTCATGACGACCGTCCAGGACTGGCCCGGGCGCGTGGGGCACTGGGACGTCGGGATCTCGCCCTCGGGGCCCATGGACGACCTGTCGTTCCGGCTCGGCAACCTGGTGCTGGGGAACGGTGAGGGAGCGCCCGGGCTCGAGTGCACCCTCACGGGGCCGCGGCTGCGCTTCTCGCACGGCGCGACCGTGTGCGTGACGGGGGCCGACGCGCTCGTCACGGTCGACGGGGAGCCCGTGCCCCAGTGGGAGCCCGTGGTCCTCGCCGCAGGCTCCGTGCTCGAGGTCGGGGCCCCGCTCGACGCAGGGCTGCGCACCTACGTCTTGATCGCCGGAGGCCTCGACGTTCCCGACTACCTGGGCTCGGCCTCGACGTTCACGCTCGGCGGGTTCGGCGGGTACACCGGTCGGGCCCTCGTCCTCGGCGACGTGCTGGTCCCGGGCGCGGCCGCGACGTCGACCGGGCCCGCGACCCGCGCCGTACCCGTGGCCGACCGCCCCGTCCTGGGGCACGCGTGGGAGATCGCGGTCCAGGAGGGACCCCAGCCGGCGCCCACCTACTTCACGCGGAGCGACATGGAGCTGATCTACGGCACCACCTGGGGCGTCCAGTCGCACGCCAACCGCACCGGGATCCGGCTCACCGGACCCGCGCCGACCTGGGCGCGCCCCGACGGCGGGGACGCAGGCCTGCACCCGTCGAACCTGCACGACAACCCCTACTCGGTCGGCGCGCTCAACGTCAGCGGCGACACGCCCATCCTGCTCGGCCCCGACGGACCCAGCCTCGGCGGCTTCGCGTGCCCGGTCACGGTCGTGGCGGCCGCCCGCTGGAAGCTCGGTCAGATCCGGCCGGGGGACACCGTCCGGTTCGTGCCGGTGACCCCGGCCGCCGCGGACGAGCTCCGCCGCTCCGACCGGCTGCGTGCGCAGCCCACCGTCCCGCCCGGGTCCGTCCGCACGACGGGCGACGACGGCGTCCTGGCGAGGTCTGGCGCGCGGCGAGGGACGCCGTCGGGAGACCGGCCCGAGGTCGTGTACCTGCGCGGAGGCGACGACAACCTGCTCGTGGAGTACGGCGAGCGGACGCTCGACCTGGGCCTGCGGATGCGCGTCCACGCGCTGTCCGAGGCGCTGCTCGCGCTGGGGCTCGCGGGTCTGGTCGACGTGACGCCGGGGGTCCGGAGCCTGCACCTGCACGTCGATCCGGACGTCCTGCCCGTCGGGCGGCTCGTCGGGATCCTGCAGGACCTCGAGGAGGACCTGCCCGCGACCGTGGACCTGCGCGTGCCCAGCCGCCGCATCCACCTGCCGCTGAGCTGGGACGACCCCTCGATCCAGGAGGCCGTCTCCCGGTACGCCGCGGGCGTCCGCCCCGAGGCCCCGTGGCTCCCGTCCAACATCGAGTTCATCCGGCGCATCAACGGCCTGGACACGGTCGAGGACGTGCGACAGGCGGTGTTCGACGCCGAGTACCTGGTGCTGGGCCTCGGCGACGTCTACCTGGGCGCGCCCCTCGCGGTGCCGCTCGACCCGCGCCACCGGCTCGTGACGACCAAGTACAACCCGGCCCGCACGTGGACCCCGTCGGACGCGGTCGGCCTCGGGGGCAAGTACCTGTGCGTGTACGGGATGGAGAGCCCCGGCGGGTACCAGCTCGTCGGCCGGACCGTGCCCATCTGGAGCGGGCACCGTCAGCGCGGCGTGTTCGAGCAGGGCAAGCCCTGGCTCCTGCGCTTCTTCGACCGGGTCGTGTGGCACCCCGTGAGCCCCGAGGAGCTGATCGAGCAGCGCGCCGACTTCGCGGCCGGGCGGCTCGACGTCGAGGTCGACGACGAGACGTTCGGCCTCCGCGAGCACCTCGACTTCCTCGCGGAGAACGCGGGGTCGATCGAGGCGTTCACCGCTCGCCAGGACGTCGCCTTCGCCGCCGAGCGCGCGGCCTGGGCGGCCTCGGGCGAGCTCGACCGGGGGAGCGAGGGCGAGGCTCCCGGACCGTCGACGGGGACCGGCGCGGCCGACGGCACGCTCGACGTCGACGTCCCCGACGGCCACCACGTCGTGCACGCCCCCATGGTCGCGAGCGTCTGGCGGCTCGAGGTCGAGGTCGACCAGGTGGTCGAGCAGGGGGACCCGCTGCTCGTGCTCGAGGCCATGAAGCTCGAGCTGCGGGTGACCGCGACGGGCGCCGGTCGCGTCGCCCGCCTCCTGGTCGAGCCCGGGCGGCTCGTCGGACCCGGGACGCCGCTGGTGCTCGTCGCCGACGTGTGAACGCGTCGCGCCCCCTACCTGCCGGCCAGCAGGTCCGGGGCGCCTCCCCAGCCCAGTCCCGCACGAACGACGGAGAGCCGAATGACGACCACGCACGACCACGCGACGACCGACGGGCGAGCGCTCACCCCTGACGGACCGGACGGCCCTGCCGCGACGAGGGTCGCCGCGGCCTACGCACGCCTGCGCGAGGTCGACCGGCCCGAGGTGTGGATCACGGTCGTGGATGAGGCCGTGGCGCTCGCCGCCGCCCGCGAGGTCGACCGCCGGGCAGCAGCGGGCGAGGACCTGCCGCTCCACGGCACGGCGCTCGCGGTCAAGGACAACATCGACGTCGAGGGGCTCCCGACGACCGCCGCGTGCCCGTCGTTCGCCTCGGTGCCGGGAGCGAGCGCGACCGCGGTGCAGCGGCTCGTGGACGCCGGGTGCGTCGTGATCGGCAAGACGAACCTCGACCAGTTCGCGACGGGGCTCGTCGGGACGAGGAGCCCGTACGGCGCGGTCCGGCACGCGTCGCTGCCCGACCGCGTCTCGGGCGGTTCGAGCTCGGGCTCGGCCGTCGCCGTCGCGCTGGGGATCGTCGACGTCGCGCTGGGCACCGACACGGCCGGCTCCGGGCGCGTCCCGGCTGCCCTCCACGGGATCGTGGGCATCAAGTCGACGATCGGGCTCGTGCCCGTCACGGGGGTCGTCCCCGCGTGCCGGAGCTACGACGTCGTCACCACGTTCACGCGCGACGTCCGGCTCGGCGCGGCCGCGACCGCGGTGATGGCCGGGCCCGACGGCCTGGACCCGACCGTCCGGACGTGGCCCGCCGACGCCCGGGCCGCGCTGCGCGAGCGACCCGTCGTGGGGCTGCCCACGAGCGAGGGCCTCGCGGCGCTCCAGCCCGCGTGGCGGAGCGCGTTCGAGAGCGTGCGCGGGCGGCTCGCGGCGATCGGCGCCGAGGTCGTCGAGGTCGACATCCGTCCGATGCTCGACGCCGCGAGGCTCCTCTACGACGGCGCGATCGTCGCGGAGCGGTTCGCCGCGGTCGGTGCGCACATCGAGGCCGGGGGGCCGGGGCTCGACCAGACGGTCGCGGCGATCATCCTGGGAGGCAAGGACATCCCCGCCGCGCGGTACGTCCAGGACCGCGAGACGCTCGAGCGTGCACGGGTCGCGACCCTCGCCGCGATGGCGGGGGTCGACCTCCTGGTCCTGCCCACCACGACCGAGCACCCCACGCTCGCGGCGGTCGCGGCGGAGCCGGTCGAGATCAACCGTCGCATGGGGACGTTCACCAACTTCGTGAACCTCCTGGACCTTGCGGCGGTCGCGGTCCCCGCGGGCGAGGCCGACGGCGGGCCGTTCGGGATCAGCGTCATCTCCCGGGCGTTCGACGACGCGTCGGCGCTCGACCTCGCCGAGCGGTTCGTCGCCGGGGGAGAGGTCGGGCTCGCGCCCGGGGGGCGGGGGGACGGCGGGCCACGGTTCGGGCCGCCGGTCCGGCGCCTCGCGGTGTTCGGGGCCCACCTGCGGGGCCAGCCGCTCAACGGACAGCTCCAGGACCTCGGGGCACGCTACGTGGGTCCCACGCGGACGAGCGACGCGTACCGGCTCGTGGCCCTGCCGACGACGCCGCCAAAGCCCGGGCTCGTCCGCGTGGCGCCGGGCGAGGGGGCGCCCGTCGAGGGCGAGGTCTGGGAGGTCACCGACGGGGCCCTCGGACGCTTCCTGGCCGACCTGCCCGCACCCATGACCCTGGGTCAGGTCGAGCTGGAGGACGGAGGGTCGGTCGTCGGGTTCGGGTGCTCGCACCGTGCCGCGGAGCAGGGGGTCGACATCACGCACCTGCGGTCGTGGCGGGCGTACCTGGAGGTGAGCGCCTCGGGGAAGGAGGTGCTCGCGCTCGACTGACCCTCGCGAGAAGGGCGGGCCGTCCGGCGGGGAGACCCGGTCGGGCGGCCCGCCGGTGTTCCCGGCGACGCCGGGGGCGGAGACGAAGGACCGGACAGGTCCCCAGAGCGTACGAGATGGCAGATCGTCATGATCTGTCCGTTCCTTGGACGCCCCGTTTCGGGCGCGCGAACTTTGTGCTTAGGTCTACCTCGGTGAGGAAAGGTTTACCTAACTCACTCGCCACACCACTCGATACACCTGGCTCTGGGGGGACCGAGGTGGCGGGGGCCAGCCGACCGACGACGTCGGCGCCCAGGACCAGGACCGCCCCGCACAGTCCGGCGACCGGGATGCGCCACGCCGGGCCGCCGAGGCCCAGCCGCGTCGCGGCGTGCGTCGCGGCGAGGCCCACGAACGCGATCGACCCGCACGCCGCGGTCGCCGCCCCGGCGAGCAGCGTGACCGCGAGCAGCCCGATCAGGCGGTCGCGCACGCGCCCGGGTCGAACACCGAGTTGGCGTAGGGCGTCGAGTCCGAGGGCGAGAACCCGTAGCGCCGCGACACCGAGCGGACCTCGGCGTCGGGGAACCGGTCCTCGCCGCCGCGGCGACCGCCGCCGCGGGGCCCATCCCGTTCGTCGCGTTCGTCGCGCCGCAGATCGCGTGGCGGGCGCTCGTGACCCAGGGGCCGCCGCCGCTCGGTGCGGGGCTCGTGGGCGCGGGCGTGGTCCTGGCCGCGGACCTGGGTGCCCGCTCGTTGCCCGTGGACCTCCCGGTCGGGGTCGTGCGCCGTTCCTGCTGTGGCTGCTGCTGCGCGAGAGCCGGGAGGTGCGCTGACGTCAGGGCGTGCCGAGCCTGTGCCGGGAGAGCAGGGCACGGCCGTCGGCGAGGTCGACGGTCGAGAACGCGACGGGGCCCCGGGGGGCGCAGAGCGCGACCGCGCCGAGGTAGGTCTCGCCCAGCGAGGGGGACGTACCTGGCCGCCGCGCTTGACCGGCCCGCCCGCCGAGGGTGACGCTCTCGCCCGCTCTCGGCGTCGGCCAGGAGTCCGGCGGCACCGAGGGGAGCGTCAGGTCCCGCAGCGCGAGCCGATCAGGAGCCGGGACCGCGCCCCCGCTGCGCACGACGGCGGCGGCTCGGTCCGCGGGGGACAGGAGCAGGTCGTCGCGCGGGGCGAGGAGACCCGTGCCGACCGCCTTGAGCACGGCCTCGCGCCGCGTCCACGACCGGGTGAACGACGCGGCGTCCCAGCCGTCGGCCGGGCGCTCGCCCGGGGGTACCGCGTCGAGGAGGTCGGTGAGGTGGTCCCGGGCCGGGGCCGTGGACTCGACGTCCACGCCGACGTCCACACCCACTGCGAGGTCCAGGTCGCCGTCGCTCGAGGCGTCGCCCGCGACGCCTCGAGAGCCGGTCACCGTCTCCACGACCGCGACCAGCACCCAGTCGCCCGCGTGGGCGATCGAGAACGACGGCGCCCCCTCGACGAACGGCCTGCCAGGGGCTGCGGCGTCCCGCGGGTCGAGCCGGACCGCGACCTCGGTCGGCGGGACGCCCAGGCGTTCGCCCAGCGCGGCCCGGACCAGAGCCCGGCCCGTGACGAACTGCTGACGGTCCTCCTCGTGCCGGAAGGCCGCGGCCCTCAGGGCCTCGTCGGGGGAGAGCCACTCCGTCGCCCGTGCGCCGGTCGCGTCGGGGGCCGCGCACCAGACGGTGACGGCCGCGGTCAGGAGGGGAGTGGGCACGGCGACACTCTAGGAGGTCGGGACGTCGCCCGGGCAGGGGATCGGTGGGGCGGGGTTCCCGTGTGCTTCAGTCGAGCACTGCGGTCGCCTCGACCTCGACGAGGACATGAGGTTCGAACAGGGACTCGACACCGATGAGCGAGGAGGGGGGCATGGGCTGCGGGAGCTGGAGGCTGGCGGCGACGGTCTCGATGCCGGCCAGGAACGCACCCATCTTGTCGGGCGTCCACCGCGTGACGTAGAACGTGAGCCGGACGACGTCCTGGAATGTCGCTCCCGCCGCCTCGAGCCCGCTCGCCGTGCTCACGAGTGCCTGTGCGACCTGCCCGGCAAGATCGTCCGGGTCGACCGGGCGCCCGTCGAGGCCCGCGGCGACCTGGCCGGCGACGTGCACCTGGCGGGTGCCCGTACCGATCGCGACGTGATGGTAGGGCGTGGGCCCGACCATGCTGGCGGGAGAGAAGAGTTGGACGGTCATGGTGGGTCCCTTGGTCGAGGTCCGGATGGGTACCCCAGTGATACCTGGTTTCCGAAGGACACTTCAACGAGACTAGGTATCGTGACGGAAACCTCTCGCCCTGCTGCCCACCCTCTGGAGATCACCGCATCGCACAGGGAGCTGCTCGACCAGGTGCTGGACAAGTGGTCGGTCCACATCCTCGACGAGCTCTGTGAGCGACCCGCTCGTTTCAACGAGCTGCGCCGTGCGATACCTGCCGTGACGCAGAAGTCCCTCACGGCCACCCTGCGCCGGCTCGAACGCAACGGGATCGTCGAGCGGTCCGTGGTCCGCTCGCGGCCGGTGGCCGTCGAGTACCGCATCTCGCCCCTGGGCAAGACGCTCCGGACGCCGATCGACGCGCTCCTGGAGTGGATCGCGACGCACGGGGCAGACGTCGACCGTGCTCGTGACCGGTTCGACGACGAGGCCGAGCACGACCTGGGGCGCCACGGCAGGTAGGTTCACCCCACCCGGCTCACGCGGTTCTCGGAGAGCTCGAGGAGCGCACCGTGGTAGCCGACCAGGCCCATGCTCTCGGTGCTCGCGCCGGACCACAGCACCTCGCCCGTGGTGAGGTCGTACCCGACCGCGCGGGACGAGCCGTCGGCGTCGTGGGAGAGGACGACGGCCTGGGACCCGTCGGTCGCGGCCCCGAACGGGTAGACCGAGTCCTCACCGGGCACGGTCCACAGCGTGCGGCCCGTCGCCGGGTCGATCGCGGTCAGACCGTTCGCTCCGTCGTCGACGACCATGACGGCGCTCGTGTGCACGAACAGCGTGCTCGCATACGTCGAGGCGTCCCAGAGCTCGGTGCCGTCCGGGAGGAACGCCGCCAGCCCGCTCAGGGTGTCGACGACGACGACGTCCTCGCCCGTCCCGTCGGTCGCGGTCGGGCGCAGGACCGGTCCGGTGACGTCCCACAGCGAGGTACCCGTGCGGTCGAGCACGGTCGTGTGCTGGGTCGTCCAGTCGAACCGGTTCACGGTCGTCGCGGTCAGGGGCTCGACCTGGTCGTCGTGCGAGGTCACGTCGTCGAGGCGGGTCCCGTCGGCGTCGAACGCCGCGTTGATCCCGCACCCGTCGACCGAGACGACGTAGCCCGTCGTCCGGGAGCTCACCTTGTCGAGCTCGAGCTCGGCCTCGGGCCTGTCGCTGAAGACCTGGCACTTCCAGGCCTCGTCCGGCGCGACGAACGGCACCCGGTTCTCCCACAGCACGTCCCCCGAGACCGCGTCCTGCAGGGTCACGACGACGCCCCGGCCCCCGGGGACGTCGACGAGGGTCGGGTCCCCGTTCGCGTCGTAGACCTCGCGGGGGCCGACGGGCGGCCCGACGGGCCCGTCACGACGCACGTGGACGACCGTGGCTCCCGGCCCGACCGCGTAGCTCGACCCCTCGTCGACCGGCCCGAGGTCCCGGCTCCCCGTGACCCGACCTTCCGAGCCCAGGACCGAGACGACCATGGCGTCCGCGGTGCCCGACAGGCACAGCAGAGGACCGGTCTCCTGGACGAAGGGCTGCCACGTACTGGCTCGGCCGCAGATCGCGTCCGGTCCGACCGTCGCCTGCCACACCTCGTTCCCGGACAGGACGTCGACGGCCGTGAGGCCCTCGACGCCGACCTGGCTCAGGAGCAGGCCCCCGGACGGCATCCAGACGCGGTCGCTCAGGTCGAGCGACCACAGCTCGCGCGGTGGTCCGGTGAAGGGCAGCACGCCGCCCTCGCTCGCGACGAGCCGCGACGCGGTGCGTCGCTCCTCGATCTCCCCGCCGATCGCGAGCCCGCAGACCACGAGGGCCAGGACGCCGGCGGCGGCCGCCCACGGCTTCCAGCGGATCGTCCTGCCGCCCGACGGCGCGTCCCCGTCCCCGGAGGCCGGCTCACCGAGGCGTCTCTGGACGATGTCAGCATCGTCACCAGCAGCACCGCTGCCGACGTAACCCGCGGCCCGAGCACCGTTGCCGACGTCCCCGGCCGGAGGGGAGCCGCCGGCAGCAGCAGAATCGCCGGTCCCCGCCGGGGACGCGAGCTCGTCGTCCAGGTCCTCGACGACCTCGAACGGCACGGCACGGGAGGCGGCGGACTGGCGGCGGCGCGGCATGGAGGGGAGCCTAGCGGCCCCCGCGAGCCCGGTCCTGCGGGGTCAGCGCAGGAACAGCCTCGACGCCTGGGCCTCCGCGTCGGCGTACGTCTGAGCGGCCGATCCCAGGGCCGCGGTGATCGAGTCCAGCGCTGTCTCGACGTGCACCTGAGCCCCCTGCCACTCGGTCATGACCCCGGCGAACGCGGTCGCCGCGCCGCCCTGCCAGCTCGCCTGGAGGTCCTGGAGATGACGCAGCATCGCTCCGACCTCGGTGCGGATGGCCGTGACGGAGCCTCCGACCGCTGTGCTCGCCTGCGCGACCCGTGCACTGTCGACCTCGTACCTGCTCATGACGTCCTGCCTCTCCAGCGTCCGTGGGGGCACCGGTCGGCGCCCCGACCCGGCGCGGAGTGCGCGACCGGGTGAGCAGGACGCTAGAGGGGAGCGACGTCGTCGGGCAGGGAACGACCCGGCGCCTGTGGACAGGACCTCACGAGGCGAGGCCGTGCACGGCCCGTCCCACGGGGACGGCACCGCGGGGTGGCGGCACGCGGGGAGGAACTGCTCAGGAGGGAGACGGTGCGACGAGCGCCGGCGGCGCCGACGCCTGCAGCTTGGCCTGCTCCTTGCGCAGGCGCTGGAGCTCGGCGTCCAGGTTCTGCCGTGCCGGCTCCTCCCACGCGGCGCCCATGGGGCTCGAGAAGAGGGTGCGCCGGTCGAGCAGCTTGGTGATGATCGCGATGCGCGCCCGCAGGTAGTCCGGGAGCGGGATGTGCGCGTACTCGTCGCGCACGTCCTTGAGGTACTCCTTGTACCGCTGCGGCTCGCCCGCGAGCATCGCGAGGTCCGCGTCGCACAGCACCGCGCAGTCGAAGTCCGCAGGGTCCGGAGCATGCCGCACGAGCGCGTTCACGAGGAACGCGACCCGCCGGCACGCCTTCTCCGGCACGCCCAGCGAGGAGAGCTGGTCGAACGCGAGCGCGGCGCTCGCGGTCTCGTCCTCTCCGCCCTTGTTGGCGTACGCGGCCTTGCGGGCCGCGTCGAAGATCGCGCCGTGGTACCAGGCAGCGAGGCGGACCACGTCGGCGTCGTGCGTCTCCTGCGCGAGCTCGTCGACCCGGCCGAGGACGTCGGCGAGGTGCCGCACGTTGTGGAAGTGACGGTCCGGCTGGCTCCAGCGCTCGAGGAGACCGTCGCCCACGGCGCGGATCTCGTCGTCGGGGGCGGTCGCCCCGGCGCCTCGGCAGCTACGGGTCCAGGAGGTGAGCAACCACTGCGGTGCGTCAGAGGTGGTGACGCCCATGAGATCAGCCTTCTTCGATGCGGGAACGGGGTGCGCCGTCGGTCCACAGGTTCATCTCGAGCCTACGTCCGATCGGGCGACGACCCGTCATCGTAGCGTCGTGTCGGGAGTTCCACATGAACCGTGAGGCCACCGCCCTGCGTGGGGGCCACCGAGATGTGTCCCTGGTGCGCCCCGACGATCGCGGCGACGATCGCCATCCCGAGTCCCGAGCCTCCCGAGGCGCGGTTGCGCGACGAGTCGGCGCGGTAGAACCGCTCGAACACGTGGGCCGCCTGCTCGGGCGTGATGCCCGGCCCGTGGTCGCGGACCTCGAGCACCGCGACGTCCGCCCCGCCGCCCTCCTGGGGCGCGCCGGTCCCGAGCGCGATCTCGACCGGGGTACCTGCGGGGGTGTGCTGGGAGACGTTGCCGATGAGGTTGGCGAGCACCTGCCGCAGCCGGTCCTCGTCCCCGATCACGGTGAGCTCGGACGGCGCGTCGGCCGAGCCCCCGCCCAGGCCGACGACACGCACCGGACGGGTCGGGTCCAGGGCGTGCAGGTCGCCCGCCGAGTCCCGGGCGAGGGCCGCGAGGTTCACGGGCTCGTGGCGGATGGGACGTCCCTCGTCGAGGCGGGCGAGCGCGAGCAGGTCGTTGACGAGCGTGCCCATGCGCGTCGCGGAGTCCTCGATGCGCCGCATGGTGTCGTCCATCTGCTCAGGAGTCGTCAACGCCCCCATCCGGTACAGCTCGCCGTAGCCGCGCACGGTCGCGAGCGGTGTGCGCAGCTCGTGGCTCGCGTCCGAGACGAAGCGTCGCATGCGGGCCTCGGACGCCTCCGAGGCTGCGAACGCCCGTTCGATGTGGTTGAGCATGGTGTTGAGCGAGGCCGCGAGCGAGCCGACCTCGGTGCTCGGCGGGGCGGGACGGATGCGCCGGGTCAGGTCGCCGCCCGCGATGTCGGCTGCTGTCTCCTCGATCTCGCGCAGCGGGCGCAGCGCCCGCTGGACCGCGAGGTAGGCGACCGCGCCACCGATCAGCGCGATCCCCAGGGCGCTGACCGCGAGCGTCCTGCCCAGCACCTTGACGGTCTCGTGGATGCCGCTGAGCGGGAGCGCGACGTAGGCGGTGCCGACGGTCTCGCCCGTGAGCTTGCTGATGACCGGGTAGGGCACGACGCGCCACTCGGCCGGCTTGGTCCCGCCGACCGACGAGACCGTGAACGGCGTGCCCGTGCGCGTCGCCACCTCCTGGGCCATGAACGTCGGGATCTGCGGCGTACCCGAGCGCTCGACGACCGGGTCCCAGTAGTTGGGCGTCTCGGCGCCGTTGTTCCAGCGGATCAGGACGTAGTACTCGCTGGGCAGCGTGGACCTCGACTCGTTGCCTCGGAACGTCTCGTCGGCGACCGCGGAGGCGGTGAGGTCGAGCTGCTGGTCGACCTGCCCCACGAGGTACTGCGCGACCACGGTCGTCGTCGCGAGGGCCGTGATGCCCAGGCCCGCGGCGAGCAGCAGCGCGATGATCGCGACGAGACGTGCCCGCAGGGGCACCCGGGCGAACCAGCCCCAGTTCTCGGTGGGGACAGGGCGACCGTAGGGGCGGGGCTCGTCGGGCGAGGGGACGGGTGGCGCGTCGGGGCCGTGGCCGCCGGCGCTGGGGGGACCGTTCGCGCGGTCGGCACCGCCGGAGCCGCCGCTGCCGGAGCCGGGATCGCCGCCCGACGGCGCCGCCTTCCTCCCAGGACGCGCCGCACCCTGGGTGCGGGGCGTCGAGGAGGGGCGTGACGTCGTCGGGCCGGACGACCGGGACGGCGGAGGCGGCGGGACCGGGGGCAGCGCGCCCCCGGATGCCCCGGCCGGGCGGCCGGACGAAGGCGTGCTCATGACCTGCGGGTGCTCCCGGACTCCGGGGGCGTGCGCAGCAGGTAGCCCACGCCACGCTTGGTGTGGATGAGCGGCTGCACGGGCTCCTCGGTGCCGTCAGGACCGGTCACCGTGAGGTTGTCGATCTTGCGACGCAGGTACGAGATGTAGGACTCGACGATGTTCGCGTCGCCGCCCCAGTCGTACTGCCAGACGTGGTCGAGGATCTGCGACTTCGAGAGCACGCGGCCCGCATTGAGCATGAGGTAGCGCAGCAGCTTGAACTCGGTCGGCGACAGGTCCACGACCTGACCAGCGCGACGCACCTCGTGCGAGTCCTCGTCGAGCTCGAGGTCCGCGAAGCGCAGCACCGCGGTGTCCTCGGGCTCGGCGTGCGTGCGGCGCAGCACCGCACGGATGCGGGCCACGACCTCCTCGAGGCTGAAGGGCTTGGTCACGTAGTCGTCGCCGCCGACCGTGAGGCCCGTGACCTTGTCCTGCGTGTCGTCGCGCGCCGTGAGGAAGAGCACGGGCGTGTGCTGCCCCGTGGCGCGCATGCGCCGGGTCACGGTGAAGCCGTCCATGTCGGGGAGCATGACGTCCAGGACCACGAGGTCCGGCTCGACCTCGCGCACGAGCTTGAGCGCGCTCGTGCCGTCCGCCGCGGCGAACACCTCGAACCCGGCGAAACGCAAGGAAGTGGACAGCAGCTCACGGATGTTGGGCTCGTCGTCGACGACGACCAGCCGCGCCTCGGGTTCGCTCATGGTTCCAGTGTGCGACCGAACCCTGGGAGTCGCCTGGGCGCGAACGGTGCGCCGAGGGGCTGTGGGTGGTGTGCCGGAGCATGGGGGCCGGAGCCGCCCAGGCACTGACAGCAGCCGGTCGAGACGGAAGGATGCAGGCATGCGGATCAGCGACGACCAGAGGAGGGCGCGGCTCGTCGCGCACCAGCTCGACCTCGGGGCGGGCGGTCCCGCCCCGGTGGGCACGGTCGAGGGCGTCGTCGACCGGCTCGTCGCCCTCCACGCGACCGACGCGCCCAGCGTCTACCTCTCGGTCCTCGCGCGCGTGCCCGAGCTGCGCATCGAGGACGTGGCGGCCGCGATGTACGACCGGCGCACCCTCGTGCGCGTCCTGGCCATGCGCCGCACCCTGTTCGTCGTGGCGCGCGACATGGTGCCGGTCGTCCACGCGGGGGCGAGCGCCGCCGTCGGGCGCCGGCTGCGAGCCCGCCTCCTGAAGGAGCTCGCGACCCTCCCCACGGACCCGCCCGTCGAAGACGCCGAGACCTTCCTCGCGGCCGCCGAGGAGCAGGTCCACGACGCGCTGGCCCAGCACGGGCCGCTGACCGGGGCACAGCTCTCGGCGCGGGCCCCCGTGCTGCGGACCGCGTTCCTGCCCACCACGACCAAGTCCTGGGACGTGCGGCGCTCGCTCACCTCGCCGCTGCTGTCGCTGCTGTCGGCCGAGGGGCGGATCGTGCGCGGCGAGCCGACCGGTGGCTGGGCGTCCAACCGTTTCCTGTGGCGGCCCGTCGAGGACTGGTTGCCCGGCGGTATCCCGGAGCTCGACGAGGCCGAGGCGCGCGTGCGGCTCGCACAGGCCTGGCTCGAGGCGTTCGGGCCCGCGACCCTGGCCGACCTCCAGTGGTGGACCGGGTGGAACCTGGGGCAGACGCGGGCAGCCCTCGCGGCGCTCGACGTCCGGGAGGTCGAGCTCGAGGGGCTCGGTGCGGGGGTGGTGCTCGGCTCGACCGTGCTGCCGTCGGCTCCGGGGCTCGGGTCCGCTGCCGGGCACGTCGCCCTGCTGCCCTCGCTCGACCCCACCGCGATGGGCTGGAAGCACCGCGACTGGTACCTCGGTCCGCACCGCGAGCAGCTCTTCGACTCGGCGGGCAACATCGGCGCGACCGTCTGGTGGGAAGGGCGCATCGTGGGGGCGTGGGCCGTGCGGCCCGACGGGGAGGTCGTGTCCCGGCTGCTCGAGGACATCGGGACCGACGGTGCCGCAGCCGTCGAGGCCGAGGCCGCGCGGATCGGGTCGCTGCTGGGCGGAGGAGGCGTGACCGCGTCGTTCCCCACACCCCTGTACCGCGAGCTGCGGGGCTGAGCCCGCACGCGCTGCCCCGGGGCGGCGTGATCGGGCGGGCTGCGCAGAGCACGAAGGGCAGGGTCGCGCGTGCTGCGCGGCCCCGCCCCTCGGTGGACTCAGAGGTAGCGCAGCGGGTCGAACTCCTCGAGCGGGATGATCCGGACGCGCGGCAGGATCGTCGTGAACGCCCCCACGTTGTCCTCGAGGTCGTAGAAGCTCAGACCGCGCGAGGCCAGCTCGGAGAAGCGCGAGTTGACGAACTCACGGAAGCACAGGAGCCCGACGCGGCGGTCGTTGTCCTCGAGCAGGTCCTCGACCTGCGGGATGAAGTCGCCGTCGTGGCTCGCGAGGAGCACGTCACCCTGGCGGTCCTTGAGCGCCTCGAGCGTGCGCTGGATACCGATGTCCACGACCTTCTCGGAGCTGGACCCGGCCAGCGGGATGGGCCGGAAGCCCATCGCGAGCAGCGCCTGGACGAACGCCATGGGCATCTGACCCGACGACGCGTTCAGGAAGAACAGCGGCGTGACGTCCTGGGCCCACAGGTTGGCCGCGAAGTCGACGATGCGGTCCCAGCGCGGTCGCTCCTCGGGGTTGGGGCGGTGCCCCAGGACGCTCATGCCGAGCGTCGCGTCGATGTTCTCCCCGTCGACGATCAGGTAGGTGCGGCGCGGCGCCTCACCCTGGGTGCTGACGAGGCCGTTCGACGTGCTGAAGTCCGACATGGGCTCAGCCTATCCGGCGGGGCGTAAGGAGTCGGACGGGCGCCGGACGACCGCAACCTCGTGCTCGACAGCCGGGGTCGCACGCCCGCCCCTGCCCCGTCCCCGACACGGATCGGGTCGAGGCGTGAGCACGGTTTGCACCGGACCCCCTGGGGGCGAGTACCTTTCAGCGGTGAACCAGCAGCTTCTCGACCCGGTCCGGATCACGGTCGTCCAGAACTCCCCGGACGTCACCCTGGACGCCTTCGCCGACCGGCTCGGGCCCGACGTCCGCCTCGTGCGTCCCTTCGACGGGGACGCCCTGCCGGACGCGACCGACCTGGGGGACGGTCTCGTCGTCCTGGGCGGGCAGATGTCGGCCTACGCCGACGACGTCGCCCCCTGGCACCCCGCGCTGCGCGACCTGCTGGCCGCTGCCGTGTACTCGGACGTCCCGACGCTCGGGATCTGCCTCGGTGCCCAGCTGCTCGCGGTCGCCGGCGGCGGGAGCGTGCAGGTCGCAGCCCCTCCCGGTCGCGAGGCGGGCCTGACCCGCGTCTTCTGGAAGGCGGGCGCCGAGGGCGACCCCGTCCTGGGGCCGATCGCACGTGCCGCTGCGGGCACGGGCAAGCGTGCGCGCTCGTTCACGGTCAGCATGCACGCCGACGCGATCATCGACCTGCCCGAAGGCGCGTCGTGGCTCGGCATGTCGGACATGTACCCCTACCAGGCGTTCCGCCACGGCTCGGCCCTGGGGGTCCAGTTCCACCCCGAGGCGACGCTCGCCACGATCCGCGGCTGGGCCGACCAGCACGACGACGTCGACACGACCAACATCCTGGCCGACGCCGCACCGTTCGAGGGCGAGGTCCTCGAGACGGGCCGCCTCCTCGCTGAGTCGTTCCTCGCCGTCGTGCACGACGACGTCGCTCGCCGAGGCGTGCGGGCGTAGACCGCGCGGGCTCGCCGCGACGACGGGGCGAGGTGTGCGTGTCCGCCCGGGCTGACCGGGTGGTCGGTGGCAGGGTGTCGGGATGATCCGTCACACCGTCGCCTTCCGCCTGCGCCACCCCGAGGGGTCCGCCGCCGAGACCGCCTTCCTGACCGACGCCCGTGTCCTCGCGGCGATCCCGGGGGTCGAGCGGTTCGAGCAGCTGCGCCAGACCAGCGCCAAGAACGACTTCACGTTCGGCTTCTCCATGGAGTTCGCGGACGCTGCGGCGTACGCGGCCTACGACCAGCACCCGGTCCACCGGGCGTTCGTGGCCGATCGCTGGGTCCCCGAGGTCGAGGACTTCCTGGAGATCGACTACGAGCCGCTGCCTGCGGCCTGACCCGCCGAGACCGAGGGCTCTCCGGCGGGCACCGCGGAGAAGGCGCGCGGCCGCTGGACCGGCCCCTGCGACCGCCCGTCCGACGACACGGCGACGGCCGGTGACCTCGTGGTCACCGGCCGTCGCCGTGCGTGGGGTGCCCTGCCCCGTGCGAGCCGTCAGGCGCCTACCACTCGCTGGGGGCGTCCTGCGTGCCGGCCTCGATCGAGGTCACCGTCGTGGGAGAGATCTGCGGCGCGGGGGACGAGCCGCCGCTCTTGAGAGCCGCGAGCCGCGCCTCGATCTCGATGTTGGCCCCCGAGGTCTCGAGCTCCTCGAACTGCGCGTCGAGCGAGGACGCGGCGACCTCGGCCTGGCCGAGCGCCTTGGCCTCCTCGCGGCGCACCTTCTCCTCGAAGCGAGAGACCTCGCTCGTGGGGTCGAGGACGTTGATCGAGCTGATCGCCCCCTGGACGGTCTGCTGCGCCTCGGCGGACTTCTGCCGGGCGACCAGCGAGTCGCGCTTGGACTTGAGCTCGCCCAGCTTGTTCTTCATCTGCGCGAGACCGGTCTTGAGCTTCTCGACCGTCTCGCGCTGCGAGGAGATGAGGGGCTCGGCCTGGCGGACCTCGCCCTCCGCGGAGATCTGCTTCTGGAGGGCGACCTTGGCGAGGTTGTCGAACTTGTCGGCGTTGGCCGAGTCGCCCGCGGCCCGGTACTGGTCCGCGCGTGCGGACGCGGCCGCGGCCTTGTCGCCCCACTCGCGCACGGCGGCGACGTCCTCGTTGTAGTCCTGCTCGGCGAGGCGGAGGTTCCCGATGGTCTGTGCGACGGCCTGCTCGGCGTCGGCGATGCTGTTCGTGTAGTCGCGGACGAGCTGGTCCAGCATCTTCTGCGGGTCCTCGGCGCCGTCGAGGAGCGCGTTGATGTTCGCCTTGGCCAGCTGGGTGATGCGTCCGAAGATGCTCTGCTTCTCTGCCATCGGTCGTGCCTTCCTGCTCGTGGGTGCGTGTACGCGGTGCTGTCGTGACGACGTGGTGCGCGGGGGTGCGACCTGCGGGTCCGGCCCCTAGAACCGTCCTCCTCTGCTGGAGCGTCCGCCCGACGAACGGCCGCCGGACGAACCGCGCGAGGACCGGCCGGACGAACCGCCTCCGCCGAACCCGCCGCCGCCGAAGCCTCCGCCGAACCCCCCGCTCGAGCGACGGCCTCCGCCGCCTCCGCCGCGCAGGATCTGGTCGAGGAGGATGCCGCCGAGAACCATGCCGCCGACGTTGCTCCCGCCTCCCGAGCCGCCGCCACCGAACATGCCGGGACCGTTCTGCTGCTGCTCCCACGCGGCCGCGTCGCGCTGGGCCAGCTGGGCTGCGGACTGGGCGAGGGAGTCGGCCTGCTGGGCCGTGGCGAGGGCGCGGACGGGATCGGTGGGCTGCAGGGCCCGTGCCTCGCCGAGGTAGCGGATGGCCTCGGAGAGCCGGGTCCGTGCCTCGGGCCCGACGGCGCCGCGCCGGGTCTCGATGAACGAGTTGGTCGCGCGGATCTGCGAGTCGACCCGGCCGAGGGTGTCGCGCAGCAGCGCGGCCGCGCGCGCGGCCTGCTCGGCGCTCTCGCGGAACGGAGCGAGGGCCGCGTCGATCGCTGCCTCGGCGTCGGTGAGCCGACGCAGTGCCGCGAGCGGGTCGCCGCCGTTGCGTGCGGCCTGGGCGTCGGCCACGGCGGCCTGGGCCTCGGTGGACCGGGCGGTCACGGCCGGGTCGCCCGGGGCGAGGCGCGCAGCGTCGGCGATGTCCGCGGTGATCGAGGCGACGGCCACGTCGAGGCGCTTGCCGGCCTGGGCCAGGTCGCCGCCCGCGGAGTCGACCGCGTCGAGGAGCACGACGGCCTGCCCCACGGCGTTCTCGGCGGCGCGGGCGTGCGCGACGGCCGACGCTCGGTCCTTGCCCTCGAGGGCCTCGCGTCCTGCGGCGACGGCCTCGCGGGCGCCCGTGAGGAGCTGTGCGGCCTGGTCGGGGTTGGCCGCGACCGACGCGAGCGCGGCCTCGGGGTAGGTCGCGAAGAGTCCTGCGAGCGTGCTGCGGGCAGGGGCGATGCGGGCCTCGACCTCTCCGGCGCGACGCTCGACGGTGTCGAGCACCTCGGGGGCGCGGGACTGGAGGTCGCGCAGCTCGTCGAACTGGGCGGACTCGGCGTCGAGCGAGGCCGCGACCTCGCCGCACAACGTGATGATCTGGGCCATGAGGGAGCGCGAGACGGGCTCCGTCTCGGGGGTCTGGTCGTCGAGCTGCTGGCGCAGCGCGAACGCCTGCGAGACCTTCTGCTTGCCCGTCTCGAGCGCCGCCTGGAACTCCTTGGTCGCCTCGAGGCCGAACTGTGCCTGGGCGAAGCCGAGCTCCTGCTCGGAGGTCTTGATGGCGTCGTCGATCGCGACGAGAGCCGAGCTGGAGCGGCGGTTGAGCTCGTCGGTCGGGAGCTGCGAGAGCTCGTCGGCCTCGTCGGGACCGCCCGGCTGGGCGGCCGTGCCGCGGCGCCTGCGCAGGAGCGAGCGGACGACGAAGAAGCCCGCGATGACGAGCAGCCCCACCACGAGGGCGATCAGCCAGCCGGACCCGCCCGACGACGACGAACCGGTCGCCTCGGTGCGCAGCGTGTTCGCGGCGACGATCGCGGACTGCGCCCACTCCTCCTGGCTGAGCTCGTCCTCGACCGCGGCCTGGACCTTGTCGAGAGAGGCGTCCGAGAGCCCGATGTTGTTGTCGGCCGAGAGGTCGTAGCGACGGTCTTCGGTCGCGACGGCGAGCAGGACGTCGTCCCGGCCCAGCCCTGAAAGGTTGGCGGTCGCGGTGGCCCAGGTCTGGGCGTCCTGGCCGTCGAACGTGTCGACGTACACGACGTAGAGCTGGTACGGGGTGTCGGCCTCGAGGCGGTCCATCGCGGCCTCGACCTCGTCGGTCTGGCTCCCCAGGACCCCCTCGGGGTCGGTGATGCGGCCTGGGAGGTCGAGGGGTTGCGCGGCGGGCAGGCGGCTCGTGGTGGTGGCGGGCACGGTCGTCGTGACCGGCGCCGAGGCATCTGCCTGGCCGTGCCAGGTCGGTCCGGCGGCGACGGCGGGTGAGGCGAACGTCGCGAGTCCCAGTGCGCCGAGGGCGACCAGGGAGAGCCAGGTGCGCACCGCGGACCGGGGCGTGCGGGCAGGGCGAGAGGGCGCGGCTGTTTCGGACGACGAGGTCACCTCGTGATCCTTTCCCAGGGCGAGCAGACCCGCAATCGCGATTCCGGACACCGGTGGTCATTTCACCCGGCCTTCGTCGGAGGCCGGATCGGGGTGATCCGGACCTTTCAGGCGTTGCAGCCACCTCGGGTGGTGGGTGCTCGTCGTCGGGTGCCGGTCGGCACCGGAGGGGAATATTCGTACGGCGTACAGTGTTCTCCGAGCGTCACGCCCCCGACGAGAGGTCCTCATGACACCCCGCACGACGACGTCCTCGCCCGCCGCAGCCCCTTCCGTCCGGTCGCCCGACCCCACGACGCTGTCGTCCGGCACCCCGGGCGCGACCCCGTCCGCGCTCCTGCCCCTGCCGTCGCTGGCCGACCAGGCGGAGCGCTTGATCGCGCTCGGCGTCCACGACCTCGCCGGGCTGTCCGGACGCGAGGTGCGTCACGCCGTCGGGCGCCTTGCGGCGAGCGTGCCCGACGGCGGATTGCTCGCCGTCCACCCGCGTCTCGCCGCACCGTCCGTCCTCGCGCCGCTGCTCCGGCTGGGGGACAAGGAAGGTTTCGTCGTGGTCGACATGGACGACGTGGACCGGTTCGAGCCCCTCGAAGGGCTCGAGCTGCCCGAGGAGGCGCTCTACGTGGTGACGGACGTCGAGCGTGGGGACGACATGGCGAACTGGTCCCCCGACGAGGCGTTGCCGGAGATCGTCCGGCGGGGGCGCACGCCCCTCGTCCTCAGCGAGGGGATCCACTGGGCCCTGCAGGCGCCCGACGTCGTGGCGCGCAACCACTGCTTCATGACGATCGGGTCGCGGCTCCGCAAGGACAAGGGGCGCCTCGACTCCCGCACGCCCGCGGTGTGGATCTCGAACGGCACGGGGCGCGACGGCAAGGAACGCCGCGGAGCGCCCAAGGTCGGCTGGTGCTGGGCGGGCAACCGTCACACGTGGCTCGGGTTCGCGTCGGGTGCGCATCGCGTGGGTACCGAGGGGCGCTGAACCTCGCTGCCGGCCGACCCGCCCGAGGAAATGGCTGGCGACCGTGCGTCGGGGGGTGCCACGCTCGCGCCGTGACCACGACGATCAGGCCCTTCCAGCCCGCCGACACCGAGCTCCTGACGGATCTCTCGCTCCGCGCCTGGGAGCCGGTGTACGACGCGTGGCGCGCCATCCTCGGTGAGGCGATCTACGCGCTCGCCTACCCGGACTGGCGCCGGATCCAGGCCGCGACGGTGCGCACGACGTGCGCCCAGCACGCCGCGACGACGCTCGTCGCGGAGGTCGACGGACAGGTCGTCGGGTTCGCCTCAGTGGTCCTGGGTGCGCACGACGCGGACGGCTCGCGGAGCGGTGACCTCGAGCTCATCGCCGTCGACCCGTCGACACACCGAGTGGGAGTGGGACGCGCCCTCACCGACGCCTGCCTGGACATGATGAGAGAAGCAGGGTGCGCGTACGCGAGCGTCTGGACCGGCGGCGACGACGGGCACGGCCCGGCGCGAGCCTTGTACGAGGCGAGCGGATTCTCGGCCCTGCCCCTCGTGCGCTACTACCGAGAGCTCTGAGCTGCGGCGGGCCCGCCGCCCGACGGCGGAGCCTGCCCGTCGACCAGGAGCGGCCCCCGGTGGGTCTCGGGCATCGGAGGCGGGGCCGGGGGTGGGGTGTGTTGTTCGTGGAGCCACCACCAATGGTGGGGGGGGGCGGGCGCGAAACCCCCACCCCCCCGCACCCCCGGCCCCGACAGACAGCCCCCCCGCGCGGGGGGGGCGCG
>NZ_JBHXCQ010000021.1:0-58144 GCF_042726295.1 Oerskovia sp. NPDC060338
TACGTCACCTCCACCGAGTACCGCATCTACACCGAACAGGGCAGCTTCTTCACGATCGTGCCCCAGGCCGAGTTCGACGCCATCCCCAAGGTCCCCGGCACCCGCTGAGAAAGGACTCACCCATGACCACGTCCACCCAGCAGGCCTACCCCGTGCGCGCGTCCCGTCGCACCGCGGTCCAGAACGCCCTGTCCGTCATCCTCGTCGTGGGGGTCGTCGCCCCGATCATCGCGGCGATCCTGCACGAGGAGCTCTCCGGGTACCTCCCGGAGGCCTGGCTCGCGTGGGTCGTCGGCGCGGCTGCGGTTCTCGCCGCGGTCTCCGCGGCCCTGGCCCGGATCATGGCGATCCCCGCCGTCGACGCCTGGCTGCGCCACCTCGGCCTGTCCTCCACCCCGCCCCTGGCCTTGATCGCACCGCCCGGCGTGCTCGAGCGCGGCGACCACGTCACCATCACCGCCACCGGCCAAGGCGGCACCGTCTTCTACGTCGAGCAGCGCGAGGACGGCTGGCACTACGGCATCCAGCTCGACGGCTCCGACCTCGTCGCGATGTACCGCCTGAGCGACCTCACCTGACCCGAGCATGGCAATGCCCCACCTTCCTTCCGTTCGCGGTTGGGGGGTGGGGCACACGTCGTCGTGGCTGGTGGCTTGCCCCAAGCGTGAGCGCTCCACACGCGGGTGCGGGTGATAACGGGTTACCGGCTACTCAGCCGGGTACGACATCTGGCATTATGCAGCCCATGACAAGTCCGTTCGACGAGACCCTGCCGCCCGACCAGGGGTTCCTGGTGCGCACTGTCTGGGAGGAGGGGCTTCTCGACGACGCTCAGTTCGTGAACCAGTTCGCAGTCACCCAAGCGCCGTCGGTCTCGCCCGAGGAAGACGACGGCGGCTTCTACCTTGCCTTCGGACACGTTGGGCCGCCCATGCTTCTCACGCCTGAGGACACGAAGGCGTTCTTCGAGGGAGGCCCCCGGGAGCTGAAGGTCAAGTCCTATGGCGCTTACTACCTGAGCGAGAGTCGCGCAAAGCAGCTTGTCCAAGTGCTTGCCGAGCAGCTCGGGCGGAAGTTGGACTCGCCCCGGTGAACGCACTCGGCTTCTCGACGGCGCTCGTCGTGGGAGCGACCTACGCGGTAGCCCCGGCAGCAGGCGTCCCATCGAGACCACTCGAGCCCCTTGCCGTTGCATCGATCGGAACCACCGAGTTGCCCGCCCTGCGCACAAGCGGCGGCACCGCTACGCTCGAATTTGCACCGGTGCCATACTTCCGCGACGTGGTTGCGGGAAGTGCTTCTAGGTATCTAGAGCGGAGGTCGACAATGACCACGAAGCTCCGAGAGATCGAAGTGCTGCACGACGGTTGGTGGGGACCCGAGAGCAGAGCCGTCGATAGAGGCTCGTTGCAGATCGCTGAGCGAGCCATGTTCAGGCTCGCAGACGGTCCCGCTCATGTCTCGATCGCCCCTTTGGCCGATGGCTCCCTGATGCTTGAGTGGAGCAACGGGGATACGGAGTGCACTGCAGAGCTGCTACCTGGCGGCGAGATGACGCTGACGATCGACAACCCTGCCTTCGATATCTACGTCGAGCGGCAGGTGGCGGCCACAGCTGCGCGTCTGGTCGAGTTCTACGTGACAACAGCCGGCGTTCATGACGCCTGAGCCTCTCGCGGAGGGCGCTGCGCCCCCAAGCCAGGTGCCGGTGGTACTCACCGAACAGAGCGAAGTGCTGAATCGTCAGATCCATCCGACCCACCTTGACGAAGCACGCGGGGTTAGCAAGGCCGCATTCACGCCGACTCCGAACGATCGCGGGATGCTGTCAACCCTACGCGGGAAGGTCACTCCCGAAGAGGCGTATCAGCGGCATGTAGGTCAGCAGAACAGGGCCTCCGCCGGCACGTGGGGGGTAACTGTCGGCGAAGCGAACGCAGCAGAAGTCGAGGTCGTCTGCGACGATTGCCTTCCAGACGTGCCCCCGGATCATGCCTCCATCGACTTCACCCCACACCCGGAGAGGCCGCGCAGTCTCCGCCTGAGAGTTGCCCATGAGTTGCGGCTGGCAGCCGTTGAACGGGGCCCACTCTTCCAACCTGGTGCGACCGAAGCAGCGTCCTGAGCGCGCTGCACCGCGAGCGTCGAGCACTTCGCAATCACGCGCGAACGCCAGCGAACAGCCCCGCCTCCTTCGGGAGGCGGGGCTGTTCGCTGTTCCCGGGGCCTCCTTCTCGGGTCTCACTGTCGAACAGCCGTTCGATAATGACAGGATGTACGACGACCTCGAGCGGGACCTCGCGCGACGAGCGTCGCAGTCCTGGGACGCTCATCGCGACCAGTGGCAGGCGATCGTCAACGCCCGCGACATCCCGCCCCTGCGCTTCCAGACGATTCCCGCGGACCCGATCCCGGTGCAGGTCTGCATCGTGTGGGAGCGCGACGGCCTCGAGGTCGTCGACGCAGTCGCGAACGGGTGGACGTCGCGCCTGGTCCTGGTGGACCTGGACGATCGTCGCGCCCGCCTCCGTGCTGTCTGGCTCGACCCGTCCGACGTCCGCCGGCGCAGGCCTACCCTGGGCGCATGATCCTTCACGCGATGCTCGAGCAGATCCCCGCCGACTCCACCGGCAACGGCGAGCAGGTCACCCGCGAGACCAAGATCGAGGCACCGACCTACGACGACGCCCGCGCCCAGCTTGCCGCGGACCTGCCGGACGGATGGCGCGTCCTGTGGGTCAGGACCGCCTAGCCCGTCCAGCTAGAGCCCGTCAGGCCAGGGCGGCCTGAGGCTCGGCCCACAGGGCATCTGTCGTCGCCCGGTCCTCCCGCACCTGGCGCACCAGAGCGCAGGTGCGGTTCTTGTTGGTGCCGAGTTGCTCGGCGATCTTGGTCCCGGACAGGTGGGTCGTGCGGGCGAGCTCCACGATCCGCTCGTCGTCCGTCGCCCCACGCGACACTCGTCGCGACGCGGAGACGGCACGCAGGTCCGCGACCGCGACGTCGCTCCGTTCCTCGCGCTCGGCGACGAGCGTCGCGACGGTCATCGCCGAGCTCGCTGCCTGGTCATAGACGACCGTCGCGGGCCCGCTCTGCTCGGCCTCATCCAGCGCGACGACCGCGACATCGACGTCGTGCTCGGCGACGATCGTCTCGGCGCTCGCGACCGCGGCTGGCGCGGGCTCGAGGGCGGTCAACTCGACGATGAGGCCCGCGGCCATGTGCACCGCGACATACACCCCGACGGGGATGAGCGCGGCGATCACGACGCCGACGATGCCCTGCCACCCGCCCGGGCCGGCGTCCCAGGCGTGCGCCCCATTCGCGGCCGACGACACGAGCGTCCAGAGGCGGACCCACGTCCACGCGCGGCGCGCGAGCCGGTTCTCGTGGCGCGACTGGTGCACGATCGCGACGCCGGTGTAGACGAGGATCGCGCCCTCGATGAAGACGGGCACGAGCCACGCCCGGGTGCCCAGCACGCCCGCCCATGCGGCGATCGCGGTCAGTCCGTCGAAACTCAGCGCGGCGCTCGCAGCGATGAGGGCCGCGATGCCCAGCAGCACCAGGACCAGGACCGCGACGGTGTCGGGGTTGATGCGTGCGGGTCGGCGTGCGGCACTCTGGGCGGTCATGGCGGGCCTCTCGGTGTCGGGGCGGTGCGGGAGAGCCTGGGCGGCTGCGGTGGCGCTCATGCTGCGATCCGGCGGTGTGCGGCGGCACGTACTGCGGCGATGGTCTCGGGGCTGGCGGGGCGTGCTGCGGCCTGGGCTTCGTGCTCGGCGAGGAGTCGCTGGGTGCTCGAGGGGCCGCGCTCGGCGGCAGGGGTGGCGACGACGGGCTGGGGCGGCGTGCTGGTGGCGAGTGCGGCGAGGCGGTAGCGGAGCAGGCCGGGGCCGCGGGCCCCGGTGAAGTCCTGGCCGCGCAGCTCGGCGGCGAGCGTCTGGCGGGTCCAGCCTGCGGTACGCAGCGAGGCGGCGTGCGTGCGGGTTGCGGTGGCCGTCAGACCGACCGCCAGGGAGTGAGAGCGGATCTCCTCCACCAACCCGACGACGTCGTCCTCCTGGCCCTGCTCGTCGTCGACGTCGGGGGCCGGGGCCCGGTTGGTGGGATGGGGAGAGGGATGGGTAAGGGGATCGGGGTCGTCTGCCGACACGAGTTCGTCGCGAGGCGACACGAGTTCGTCGGCAGACGACACGAATCCGTGCGATTCGGGATCCCCGAATCCGGAATCGGGGCGCTGCTCGGCGACGCCCCCGGGGAGCGTCAGCGCGTACCGGGTGACAGACCCGCGGTGCCCCTGGGTGGTGACCGCGAGCCAGCCCGCGTCGCGCAGCCGGCGAAGGGCCGCGGTGGTCGCGGTGCGTCCGAGGCTGGTGCGTGCCTGCAGGCGCTCGGGGGTGACCCAGACGGTCAGGATGCCGCTCGAGGCGTGGTCGGCGTAGGCGAGCGCGACGAGCTTGTCGGTCGCGCTGAGGTCGGATGCCCAGACCGCGTCACGCCACGGGTACATGAGCCGTGCGGAGCCGGTCGGGAGGGGCGCTGCGCCGGGCGTCGCCGCCGGGCGCAGGCTGATAACGTGTGCGTCAGCCATGGGAGAGGTTCCGTCTCTCTAGTGGTGAGGCCCCGGCTGAGTGTTAGCGCACTCGTCGGGGCCGTTCTATTTCGTTGTGGGCGTCACTGTAGCGCAATTATCTCTTTGGGAACGGTTGCGAAGACGACAGTGACCGGAAGGATGAGGAAGACGACGGGAACCATCATGAGGACCTCCTTGCGCCCACCGGACTCCATGAGCGACCGCCTTCCCGCTTCGCGAACGTCCTGGGCCTGAGCCCGGAGGACCTCGGCGAGTGGAGTGCCTCGCTCGACGGCTACGGCCACACCCTCGGCGAAACGGGTCAGGCTCGCGAGCGTCGTCCGGTCGGCCAGGCCCTCGAGCGCGCGAGACAAGGGAACCCCGGACCGGACGGCCGACAGTGTCGCCGCGAGCTCGCCGGAGAGCTCGCCGTGCGCGCTGGCCGCAACCCTCTCCATCGCAGCGACCGGCCCTTCCCCAGCCCCGACGGACAGGGCGAGCAGCTCGGCGACCGTCGGGAACTCGCTGAGCATCCGCTCCTCGCGCCGAGCGATCCGGCGGGTGAGCATCTGGTCGCAGGCCAGCAGCCCACCGACCCCGCAGAGAAGCACCAGCAGGAGGAGCACCACGGGCGACGACCCCCGCGTGGCCGCGAGAAGGAGCGCGAAGACGAGCCCGCCGGCAAGGCCCAGAGCACCCCAGACGACCTGACGGGCCCGGAACTGGTCCACGCTCTCCCGCGAGCCGGCCCGGTCGAGGCGACGACGCACCTCGGTCCGGGTGGAGCCGAAGCGTTCGAGCAGCCGGCCCGCCGCCGCGATCCTCAGCCCGAGGACGTTGTCGACCGTGAAGAGCCGGCTCGCCGCCGAGGTCTCCGCCAGCAGGCCCGAGGTCGCGCCGTGGAGCCTCAGGTAGGGTCCGACCCGCTCGTCGAGCCGGACCCGCCGCGCCCGGAGTCGAGAGACGATCGCCAAAGCTCCCCACCCGAACAGTGCGCCGGCCATCGCCCCGGTCCACAGGAGCCCGGAGGCTCCGGCCCCGCTCACCGCAGCACCCGCGCTTCCTCGGGAAGTCGGCCGATCCTTCGCATGAGCTGGTAGGCCACGAGCGAGCACACGGCCCCTCCCCCGAGGACCGCTACCCCTTGCAACGAGTTGTAGGCCTGCGCGGTCTCGGGTCGCGTCGCCAGCAGGGCGAGGACGACCCAGGGCCCGGCCACCGCGAGCCGCGCGCCGCTGACGGTCCACGACTGCCGCGCCTCGAGCTCACCGCGCGTCCTCGCGTCCTCGCGCAGGAAGAGGGCGAGCGTACGCAGGAGCCTCCCGAGATCCGTTCCACCGACCTCCCGGGTCATGCGCAGCGCCTCGACGATCCTGTCCGCGACCGGGTCTGCGAGCCGTACCTTGAGCGCGTCCAGACAGTCGCCGAACCGGCCGGACGCCCGGAAGTCCTGGGCGAACGCTGCGAACGGCTCCCTCAGCTCGACAGGACCGCGCTCTCCGAGCTGCCCCACCGCCTCGGGGAGCGAGAGGCCCGCACGGACGCCCGACGCCAGGTGGTCGACCGCCTCCGGCCACACGTCGCGCAGCTCTGTCCGTCGCCGTCGAGCCCGGGCGCGCACCATGGTGACCGGTGCCAGCGCAGCGAACAGTGCGAAGCACGCGGCGATAGGCAGAGCACGCGTCAGGGCGAGACCGACAAGGAGGACGAAGAGCCCGGACCCCACGCTCCCGATGGCGAGTGCCTGCGGCGAGACCCTCGCAAGCCCCGCCTGCACCAGGACGTCCTGGGTGCGGACGGACCAGCCTTCCGTCCTTCGGGGGGCACGGGGGCGCGGTTCCCACCAGGAGGACCAGAGGCAGACGATCCCCGCACCCAGCAACAGACCGACGACGACCCCCACGTCAACCCTGCCCCGCACCCTGTGCCGACATGAGCGCCACCAGGTCGACGCCCGCGCGCGCGAAGCGGTCCTCGGCAGGCGGAAACCCGTCACCGCGGACCAGCCGACCACCAGACCGGTGGAACAGGTCCGAGACCTCGACGACCCCTTGCTCCACGCGTCCCGTCACCCCCACGATCTCGCGGACCTCGCGCTTGCCGTCCGCCGTCACCCCGAGGTGCACGACGACGTCCACGGCACCTGCGACCGTCGGCACCACGAAGCGGTCCCTGTTGGTGTTGAATCACCTACATGAAGACCGCCGCGATCTACGTACGCATCTCCCGCGACACCTTGGGCGACTCCCTCGGGGTCGAACGACAGGAAGCCGAGTGCAGGTCCCTAGCAGACCGGCTCGGTTTCGCTGTGTCCAGGGTCTACAAGGACAACGATGTTTCGGCGACATCGGGCAAGATTCGGCCTGATTTCGAACGGCTCATGTCCGACGCTCCTGCCGTGGTCATCGTGTGGCACACCGACAGGCTGGTCAGGCTGACCAAGGAACTGGAACGGGTCATCGACGCTGGCATGGTCGTGCACGCGGTCACAGCCGGGCACCTTGACCTATCTACTGCGTCGGGTCGTGCGACCGCTCGCACCGTCACCGCTTGGGCCACGTACGAGGGTGAGCAGAAGGGCGCTAGGCAGCGTGCTGCGAACGCCCAAGCGGCTGCCTCTGGCAAGCCGTACTGGCGGCGTCGTCCGTTCGGCTGGAACCTCGATGGGACCTTGGTTGAGGAAGAGGCACAGGCCATCAGGGCGGCGTGCGAGAACCTCCTCGCGGGTTGGGCTTTGGCTGCTATTACCCGCGAGTGGGTGGCTGCGGGGCTGCTGACCCCTAAGTCCGGGTCGATGGGCGGCAACGAGTGGACGACTCAGGGTGTGCGTCGTGTCCTGATGGCTGCCCGTATCGCGGGCATCCGTGAGTACAAGGGGCAGGAGACACCAGGGACGTGGACACCTGCCGTGTCTGAAGACACCTGGCGCGCTGTGTACTCGGTGCTGGCGAACCCGGCTCGGGGTACGGCACCCAAGACAGGCAAGGTCGCACAGAGCCTGCTGGCGGGCATTGCCCGGTGCGGCAAGTGCGGGGGCCTCATGCACTCGGACAAGTCCCGTGGAGACCTGGCCTACAGGTGCACGCCGAACCGTCACCTGCTGCGTAAGGCTGCCCCTATTGATGCCCTGGTGTTCGAGCGCACTGCCGACCTGCTGACGCTGCCTGGTGTGCTGGAAGCGACCTTCCAGGGTGACGACCCGGAGACCTCGGGGCTGCACACCGAGCGTGCTGCCCTGCTGCATCGTCGGGACGTCGAGATGCCCGATGCCCTGGCGGCTGGTCTGTCGTTGACTCAGGTGGTGCGGACGACAAACACCATCAACGCACGGCTGGCCGAGATCGAAGAAGCCCTGACCAAGGACACGTCCGACGCCGCTGTCCTGTCGGCCATCCTGAACGCCCCGACCGGCCCTAAGGCCCGTGAGCGCTTCAAGGTGGAGGTCTGGGACCACATGCCCCTAGAGGCTCAGAGGGCCGTTGTACGGGCCTTGTGGGCGGTCACGGTAGAGCCTTTGACGGTCACCCCGACTGCGGTTGCCGAACGCCTCATTGCGTCGGCTGATGCTCAGGGCGCTAGGGCCTGGTTCGACTGATTCCGGATACGACGAAGCCCCGCTACTAAGGCGGGGCTTTTCGTCGTTCTAGGGGTTACGCAGCGAGCGAGTAACGCGGCACTCGATCATCCGACTTCACGATCAGAGACGAATCCTTAAGTGCGCGCGCCGCCTTGGCCTTAGAGCAGCCCGCCACGGACTCAAACTCAGCACGTGTCATACCGTCTTTCAGGTGGTCAAGGATCAGACGATCACCGACGCTGTACTGCTCCGAGTCATCACGGAACAGGGCTGCCGAGTCACCCACCGAATCGAGGTACAGACCTCGAATGGTCTCGGTGCGTGCGTTACGGTTCTTGCCCCCGTGCTTGTCCTCGGTCGAGAGCATCAGGTACTGCCGATCATCCTTGGCATTGCCTGAGTAGTTCGTATCCTTGGTCAGCGTCATCGTGACATCGACGCGACCATTGAACGCACCGGCACCACGCAAGACAGGTGCGGGCGTATCCTGACTCGCCTTAGTCGGGTGGTGGGTAAAGGCAATGGTTGCCGCCCCTGCCGCCTTCATTGCCCTATTGAGCATGAGGGACGCCATCGCGTTATCGTCCTCATTAGGCACACCAGAGGTCGCGGCGTAGGTGTCAAAGACCACCAGGTCAGCCCCTGTGGTCAGGATCTTCTTTTCGATCCGTCGCACCGACTCGTCATTGCTGAGGTTCGCACCGTCGATGAACGACACCCACGGCTTGATCTCTTCCAGGTCCACACCGTTTGCAGCGCACCAGGCGCTGAAGCGGCTGAAAACACCCGCGCGACCTTCACCGATGACAAACACGCTCTTAGCCTGTCGGGTTGCCTTACCCATCCACGGCTTGCCGAGTGCGAGCGAGCACAACATGTCGATGATGACGAACGTCTTACCCAGGTTGGGCTTTGCGTTCAGGACGAACGGGTCACCCGACTTGGCAACCAGACCATCAATCAGCCATTCGGTCTGACCTACTGCGAGATCATCCCAGGAAATATCCTCGCTGCCCTTGTAGTCACGCCCGGCAAGGTATCGCGCGGCTTCCTGCTGGACGGCAAGACGCTTGACCTCCTTCTGAACCTCACGCTGGAAGTCTGCATCCACTTCCTCAGGGGTCGTCGGTTCGTCCTCCACGGCTTCTGCGAAATCGGGAAGCACACGAGCCTTGCCCTCGGTCGTGATCTCAGCACTCGCCCACTTGGTGGCTACGCGTTCCGCGTCGAAACCGTCATCCGTGGGCGCGTTGTCGAAGAGGTCATCCATTGCATCCTGCTCGGTGTAGTCGTTCCACGTGCTGTGGGCAACCTCCAAGAGGTTGCAGGCCACGGCATAGGTCGTGTCGTCCCAGTTGTCTGCACCGTCAGCACAGGCCTTGAGGCGTGCAACCTCACCCTGGACGGCATTACCCGCGTACCCGTTCAGTCGGCGCTTCATGGCGTCGTCAAACGCGTCTGAGGCGTACTCGGTGACCTCCACCGAGTCAGGGCGCTCTTCGCGGCGTACGTAGTCCTGAAGCCACTGCGGGGCATCTGCGACCGGTGCCGAGACCAAGACCTCATAGCCCTCAGATCCCGAGCACAGCGAGATGCCACCCTCACCCTTCCAGTCGAGACCGGGAGCAAAGCCAATGCGGTTGCGCTGCCCGTCAATGTGGTTGAAGCGGTAGTGCAGCCCACCTCCTCGCGTGGACTCAATGTGAGTCTCGGGAAGAGGCCCGTGCAGTTCGACCAGCCGCGCAAGCGTGGTGTCACCATCGTTGCGCGGGTCAACGTCCAGTTCGTCGTATCCGGAACGCTCACCAGTGAGGATTGCGCGGTCATGGTCGGGGAACTGGTCACTCCATGCGGACCAGGGCTGTGCAGGGTCTCCAACGTCGGCACGCCGCCACTTAACGGCAGCCTGCTTAGTTCCAGGGACCACGGGGATAACGGGGATGCTCATTGTTGCTCCAATCAAAAGAACCCCTACCAAGGGAGACGCTTGCAGTCGTCTCAACCCTGATAGGGGTAGTCATGTGGGTACCGGCCAATGTCTGCAAGACGACCGGTGTTGATGTCTCCAACTATAACTAGTAGGCGGATTCCGCTGGCGGCGTGTCGGGCGTGTCGGAGAGTGCGGACACCGGCTCAGATCGACCGTCAGCGACTCACCGAGGGCACCGTCTCATGAGACGCAAAACGAGTGAGACGGTGTTTTCGTTGCAATCCCAACGTTTTCACCGTCTCGTCTCACCGTCTCACACCCTTATATATAGGGAATAGAGAGACTGAGACGAGACGTACTACAAGAGAGCCTGAGTCACCAACCACTAACTAAATCGCCCATCCATTTATCAGGTATGATTGTATTAGCACATAACACAGATCCTTGTGAATGTCAACCTAGACGAAAGAAGAACCCCATGCTTGCAATCGACCTTGACCCCCGCATCAGGCTCACTGAAGACCCTGAGGGCCGTGAGGCAACCGAACTTGAAGAGATGCTGCACTGCCTGTGGAACGCCAAGTGAGCGCCCTCCTGTGCGTGTCCCTGGTAGTCCTCGGGTTCATCGCTGGACGGGCGTGGAAGCGTGCCTAGATCGCCATATGCAGTGGGCCTAGATACCAGCGACAACACCACCGTTGCCCTGTGCCAGGTAGACCAGTGCCCCTGGCGGGCATTGACGTTCACCAGGGCCGGGGCATTCGCCGAATGGCAGCACCACGCCAACGACGAACACCCAGAGATCACCGAGACCGTACGCAACCGCATGCCGGTCAACCTGAACTACGGGCGCGGTAGATCCAAGAAGGTGCCTGCCTGTGGGTAGCAAGAACTGGTCCGGGGCCAACGTCACCAAGGCACGCACCTACTGGAAGAAGAAACTCCCACTCCCCTGCTACCTCGGATGCGGGGGCATTGTCGATGTGCGAGATGTCTGGGTGGTGGAGCACAAGGTGCCCCGCTCCCTGGGAGGTAACCCGACCGACCGCTCCAACCAGTGGGTGAGCCACCGCAGATGCAGTGACAGGCAAGGCGGGCAGATGAGTGCAGCACGACTCAATGCCAAGCGCACAGTGCCGGTGTCCAACCCCTGGCCCTGGTAGGAGGAGGAGACACCATGAGGACATGCAGCATTGAGGAATGCGAACGTAGGCACAAAGCCCACGGCCTGTGCAAGATGCACTACCAGAGGAAATGCGCGGGCACGCCGCTCGACAAGCCCGTCCGAGTCACGGCACCTGGCGACCTATGTACGTATGCAGACTGCACGCTTCCATACATGGCTAAGGGCCTGTGCAGTAGGCACTACAACCGACAGAGAATGGGCATACCCCTAGACCGACCACTGCCCAAGGGCAGGGTGACCGCACCCAAGGAACGGGTACCCAAACCCCGTGCCCCGACATACACCGGACCCTGTACCTACCCCGGATGCAGCACCGTCAGTAAGACGCTCACGATGTGCGGCAAGCACTACGGCAGGGCCAGTACGCACACGGCTTACGACGTGTCTGATGTGTCAGTGGTGAGCATCTGCAAGGACTGTGATGCACGGGCTATTCACTTCACCCGTACCCAAGCAATGCGCGATGCCATCGAGCATCAGGTCAACAAGCACGAACGCGTGTATCGCTCTGTAAGCGCATGAGATCGCGTCAAGGTATGAACACACCAACCCCAACCCAACACGCCGCGCAAGAGGCCTTCAACGTCCAGATTTTGAGGTTGCAGCAAAGCCTCTGCCCGGTGGCCCCACTTTTTCCCTCTCCTCCTGGGAGGAACGAACGAAACGAGAAGAAATGTCAGCAACGCCAACGTACTTGAGCGAATTCCCCGCAGATACGGACATCACCGCAGCCGAGGTTGGAGCACGCCTGTTGGGCTACGAACTTCTGCCCCAAGGTGAGTGTGTCGCATCCGTTGTGCTGGCCCGCGACAAAGACGGGCTGCCCATGTTCCCTACAGTGGGAATCCTCATGCCCCGACGCTCCACCAAGACAACCTCGATCTGGTGCACCCTGGTGGGCTTGTGTGCGACGACGCCCGGCTACCGGGTAGTCACCACGGCTCAGGACGGCACACGCGCTGGCGCAAAGATGCGTGAGCAGATGCACCTGTTGGAGACGAACGGATTCGAGGACAACGGCACGGGCACGCTGCGTTGGTCGAACGGTCGTGAGCGCATCGAGTTCGAGAACGGGTCGGTCATCTGGGTCGTTGCGCCCAACCCCTCTGCGTTCCGCTCTGAGGCTGCCGATCTCATGTTCTTCGATGAGGCAGGAGAACTGGACGTGGACAAGTCCGATGGGCTGCTAGCCGGTGCTCTGCCGCTGCTGGACACGCGCCCGATGGGACAGGCCATCATCGCTGGAACCCCTGCCGAGGAACGTGCAGGGCTGCTCTGGGGCACGCTGAAGGAGGGCCGCGATGGTGACGAAGGTGTGGGCATTGTTGACTACTCGATCCGAGACGATGAGGAAGCCATCACGGTTGAAGAGGACGGGTCCTTCACCCTCGATGAGTCGATCCTGTGTCGGGTTCACCCTGGCATCGGCACGCTGACCACGTACGCCAAGATTGCCGGTCGCTTGAAGAAGATGGGCCGTGTCGCGTTCGAGACCGAGTACCTGTGTCGGTTCCCGTTCGACAGCACCACGCAGGCAATCAACCTGACCAAGTGGGATGAAGCCGTGTGCGAGTCGTTCGGCGAGGACAAGCCCGAGCGTCTGGCCCTCGGGTTCTCCGTGTCCCCCAGCGGGGGCACGGGTGCCCTGTGCAGTGCCTGGCGTGATGAGGACGGCAAGGCGCATGTTGCGCTGATCCACCAGGCTGCCGGGCACAACTGGATTGCCGACAGGGCCGTCAAGGAATCGCGCAAGAACGATAAGGCGTGGATCGGTTACGACACCATCGGCAGTAACCAGGCTGTGGTTGAGGCAATCAAGCGCGTGAGGCCTACGCCGCACCTTTCCCCCAAGGGCACGCGTGAGGTCGTCTCGGCCTCTCAGACGTTCGTTGCTGACGTGCACAACGGCAACCTGGTGCAGTACGACCAGGGCGGGCTGTTCGCAGCCGTACAGGGCGCTGTGTGGCGCGACATCCCCAACAGCGGGCGCGTGTTCGGCTGGAAGACTTCCGACGCCGATATCACACCCCTGGTGGCTGCTGCCATTGCATTGCACACATTCGACAACCTCCCCAAGAAGAGTGAGTCCTTCGTCTACTTTGCCGCCTGATAAATGGACCCCATGAAATCCTCATAATAGAGGAATGGGATTCTTCGAATGGCTTCGCGGCAGTGGTTCCGCCACACACACAAACATTGTTCCTGGTGGGCCGGGAACCTCTGTCGCGTCCCCGTGGACTCCCTCCACTCTCTCCCCCAACATTGTCATTGCCGACATCTTCGGGACCACTGACGGTCCCGTTACTCGCGCCGATGCAATGTCGGTCCCCGCTGTTGCGGCTGCACGTCACCTGGTGACCTCTCGCCTTGCCCGACAGCCGTTGCGGACGTACCGCAATGACGAGGAGATCTCCTCGCAGCCCGCTTGGCTTTACCGCACGAACACGTCACTCCCTCCTCAGATGCGCATGTCGCTCACCCTTGAAGACCTCTTCTTCAATGGGTGGGCGCTGTGGGCTGTCGAACGCGGGGCTAACGACCAGATCACAGACGGTGTGCGAGTGCCCCCGGACGTCTGGACGTTCGACAAGGACGGTCAGGTGCTGGTGCACAACAAGCCCGTGCCCGCTAACTCGGTGATCCTCTTTCAGGGTCCGTTCGAGGGCATCCTGACGGCAGGTGCACGCACCATCCGTGGTGCGCTCACCCTTGAAGCCCAGTGGCTCAACCGAATCAAGAACCCGACCCCCACGACGATTCTCAAGGGCAACGACCCGAACGACCCACTGAGTGACGATGAGATCAAGCATGTGGTCGACACTTTCGCGCAGGCGCGGAACAACCCCAACGGGACCATTGCCTGGATTCCACACAACGTGGATATCGAGTTCAACGGTGACTCTGCAACTGACCTGTTCGTTCAGGGCCGTAATGCTTCGACTCTCGACATTGCCCGCCTGTGCGGAATCCCGGCAACCATGCTGGACGCTTCCCAGATCAATGCATCCCTGACGTACAACACGACCGAGGGTGCACGTAACGAGTTCATCGACGGGTCTATCGATATGTGGCGCACGCCCATTGAGGCCCGGCTTTCGATGGATGACGTCACGCCCCGTGGAACCCGCGTGGCATTCGACCTGACCAATCTTGTGGAGGTCCCCAACACGGGCACTTCCCCCGTGACTGAGGACTAGAAACTATGCAGGTTCATGGAAACCTACTCACTGCTAATGCAGATGCACGCACCCTGACCTATCTCCTGCTCCCATTCGGTGAGGCAGGAAACACCAACCTTGGGAAGATCACCGCGTCAGCCGACAGCGTGACCATTCCTGACGACGTGGCGAACGTGACGCTCAACATCGAGCACGACTTCAAGCGCCCTGTTGGCCGGGCCACCGAGATTCACGCCGAGGACAAGGGCCTAGTCGCCACGTTCACGGTCGCTGGAACCACGGCAGGTAACGACCTTCTCGCTGAGGCAGCGGACGGCCTACGCCCCGCTGTGAGCGTCGAGATCGACAACCCGGTCATTCGGGCAGGCGCCCTGGTTAGCGGCCTTCTGACGGCTGCTGGTGCGGTCGTACGACCCGCATTCCCCAGTGCCCAACTCATGGCCGAGGACTACGGCGAGACCGTCACCACCGACTTTGTAACGACCGTCGAGAACAACGACGGCAGCACTAGCAAGACCACCGAACACCGTACGACCACCTACGAATACACCGACGCCGAGGATGACTCGGTAGAAAAGGAGGGCATTGTGCCCGACGCTATCGAGGCCACGGCCTCTGCCCCTGCTGGTCTGACCGCAGCGGCGACCACCAACCCGCGCACCGGCCCGGCCGATGCTGCGTCGCTCTTTGCCACGCTCGCCAACGCGCACAGCACCGGCAACATGGGTCTCCTCGCTGCGCTTGACAACGCGATTGCTGCGGACGTCCAGCCCGCGCAGCGTCCCGAGTATGCGGGCGAGATCTGGTCCAACCGCACCCACGTGCAGAAGTACGCCCCGCTGCTTACGCAGGGCACCCTGACGGCGTTCAAGGGCACCGCTTGGAAGTTCTCCGAGGGCAAGACGCCCACGGTTGGTGCCTACGCTGGCTTCCCCGCGCAGCCCGTCAGCACCGAGGTCAAGACCGAGGCATTCGAGTGGGCCGCTTCGCGCATTGCGGGTGCTGGTGCCATTGACCGTATGTTCGTGGACTTCTCCACCCCCGAGTTCTGGGAGGGCTACTTCCGCGAGTCGGCCGATTCCTACAGCCGTCAGTTGGATGCCGCTGTCCTGGCGCACCTGCTCACCCCCGCGAACCGCACTGCCGTTGTTGCTGGCGCTGTCCCGGCCGGTGTCTCCAAGGCCGCTGCGTTCATCGTTGATGGTGTTGCCGCTGTGCAGGAGATCGCCGTCCCGACGTTCGCCATTGTCGGCTCGGACCTTTACCGCGAGTTCCTGCTCACCAAGTCGAACGACTCGCTGGAGTACCTGGACGTCGCGCTGGGTCTTGACCCGAACGAGGGCAGCATCGAGCAGTTCAAGATCATCTCTTCGACCGACGCTGCTCTTCAGGGCAAGGTGCTGGTTGGTGCTCGTGAGGGTGCTGAGGTCAAGCAGGCTGGTACGCCGATCCGCGTTGACACGGTGAACATCTCCAACGGCGGTATCGAGACCGGTGTTTTCGGCTACCACGCCGAGATCACCAAGACGGCAAAGGCGTTCGCGCTCGTTGCTGCGGCGGCCTGATAACCACCATGTGGATTGAAGCGGACGACCCGCGCATTGATCAGTTGTGGGCTGACGCCCCGGCTGACGAGGCAACGCTCCTCCTCTTCCTTGAAAGCGCCCAGGGGCAGTGCAGTGAGTTTGCACCTGCACTGCCCTCGGGTTCCACCGAGGTTCCCGCCAACTATGTGCTGGCCCTGATCCTTCAGGCACGCGCATTGCAGCGCTCAACCGTTGCAGGTAGTGGAGATTCACTCGGTGGTGACGGCTTTACCGTGACCGTGTTCCCTATGGATTGGACTGTGAAGAACTTGCTTCGACCTTCTCACGGTGTCCCGGTGCTCGGATGAACGGGCGTCAGTACGTCAAGGAACAGTTGATCGAACGACTGCCTCTTGGTTGGACCGTCCTTAATGGGGACAAGACGCCGACCATTACTCAGCCCACTGCCCTGGTGGGCCTCTCTAAGCGCTCCCGCGTAGCAGGTTCCGCACAGATGACCGACAGCGTTTCGGTCGTCGTGACTGGCCCCTGGCAGACGGACTACACAGACAAGTTGGAAGACCTTCTCGACATTGCCTGTGACGCCCTGGACGCAACCGCAACGGTTCTCTGGGAAGACGCAACCCATGTCGTCTATGACGAGAAGTACCCCGCATACTCGATCACGGTTGACGTGATCACCCGAAAGGAATTCTGATCATGGCAACCATTGCTGTTAAGCCCCTCATCATGAAGGACGTCACCCTC
The DNA here is from genome assembly GCF_042726295.1 of Oerskovia sp. NPDC060338. NCBI lineage: Bacteria > Bacillati > Actinomycetota > Actinomycetes > Micrococcales > Cellulomonadaceae > Oerskovia > Oerskovia sp. NPDC060338. Next base: position 16,743 of record NZ_JBHXCQ010000021.1, read on the forward strand.
GAAATCGGGGCTGACGACTACAAGAGTCACGTTGACTCGGTGACCTTCACCCCTTCTTCGTCCAGCGTCACCTGGACCGGTCTGGGTTCGAATACCCACACCGACGTTTCTACGGCCACCTGGGTTCTTGCCCTCAACTACGTGCAGGACTGGGAGACGCTCAACAGCCTGTCGGCCTACCTGTTCAACAACGAGGGTCTGTCCAAGGACGTCACCTTTCACCCGGCTTCGGGTTCTGGCCCGTCGTTCACCGCTGAGATCGTCATTACCCCTGGCGCTATCGGTGGAGCGGTCAACGCATACGCGACCACCTCGGTCACGCTCGGTGTGAACGGCAAGCCGATCATGGTTCCCAGCGTCTGATGATCGACGTTCGGGACCACAAGGAACTTCAGGCGGTAGTGCTAGCCATGAAGCGGCTGGAACCGACTGTCAAGAAGAGCATCAACGCAGCCACTAGGGACACGCTGAACCCAGTTTGGAAGTCCCTGGTGGCTGTGAATGCCACCTCAGAGTTCGACAGTAAGTTGCTGGTACCCGGTACCCGCATCGCTGCGGGCAACCCGCCTAGGGCCGTTGCCGCATCCTCTGTGCGCGGCATCGGTGAGTCCAAGCGACTGAAGCCCGCAACCGACTTCTGGATGGCTGAGTTTGGCGGACGGTCCAACAAGACCTCCACATACACCAGGAAGTCCAAGAACGGTGGAACCCACAAGGTCACCCGTCGCACGCGTGCAGGACTGCCACAGCCCATCAGGAAGGGTCGTGCGGTCTACCCGGCCTTTGCCGAGATCGCACCTAGAGCCGTGTCTCTCTGGACTCAGATTGTCATTCTTGAGACACACAACGCATTTGAAGGGAAGGGCTGACCGTGGCTAAGGGCATCAACATTGACTTTGTTGCCAACGTAAGCAAGTTCATTGGCGGCACGAAGGACATTGAAGGTGCCCTTGACGACGTTATCGATTCGCTCGATGACGTCGGGCGTGACGCCGACAAGTCTTCGGACAAGGCGGTCAGGTCCTTTGACAAGATCGAGGACGCTGCCAAGGACGCTGGCAAGGCCGTTGACAAGCAGTTTGCCGACAAGGTAGACGACGCCGGGGATGAAGCCAAGACCCTTGAGAAGAAGTTTCGCGACTCCTTCGATGGCGTCAAGAAGGAATCCAAGACGTCCGGGCAGAGCATCGGTGACGATGCCAAGAAGGGCTTTGGTGAGGCGAGTGAAGCCACCGAGACCTTCAAGAACGAAGCCCGACAGAACCTGTCCGAAACGGTGTCGTCCTTCCGGGGTGACACAGAGGACCTAGCCCAGATCGCGCAGGACGTCCTTGGTGGCGTCGTGTCGGACCTTGGTCCGCTGGGCATGGCTGCCGGTACTGCTGCTGCTGCCGGTATCGGTATCGCCGTTGCCAAACTCCAGGACATGGCCGAGAAGATCAACGCTGCCAAGGAAGAAGCAGGTGCCCTGGCACTTGAGTTCAAGGACGCAGGTGGACGCATCGAGGAACTGGACCTCATCGGCAAGTTCGATGAGTGGCTGGTTGCTATCGAGGACTCCCGGCAGTGGTTCGAGGTCTGGCAGGACGACGCCATTACCAACCTGGACAACGTGCGGGTTGCGCTTGACGATACGGGCATCTCCCTGGGTGATCTCTACAACGCGTTTTCTGAGGGTGACACTTCCACCCTTGAGGACTACGTGGAGAAGTTGAAGGACGTCAACAGGGAACTTGTCCCTGACGGCCACCAGGCGAACACGAAGGCTCAAAACGAAGAGTTCCAGGCGCGCAAGAACACGATCACTGGCCTTGAAGACGAGATCAAGAAGCGCAAGGACGCCGAGGATATGGCGTACCAGATGCGTGCCGCTGAGGAAGGCGTGACTGAGGAAACCCTCAGACAGCGGGATGCTATGGAGGGTCGTAACGATGCCCTCCAGGAGAGCATCGATCTCAACAAGGAAGTCATCGATGGCGAACTTGATTGGCTCGACACGCTTGACGAGACCACTGCCAAGTTGGCTGAGAACGCTGCTGCGGGTTGGGACAAGAACACAGCGGCTGGCCGCGAGAACCTGCGTGCCCTTGGTGAGATCTCCGAGGGTGCACTGGGCTACGCCGACTCAATTACTGAGGCTGGCGGTTCACAGGCTGAGGCTAACGCCATCATCGAGCAGGGCCGCGAGAAGGTCATTGCCGCTGGTATCGCACTGGGCATGTCCGAGCAGGATGCCAAGGACTACGCCACGTCCCTCGGGTTGATCCCTAAGGAGGTCAGCACCACGGCCAAGGCGAACACGACGCAGGCTGAGCAGGACCTTGCACAGGTGGCCCGTCAGCGTGAGGTGGAACTGATCCCGGTCTATCAACAGTCGCAGTTCCAGTGGGCAGCCGACATGGCAGCCCGTGGGGTCGTCCCGCCCAAGATCAACATTCACGCACAACTAGGAATTTCGAGGCCCGTCTAATGACCTTCACCATTGAACCTTTCGTCAATGACGGTGCCCTGCGTCTAGTGCTCGACCTGGCAACGATCAACGACTACACCGGGCGAACCCCAGAGCCTGCCGAGTTGGCTGCCTATGTGCCAACCACCAAGTTCTCAGTGTTCGCCGTGGCTGGCGCTGTGCGTCTTGCTGCGGACTCTGATGCAACCTTGACGGACAAGGTGACACGCACCCTCACTGGGCTTCGTGTAGGCACTCGCTATGACGTGATCTTTCAGGTACGTGGTTCCGGTGTGGCACAGGTCTGGAAGGCCGTTGCTGGTGGTGTCACACGGACGTTCACGCCGCCTACGTCGGCAACCCCTGGTTCGTACATCGTGACCTTCACAGCCACGACCACGACTCACGATCTGGTGTTCAGCCTGAACGCCCTGCCGACAGGGGCAACGTCGTTGCTGCTGTCGTGGCTGAAGGTCACCCCGGACAACACGACCCTTTCCCTGACCCGATCGGACTTCAACGGCACAAAGCCCGTGAGGCCCCCGGCAGGCGGCTTTGACATGGCAGGTGGGAGATTCGCCTACGCGGACACTGAGCACGCCCTGACGGGCAACGTGGCCTATACGGCACTGGTCCAGCACCCTGGCGGGTCCACGCAGATTGAGACCGTCAACCTGAACGTGACCGGCCTGTGGTCTACGTCGTTCATTGCTCCTCCGTTGCTGCCCCGCTTGGGTACCTCGGTCGAGATCGTAGAGACCTATGAGGCCACGTCGGCAACGTCCTCTGTAACCCACAACGTGATCGGTCGTTCTGATCCCCTGGTGGCTATCGGCTTCCAGCGTTTGCGCGCGGGCACGATGAAACTCTGGGCCAAGGACTACGCACACGCGCAAGCCATCGTGAAGACGGCAGGGCGCGGTCAGGTCCTCCAGTGGCGACAGCCGGACTACCCCGGTCTGGATATGTACTTCACGACTGGTGACGTCTCTGTGCAGCCGTATGACGAACGCACAGGAACCCGTAGGTGGTTCGTCTTGACGCCCTACACCGAGGTCCTGTCCCCCGCGTCCAACCAGTTGGGTACTGCGGTCTGGAACATGGAACGTTCGAGCAACCGAAATGCGACGTTCTTCGACTCACTGAATGAGTTCCCGACATTCCTTAACCTGATGATTGGTCCCGGTAATGATCCCCTATAGCCCCCGCGTTCAGACCGACCTGGTTAACTCGGTCGAACACAAGCACGCGGTCTGGGCATACGACGCGAATATCACACCGTATGCCCCGGTCGAGTTGGAACTGGTTACAGCCACGATCAACTTTGACGAGAACCGCGCCCCGCTTGTTGTCCTCAATGGCTCGATGAAGATTCCCGACCAGGCTTTGCTCGACTTCCTGGACCCCCGTAGGGACGTTCGGATATTCGTCATGGCGGGCTACGTCTACGCGGATGGACATACGGACTTCCAGAAGATCGTTGAACTGCGTCTGCTTGAGCGTGTCGTCAGGCGTCCTCAGGGTGACATGGTGATTGTTGCGGTCTCGGATGAGCAGCGCATCATGGACTATCGCTTCACGACCACGCAGACGTGGGGACCTAACGACGTCGCTACTGACGTGATCTATTCGCTGCTGTCACAGATCGTCGGGCACAACTACCCAATTCAGATCGAGCCGTCAGGGCGCACGTTCGTTGCCGCTGGCAAGACTGAGACCTTGCCCCCTGGTGGTGATGTCTGGGCACAGATTCAGAGCATCTGTGATCGGATCGGGTATCGGATCTATCACAACGGCCTTGACACCTATGTTGCCGAACGTGACCGGGTGAATGCTGGTGCCGCTACTGCCCAGTTCCGGGTAGGAGAACGCGGCACCATAGTTGGAAGTGAAGCGGCTCTCGACCGGACTGACTTTGCGAATCTGGTTGTCGTTACCTTCACAGGTGGTGACGTCCCGGTGCGTGGTTGGGCCGAGGTCAAGGCGGGGGCTTACGGCTCGACCGCCATTGGTCGTGTTGCAATCGCGGTTGACGTTGACGCCGTGGGCACTTCCGCGCAAGCGGAATACGCCGCAGCGGCAATGCTTGGCCGGGCCATTACACGTGGTCGCAAGATGTCGCTAGAGGTCGCTAACGCCACCTACTGGGTTCGCCCGATGGACACCATCACTGTGCAACTTGCGACCGGCCCTCAGGAACGCCATTTCGTTTCGACCATTGAGTTCGACATCCCGACCGGGACCATGAACGTACAGACCCGACAGCCCGAAAACGTTGTCATCACGACAGGAGAATGACTAATGCCTAACAACACTGGTAACCGTGGGTACACCTACCCGACGCTTGCCGACTCTAACGATGTGCCGTTCTACATGCAGACGCTGGCTGAGCAGGTGGACGCTGACGTTAGTGCGCTCGCAGCCACCCCGTGGACTACCTTTCCGCTTACGTCGGGTTGGGCTGTCGTGACCGGGTACGCACCACTTCGTTACCGCAAGGTCAATGGCATTGTGGAGATCTCATCCACGCGTCTTCGCCGCACGACGAACGCGACGGTGAACCCTGCTGCCGGTGTCGTCATCGCCAACATTCCTGCTGGCTTCCGTCCGGCTCTGATCGAGGTTAGTGCGGGCACTATCGGCGTGAGTGGCACTCTTGGTGCTTGCATGCTCATTATTGGCACAGACGGAAACCTGAACGTGGTTTCGATGGTTGCTGGTGGCACCATGACTAATGGTGGTGACTGGCAGAACCACGTCGGGGTTTCGCCCATTACCTACGAGGCCGCGTGATGGGCGCGGGACTGACGCCCGAGCGGCGTGCCTACATCTACAACGTCCTCCTGACCTGTGGCCCTCTGCTGGTCGTCTACGGGGTCGTCAGCGCTGCTGTGTGGCCCCTGTGGCTGGCCCTGGGTGGTGCCCTCCTGGGCATCGGCCTGGCCCGAGTCAACACGCCTAAGGGGAAGCACGCCGAATGACACCGACCATCGGAACCCTGCTTGGCATCCTTGCTGTGCAGGTGTTCATGACCGTGAGGCTGTGGCTGTCGCAGCGCACCACGGAGAAGACGATCGACCACGAGATGAAGCCCAACCACGGGTCCAGCATGCGTGACGCTATCGACCGGATCGAGCGTGGACAGGAGCGTCAGGCCGAGCGCCTAGACCGCCACATCGAGCACTGCGACCGGTAGGCCACATTAGGCGATTTTGAGCCACGCAACGATGAAGGCCGCGACTACTGTTCCAACAACTGTGATTAGGATTCCAGTCAAATACTTTTCCCAGAACCGCTTCCACTTGGGGAGACTTGCGTCGGTTTCGTTTGCGGCCGCAGCAGGTGAAGTAGCCGCAGCAGGTGAAGCGCTAGGTGTAGTTCCAGTTGCCGCAGCGATAGTTACACCACCAAGGCTGACGGACTCAATGGTGGCAGTCCTTGCTGAACTGTTGTCACTCCCAGAAGGCGGGCTCGCAGACAGAATACCCTGAGGATCCTCGGCCACTTTCTTTGCAAACGACCTCGCTGCCGCGGCCAATCCATCGCACGTGACCTTGCTAGTGGCCGAGATCGAAATCTCTACAGAACCCGGCGAGTAGAGCATCGTGCTAATGGCAACTCGCGCATCGACCTCGTTCCACCTGATGGGGACTTCGCCGTTGGGTGACGAGATAATGAACTGCGTGAATTCCCGCACTTTCAAGTCGTGCTCACGCAGAAACTTATCACCCTCACGTGCTGTCTTGCGTTCGATTTCGGTTCCAGTGGTGGCGCGAATTGTTACGTCGTCTACCTTCACCTTGCCCGGAAGTCCCCTCAGCGCCTTAACCATGCGCGCCGAAGTGACGTCGAAACTCTTCCAAGTCGGAGCATTTTTTGGAAACTTAACGCTCACCGATTCCCTAAAGACATCAACCATGGCGCTGCACTCCCGTCCCCAAGGCGTCCTCGTTGGACCCCATCGACCACCACTCTCGCTGGGGGCAAGTCTGGCGTATGTAGGACGCCAACACCTAGCGGCTTCCCGCGCGTAGGCAATACTTGCCCAACTGGTCCGACACGTTCTCACCGGCGAGCAGGGGCAGCGTGCACATCTTCGAGATCGCTTCCCTCGCCGAGTTCGCATGAATCGTGCACATCCCAGGAACCCCCGCGTTCAGGGCGATCAGCAGGTCGAAGCTCTCCGCCTCGCGCACCTCCCCGATCACGATGCGGTCGGGACGCATGCGCAGGGCCTCCTTGACGAGCCTGCGCAGCGGGATCTCACCGGTCCCCTCGAGGCTCGGCTGACGGCACTGCATCGAGACGATGTCCCGCACCGCGAACCGCAGCTCGAACACCTCCTCGCACGTGACGACCCGGTCCTGGGACGGGATCGATCCGGCGAGAGCGTTGAGCATGGTCGTCTTGCCCGCCTGGGTCGCCCCCGCGACGAGGAGGTTGAGGCCGGCCTGGACCGCGGCATGAAGGAAGGCCGCTGCGTGCGGGGTCAGTGACCCCAGCCGCACCAGGTGGTCCAGGTGCGAAGCACGCACGACGTGCTTGCGGATGTTCACCGCGAGGTGCTCGCGGGTCACGTCCGTTACACGGTCGGGGGTACAGCCTCCCAGACCGGGACGACGCGCCCGGAGCGGGTCTCGTAGTCGACGTCGACGCGCCGCACGAGGGCCCGTAGGGCGGCACGGCAGGACTCGACGGGCAGCGTGTCCCAGTCGGCCAGGAGACCGCGCGCGATCGCAGATGGGTCGGTGGGGATCGCGACGACGTACCGCTCGGCGGCGGCGAGCCCGGCCTCGAGGTGTGCGCGGCGGCCCATGATCTCGTCGCGGGTCACGACGTATGCCGCCTCGGGGACGAGACCAGATGCGAGGTGCCCGGTGAGGGCGCCGAGGTGGCGGTCGAGCGAGGTGATCTCCCTCGCGATGCGCTGCGCTTCGAGGCGGGCGTCAACCTGCACGGACGCCTGCCTCGGGGCGCGGTTATCGACGTCGGCCGCGACCTGCTCGAGGAAGGCGCGGACGGCGTCGTCGAGGGCACGGGCGACGATCGACCAGGACCCGTGGCCGTCGGTCTTGCCGAGAGTGCGGCACCGGTACCCGGTGAAGGGCGCCCGCTTCCTAGCGGCGTGGTTCACGGTGAAGCCGGCCATGCGCTCACCGCAAGGGCACGTCGCGATGCCGGTCAGGAGGTAGCGGCGCTTGACCTCCCGCTCCCCCGCACGATGCTCGCGCTCGCGCCGGTACGCCTCCCACGTGGCGACGTCGACGAGGCCCTCGTGCGCGCCGGGGTGGGTCTTGCCCTGGTACACGACGAGGCCGGCGTGGATCGGAGAGTCGAGGCACTGCGTGATGGTCTGGTTGTCCCACTCCTGGGCGCGCTCGGGGCGGGCTCCGGAGCCGTTGAGCCACCGGGTGAGGTCGCGGATCCCGGCCCCGGCGAGGAAGCGTCGGTAGGCCTCGACGATGATGGGGGCCTTGTCCGGGTCGGGCACGACGGCGCCATCGTGCCAGGTCCAGCCCCACGGGAGCCGGCCCCCGGGCGGCAGGCCGCGGGCGACCCTGTTCGCGTGGACTTCCTTCCACTGCTCGCTGATGCGTTCGGACTCGAACGCGGCGAGCTCGGTCATGACGCCGCGTGCGAACCGGCCCGCGGCGGTGGGGTCGTTGGGTTCGGTTGCGGACTCGATGCGCCCGCCGGCGACGTCGACGCGGTCTGCGGCGACGGCCCAGTCCTTGCGGGAGCGGGACAGGCGGGACCAGCGCCACAGGACGACGACGTCGGCCTCGGCGCCCTCGACCATCGCCATGACGCGCTGGACGGCGGGCCGGGCCCAGGTGCGCCCGGAGATGCCGGGGTCGGCTTCGACGGCGACGACGGTGTAGCCCATGCGCGCGCAGTAGTCCCGGCCCGCAGTCTCCTGCAGCTCGAGGCTGATCGACTCCTCACGGTAGGTCGACTGCCGTAGGTACAGGACCGCGCGCGGCGGGACGTCGGGGACTTGCGCGAGGCGACGGCGAGCCGTCATCAGTACGGTCCGTGCGCCGCGTCGTATTGGTCCAGGAGCGTCACGAACTGATCCATGGACTCTGGGCAGGTCAACTCGATCGAGCGTGCCGCCATCCGGACGTTCGCGGCCTGAGGCTTCACGTACTCGGGGAGATTTCCGCCGGTGAGGTATCCGTGAAGGAAGCCGGTCTCGATCTTGCCCGCCTGGACGTCGGCGCAGATCGAGGCGCCCATGCCGAGGTAGTAGTCGTCGCCCAGATCCAGGAGGTTCGACGGGACGGGGCCATACCGTTCCCACACGGGTGCTGGCGGCGGGGGTGCGGCTGCCGCCGTTGTGGTTCGGTCGAGAGTGGCCTGCAGTTGGGCGGCGAGAGGGTGCTCCGGGCAGAGCTTGAGCGTCGCTTTGATCTCCGGAATCTGCGCTTCTGACGCGACGTGCGTGCCGTTGAAATACGTGTCGGTCGGGTCGACGGCCGCGCAGAGCGCGTAGAGGGTGTCGACGGTTGCGCTTCCGGCGATGAGGCGCGCGTCGAGCTCGATGTCGGTGGTGGCCTTCACGTCGTCCCACACGTTGCAGGAGGTGTTGTCGCCTGACCAGATCGCGGCGAAGTTGGGTGGCGTGTCCGTGCGTTCGACGGCGAACTTCTGGGTCGCCGTGTAGTCCGAGTTGCTGCACTCGATCGTCACGAATTCGGCCGCTTGCGTGGTCACCGTTGCGGTCGGTTGTGTCTTCGTGGGTGTCGGCGATGGCGCGATCTCGGGTCCGCCGACGGTCGCACATCCGGCAAGGATGAGCACCGCGGCTCCGAGGGTCGCGACTATGAGCTTCTTCATGCGGTTCTCCGGGTGGTGTGCGGTGCGGCGTGCGGTGCGGCGTGCGGGGACCAAGCTTCGAGGAGCTGTCGGGTGACTCCGAGTTCGCGGGCGATCGCGCCGAGGTGTGGCCCGACTGCATGCTCGGCGGCAGCGTACTGGCCGGGGCCCACGAGGAGGCGGGCGGCCCACCGCCAGGCGCGTTCCTCGACGTCGCGGGTGTGGATGCCTTCGGGGTCGGCGTCGCTGTAGTGCCAGTGCCCGAGCTCGTGCGCGAGGATGCTGATCGTCTGAGGTCCGGTGATGCGGTTGGACAGGAGAATCAGGTTCTTGTTGTGCAGGTAGCGGCCGTGGTGGCGGCCGATCGACCGGGACGCGATGAGGAGTCCCTCCCCCTCGGCGTAGTCGACCATCCGCCTAAAGTCCAAGCCGTCACCTGCCCTCGTCGTCGCCCTCCGGACCGGGCTGCTCGACGTCGCGCTCGTCGCCCGTGCCGGCCGCGAACGGCTCGGCGTCGAGGGCGCCACTGTCGAGCTCGTCGTGCACCTGGTCGTACCTGTCCTGCAACGTAGCGGGCATCTCGGTCGAACGCTTGTTCGACATGCTGACGACGTTCGATTCACCTTCCTCCGCGACGAGCTCCCGCACGACGGCGAGCAGCAGCCGGCGATCGCGCGCGGCGAGGTTCGGGTCGCGCATCACCGCCTCGGTCACATCGACCGATGCCGGGCTCTCGACGTCGAACCCCATCGCCTGAAGGTTCGCGTCAATCACGACGCCGACGGGAAGCCCGAGCCCTGCGGCGAGCGCTCGGGTCTGCTTGGCGACCAGGTTCACGACGGGGCCCGACTTGATCCGGGACATGTTCTGCTCGGAGAGCTGATGACCGGCCGCACGGGCGCGCTTCACGACGTCGGGCTGGGTCCAGCCGTTGCGAGCCATGGTGTCTTCGATCAAGTCTCGCAGGGCGTTCGGGTTCGTCATGGATCGGGACTCTTCCACTGATTCGGTCGCGGTCGCTGCGCGCTGGACACCGGCTCTACAGGAACCGTGGACACCAAATCTAGCGGTCAACACCAACATAACGCCCGGCATCCGCGCAGGTCCGCCCATGCATGTTCGAGATTGCCTCTTGCGCAGGTGGACACCAGGAGTGCTACAGTCTCCATCATTCCTGGACACCACTACTGGAAGGATGTAGTCTCATGGCACTGGCAACCGCCACCCCGATCAGACCTACGGAGGTTTGGATGATCCTCAAGGACCTGAAGCAGCTGAAGAAGCTGATGGTCATCCAGGGGGACATCAGCGGTCGCGAGCTCGCCCGGGTCGCCGGGTACAGGTCGCACACGTACATGCAGCGCCTGCTGCGCGGCGAGGTGAGGACGCTCGAGGCAGAGCCCGCCCTTCGCATTGCGAAGCACTTCGGCGTCGGCGTGGACGACCTTTTCCTGGTTGGAACCTCCAGCAATGCTGGACGCGCACACCAGGGTTCCGGTACTGCAGCGACGCACAAGAGCGCTGCCTGATGAGCCTGACGACGGCCCCCCTGTACGTGCCGCGCGAGGAGGCCCTGACGCGGGCCGCCGAAGCGGTCGCCGAGGGCTGCCGTCTACGCGACTCCCTCCCCGTCGAGGAAGCCGCACGCCGAGCCCACAGGGCCGGCGGTCCACCGCTCGAAGAGTTGGAGCGGCGGATCCGCGCACAGCGCGAGCACTGGGGTCGCGCGATCGCGTCTTGACCCCGAGCACGACGAAGCCCCGCCAAACCTTCCGAGCCGACGGGGCTTCACCAACCAACGAGAGGAATCATCCCATGCGTCACCCCCGCATCACCGACTACCAGACCCGCCCCGGCGTCTACGACCTGGCCGCGTACTACGCGGACCTCGACAACTTCTACGCCTACGAGCTGGCGGTGGCCTGATGAGCACCAAAACGACGGCCCGCCACCGGGGCCCGGTGAACATGGCAGGCGAGGTCCGTGCGTACGACCTCGCCGCTACCGGCCAGGACGAGGAGCTGCGCGGCCGCCGCCACAAGCCGGGCGTCGCAGCCCGTGTGCGGTGCCTGCGCAACGCCTGGGAGTCCTCCGCCGAGCGTCGGGTCCTGAACCGGAAGGCGGCCTCCTGATGACCACCAGCATCGCCGCCGCGTCACGGGCCGCAGAGTCCGCTGCCCGCGCCCTGGCCGCCTATGTCCACGCCGTCGAGACCGGGCGGGACATCGCCTCGCACTACGAGGCCGCGGTCGCCGCAGCCCACACCTGGAAGAGCTCGACCGAAGGTCCCGTCGCGAATGCGGCCGAGGTGGCCGCAGGCCCCCTGTTCGTCGTGCGCGACATCACCTGCCCGACCTGCAGCTTCCCCGAGACCCGGTCGAGCATCGTCGGGCTCGGCGGTCAGGGACCTGACCGGACTGAGTGCCGACGGTGTGGCTGGTCCACGCACGCCAGGGTCACCCGCCCGAAGGTCGCGATTGCCCCCGTCGACCCGACCGGCACCAAGGGCTTGCTGTACCGCGCGTCGTGCGAGCACTGCGTGTGGACGGCCGACCCGACTGCGAAGTCGCACCTGCAGCAGGTCGAGGCGCCCCTGCACCGTCAGGCGCACCGCGACGGCCGCGCCCCGGTCTGCCATGTCGTGGTCGGGCTCACCGAGTCGGCCGACGACTGGACGTGGGCGTGCGGCTGCGGCGCCTCGACCGATTCGGGCTGGCACGGCTTCCCGTTCGAGTTCTCGGCAGCAGATGCCGCCCTCGACGCGGTCGAGCACGGCCACCAGGGCGACATCGACGTGGCCGCGGACCTGCGCCACGCGGCTCGCGAGCAGATCGCGCTCCGTACTGGAAGGGGCGTCCGATGACGGCGCACGACTTCCGCCTGCAGCTGCAGCAGGACCGGCACGACGAGCAGGTCTGCGACCGGTGCGACGTCGTCGTCGAGGTCCTCGACCACGGCGTGTGCGACGACTGCGTGGACGAGCTCACGATCGCGGGCCTCCGCGTGGTGTTCGCCGCACACGAGCCCGTCGACCTGGACGTCCCGGTTGAATACTGGCCCACCGGCGAGCCCTCCCCTGCGGCGTCCCCGCTCGGCATCGTCCTCGTCTTCACGGTCGCGCTCGTCCTCATGCTCGCCGGCCTCGCCGTCGCGTGGACGGCGCCCCGCCTGTCGGGTGGGCACCTCATCGCTGGGCCCGGGCTCGTCGTCGCTGGCGGCGCCCTCATCGGCCGGCTACTGACCGTGCGGGGGTGGTGAGTGTGAGCACCCAGACGTCGCAGTACCGCAAGCGGTACCTCCTCGACCGGTCCCGCGGCATCACCCGTACCGTCCCCGCCGACCCCGTGCGTGAGCACCTCGACACGCTCCACCGGTGCGGCCTGTCATACCAGGCGATCGCCGATGCGTCCCGGATCGCGAAGGCCACGATCCACCGGATCGCGAAGGGGGGCACCGTCAGGGTGAACGCGAGTGTCGCCCTCCAGCTCCTGGCCGTCCGGCCCGCACAGGCGCTCACCCGGTCCAACCCGGCAGCGTTCGTCCCGAACCTCGGGGCGCGCCGACGCATACGGGCGCTGCTCGCCGCTGGGTGGCGCCACGTCGACATCACCGCCGCAGCCGGGTACGCGGGCCAGACGCCCCGCAGCGCGATCATCCTGCACCAGCAGGGCGATTGGATCGCACGCGAGACGCACGACTCGATCGTCCGCGCCTACCAGTCGCTCGCGGGCAGCCTCGGTCCGGGCGACCTGACTCGCAGGCGGGCACTCGCCACGGGGTACGCACCGCCCGCGGCGTGGGACGACGAGCTTCTCGACGACGCGACCGCGCTACCCGCACCGGGGTGGCGCCCCGGCGAGTGCAAGACCCCAGGGTGCACCGCGGACCCAGCCCCAGCTCACGCCGGCGCATGCAAGCGGTGCTACGACCGCAAGCGTGACAAGCGCCGCCCGGGCGCCCCGAAGCCACGGGTCGACCTCGACGAGTTCATGTTGCTCATCAACGCCGACGAGTACCCGCTGCGCGCCGCGCAACGCCTCGGCGTGTCGATCGGGGCCATCAACCAGGCCGCGGTCCGCGCGGGCCGCAAGGACGTCACCCGCATCACCCAGTCCATCACGAAGTCCCAGCGCACCAGCACCCTCGAAGGAGCAGCATCATGACCGCGAAGCCCACCCCTCCCCCGGCCCCGTCCGACGCCGAAGCCGACGACGTCGTCGCGCTCGAGCAGCTCGTCACCGAGTACACGAAGCTCGGCGCCGAGCTCGAGCACATCGCCGAACGCCGCGACACGATCAAGGCGATCCTCGCCCGCCGGTTCGCCCCGGGCACGACGACCCCGGTCGGCGAGCACAAGGTGCAGGTCAAGTCCGGCACCCGCCGACTGAACACGACCCGACTCGCCACCGCGTACCCGGTGGTGCAGCACCCCGACCTGTACGAGCCGCGCATCTCCACGGCAGCCGTGAAGGCACACCTCGCCCCCATCGCTCTCGCCGAGTTCTACGACGCCGGCGCCCCCACGGTCGTGATCCTGTGACCACCACCGGCACCGGGCGCCTCGAGCCCTCCCCCGCCGGGTTCACCAGCGCGAACGTCGTCGACGGCCCGCTCCAAGCCCTCACGCCCGACGTCGTCCACGCAGCCACCCTGCAGGTCTGCGCGCGTGCGACCAGCACCGACGACGCCCGCGACCTCCTCACCACGCTCGGCCTCCTGCAGGAGGTCGCCGCGTGAGCGCCCTGTCCGTGTCCGTCACTCACCGTCCCGACGCACGCCCGCAGGGCCTCGACCCCGAGGGGCGGGTCCGCTACCAGGGCGGGGACCCCGCCCCGGCGCTCGGTGAGTTGCGCGACGTCATCGAGCACGCCATCACCCACCACCCCCGGTCGCTGCAGCGCACCATCGGGCCTTCGGAGATCGGGACGCCGTGCGAGCACTGCCTCGCCGCGAAGCTCGCCGGGTGGGAGCAGACCCGGGACGGCATCCCGTGGCTGCCCACGATCGGGACCGCGACCCACGCCTGGCTCGAGGACGCGTTCATCGCCCACGAGCTCGACCGGAACCGCCGTGAGCATGTGGGGTTCCGGTGGGTCACCGAGGAGCGCGTCATGGTCGGGCACATCGGTGGCCGGGAGATCTGGGGGTCGACCGACCTCCTCGACACCGCCGTCGGGATGACGGTCGATTGGAAGGTCGTCGGCTCCTCCACCCTCAAGGCCGCGAAGGCCGGCCCGTCTCCGGTGTACCGGGTGCAGGCCGACCTGTACGCCAAGGGGTGGAACGACGCCGGCGTCAGGGTCGACCACGTCGCGATCGCGTACCTCCCGAGGAACGCGGTCTCCCTCGACCAGGCCGTGTGGTGGCATGCCCCGCACGACCGGGCGCGCGCCGAGCAGGCTCTGGCGCGCGCCGAGCGCCTCCACACGAACCTCGCGGCGCTCGAGTCCATCTCGACGGCGGCGCGGGACGCGTGGATCACGCAGCTGCCCCGCGACGCGCGCTGCTACGACTGCGCCCGCTTCCCCGACGGCGCGCACCTGACCGCCCCCGGGCACACCAACTCCCCACAGGCCGCGTTCAGCGACCTCCTGGGCTGAGCACCACCAACCGCAGTTCCGACACCAAGGAGAAGACCATGACCACCACCACGCCTTCCGCAGACGAGTTCCTCCTCGGCGGCTCCTCCGGGAAGTCCGCCTTCGGGAAGAACGACCCGATCGGCACCACCATCACCGGCACCATCGTCTCGACCGAGGTCCGCCAGCAGACCGACATCGCGACCGGTGAGCTCCTCACCTGGGACAACGGCGACCCGCGCATGCAGCTCGTCGTCGCCCTGCAGACCGACGAGCGCATCAGCGAGGACGACGAGGGGGTCCGCGCCGTCTACGTGAAGGGCTCCAAGGCGTTCGGGTCGAAGTCCCTGCACGACGCCGTCCGCGCCGCCGTGCAGGACGCCGGTGCGAAGGGCATCGAACCGGGCGGGGCGCTGACGGTGTCCCTGATCGGCACGGAGCCGTCGAAGACCCGTGGGTTCTCCGACCGCAAGCTCTGGGGCGCGCAGTATGCGGCACCGGACCGTGCGGCGCAGACGGGCGGCTTCCTCGGCACGACGGCCCCCGCACCCACGACCCCGGCGCCCGTCGAAGACCCGGTCGCCGCCGCCCCGGCCCCGGTGGCAGCACCGGCGCCCGCTGCGCCGACCGGTGAGGACGCCGCAGCGAAGGCCCGGCAGCTCATCGCGCTCGGCATCGACGACGCCACGATCGCGGGCGCCACCGGCCTCGGAACCGACGTCGTCGCGATCCTGCGCACCGCCGCCTGACACCAGGCACCCCGCCCACGCAGGCGTGCAGCCCGTTCGAGACGGGCGCGGGGACCACCAGCAGCAGCAGCACCCACAGACCAGCAGCACGGAGGCACCGCACACCATGACCGGCCCGGACATCCTCACCACAGCCCTCGACCTCCACGCTCACGGGTACTCCGTCCTGCCCATCCGCCCCGACGGCTCCAAGGCCCCCACCATCCCCTGGAAGCCGTACATCACCGACCGTGCCACCGAAAACCAGGTCCGCGCCTGGTTCACCGACACCACCAACGGGCTCGCCGCCGTCCAGGGACACGTCTCCGGCAACGCCGTCCTCATCGAGCTCGAGGGCCGCGCCGCCGCGTCCCTGCCCGACCTCGCCGCCCTCGCGCACGACACCGGCCTCAGCGACCTCTGGGCACGCATCACCACCGGGTGGCTCGAGCAGTCGCCCTCCGGCGGGTTCCACTTCCACGTCCGCGTCGAGTCCCACCAGCCCGTCCTCGGCAACCAGAAGCTCGCCCGCCGCCCGAGCACGCCCGACGAGCTCGCGGCGGCCCCCGGCGCCCGCGTCCAGGTCCTCGCCGAGACCCGCGGCGAAGGTGGGTACGTCGTCGTCGCGCCGACGCCCGGCACGCACCACCCCTCCGGACTCCCCTGGGTGCGCCTCGCCGGCGGGCCTGCCACCGCGCCCGTCCTGACCGTCGACGAGCTCGAAGCGTTCCTCACGCTCGTGCGCACCCTCGACGAGGCCCCCGCCCCCCAGATCCCGGCCCGCGCCGAGAGCGCCCTGCGCGACCCCGCTGACGGTGTCACCCCCGGCGACGACTACGAGACCCGGACCGACTGGGCCGACATCCTCCTGCCCCACGGCTGGACCCTCGTCGCCGCCCGCGGACGCACCAGGTACTGGCGGCGCCCCGGGAAGACCACCGGCCTCTGGTCCGCGTCGACCGGGCACGCCGACGACCGCGACCGCCTCTTCGTCTTCTCCTCAAGCACCGACTTCGAGCAGGAGGTCCCGTACACCAAGCTCGGCGCCTACGCCCTCCTCGAGCACGGCGGGGACCACGCCGCCGCGGCCCGCGAGCTGCGGCGCACCGGGTTCGGCGAGCAGGCCACCCGCCTGCGCCCCGTCCCGCACGGCCCCGGGCGCGACTTCGACGACATCCTCGGTACGCACGGCGCCACCGCCCTGCAGCCCACCCCCACGCCAGCACCGCAGTTGCGCGCCGTGCCCGACCCCACACCGCGCGACGCCGAGCCCAACCAGGACAACACCGCACTCCTCCTCGTCGACGCCCACGCCCACGACGTCCGGTACTGCGCCGGCCGCGGCTCCTGGCTCACCTGGAACGGGCACCGCTGGGAAACCGACGACCGCGAACTCATCCGCGAGCACACCCGCGAGATCGCCCGCCGCCTGCCCATCGGCGAAGGCTGGACCCGGTACACCAACAGCGCTCTCTCAGCCTCCGGCGTCTCCGGCGTCGTCCGCCTCGCCCAGTCCGACGCCCGCGTCGTCGCACCCATCGACCGCCTCGACGCCCACCCCTACGAGCTCAACACCCCCCACGGCATCGTCAACCTCCGCACCGGGACACTGTCCCCACCGGACCCCGACCGCCTCCACACCCGCGCCACCACCGTCGCCCCCGACTTCACCGCACCCCACCCCCTGTGGGACCGGTTCCTCGCCGACACCTTCGCCGGCGACCCCGAGATGATCGCGTTCATCGCCCGCGCCCTCGGCCTGTCCCTCGTCGGCCAAGTCCTCGAGCAGGTCTTCTTCTTCGCCTTCGGCGCCGGCGCGAACGGCAAGACCACCATGCTGTCCGTCGTCCAGCACATCGTCGGACTCGGCAACGGCGGGTACGCCGCCTCCGCCCCCGCCGAGATGCTCCTCGCCACTAAGAACCACGGCCACCCCGCCGAGCTCGCACGCCTATCCGGTCAGCGTCTGACCGTCACCAGCGAGCTCGACGACGGGCAACGCTTCGACGAGGCGAGGATCAAGCAGCTGTCCGGCAAGGACACGATCAGCGCCCGTTTCATGAACCGCGACTGGTTCGACTTCACCCCCACACACACCCTGTGGCTCCTCGCCAACCACCAGCCGCAGGTCCGCGTCGGCGGCCTCGCGTTCTGGCGACGCGTGATCATGATCCCGTTCGTCCACACGGTCCCCGAGGACAAGCGCATCAAGGACCTCGAGGAACGCCTCATCGCCGAGGAGGGCCCCGCGATCCTCGCGTGGTGCCTGCGTGGAGCCGCCGACTACTTCGCCCGCGGCCTGGCCGTCCCCGAGTCCGTGCGAGCAGCGACCACCGCGTACGAGACCGGGCAGAACACCGTCGCGAGCTTCGTCGAGGACTGCGCCGAGATCGGCGACCCGAACGCCCAGCACATGAAGGTCCGCTCCTCCGAGGTTCGGGCCGCGTACGAGCGCTGGTGCCTCGACGAGGGCGTCGAGCCCGTGCCCGCCCGGTCCTTCACGCTCGCGCTCAAGTCCCAATTCGGAGTCCTGTCTGAGCGGTCCATGAGTGCCCGCTACCTCGCCGGAATCCGCCTCGTCGAAGCGTCATCAGATGCGTCATCAGAAGCGTCATCGGACGGGCCAACAGCGGCCACCTGGTTCAACCCGGAGGGGTGGTGAGCCCCATGCATGACGCATCTACCCCGATCCATGACGCATCGAATGACACTTCGGGATCAGCGTTTGCGCAGGTCAACGCCCCCCATGACGCATATGACGCAACTTCTGTAGTGAGTGCTCTACACCCGCGCACATGCGCGCCTAGAGCGGCTTACCCCCAAAACCGCCGAAGCGTCATGGACGGCCCCCGATGACCGCCCTCTTCGACCTCGACAACCCCACCCCCGCGACCCGCCGCGACCCTTCCACGCCCGCATGGGTGATCGCGTTCGAAACCCGCACCGGGGCCACCGCAACCCTCGCCGGCGGACGCGCCATCCCCCGCCCCTGCAGCTCGTGCCGCGCCTGGACCCTCACCGGATACGACGCCCCCCTCATCGCCGACACCGCCACCGTCGACCCCTACGCCGCCACACCCCTCCAAGAAGCCGCCGCCCTCATCCTCGCGGTCGCCACCTACCAGCTCTGGGGCACACCCGGCCGCTACCACCTCACCCCCCGCCACCTCCCCGGCCTCCGCATCCTCGGCCACCACCCACCCGCCACCCACGTCACCGTCGTCATCGCCCACACCTGCCGACCCCCACTCGCCACACAACCCCTCCCCGCCCTCCGACCCTCACCCCGCTACGACGGCCCACCACCGTTCTGACCCCGAAGGAGCACCACATGACCACGCCCCGCGTCGTCGGCCTCGACCTCTCCCTGACGTCCACCGGCATCGCCTCCACCGGCACCGCCAACGGCGTCCCCTACGCCGCCGTCGACCGCATCACCACCAAGCCCTCCGGCGACACCATCCGCGCCCGCACCGCACGCCTCAACCACATCGTCGACGCCATCCACGGATGGGTCGCAGCCGACACCGACCTCGTCGTCATCGAAGGCCCCGCCCTCGCCAGCCGAAGCCCCCACACCCACGACCGCTCCGGCCTCTGGTGGCTCGTCGTCAACCGCCTCATCGCCAACGACTACCCCGTCGTGATCGTCCCGCCCAGCTCACGCGCCAAGTACGCCACCGGCAAGGGCAACGCCGCGAAAGACGCCGTTCTCGCCGCCGTCGTCCGCCGCTACCCCGACATCGACGTCACCGGCAACGACGAAGCCGACGCCCTCATCCTCGCCGCCATGGGCGCCCGATCCCTCGGCCACCCCATCGAAGCCGGCGGCATCAACGGCCTCCCCAAGGCACACCTCGACGCCATGACCAAGATCGCCTGGACCTCCACGGAAGGACTCGCAGCATGACCGTCGACACCGGCCGCACGATCGAGTACCGCGGCACCCACTTCCTCACCGTCGGCAAGGGCACCCTCCACTGCCAGACCTGCCTGCAGACCACCCACGACCAAATCAGCCACGCCACCAAGCACGCCGAGGAGGCCGCGGCCGGGACGTCCCTGGACCGGTCCGCGCATGGTGGCGGCGGTGAGGTGGATGCGGGGTTCCGGGGCGCGCTGGCCGAGCTCGCGGACGTGTGGTCTGCGCGCGATGGGCGTCACTGGCTCGACGAGGTCGCGCTCGCAGCTCACCCGGAATCCGGGACAGACTTGTCCGTGCTCACGGTCCCGTCCGGCGGCGTGAAGATGCTGCGCGAGACCCTCGCCCGAGCCCAAGCGGCCCTCGCGCGGCGTCCGATGAGCTCGAGCGTGCGCGCCGACATCGACCGTCTGGGCGCCCTGATCCGGCAGTGCGACGTGAACCGGCCGCTCGGGCCCGACAGGGAGCACGGCGACCGGCGCACCGCGACGTGCGGGTGCGAGGGCGGCGAGACCTCGTGATCCACTACTCAGGAGCCGAGCCGACCTCCTGGAGCATCGCCAAAGCTCGACGCCCAAACGCCGTCAACTGCCACTCCTCCGCACGACCATCCTTGAGATCCCCCCAAGTGGTCCCACCAGTTGCGGTCGCCTGCCTAGCAAGGCCTTCACTCTCAAGGCCCGCGAGCAGACGGGGGAGAATCTGGCGCCACTCCCCGACCCGATCAGCAAGGGCATCCACGGTCGCGACCTCGTCCATCGCACCCAGGACTTCAAGTATGCGGGCATGCGGCGGAGTGAGACTTGCGAGCGCATCGATCAGATGCCGAGACTCTTCGATCTTCGTCCCATCGGCAAGTAGCCCCTGGACGAGAGCACGACCCATCACGACAACGGCCTCTGGGACCCGTGACCGAGTAGCCGCCTCTGCCGTCTCGTACGCCAGCTCTTGCGCCTCCTCGGACACAGATATCAACGAGGCAAGCGCCTCGACCCCTCCTGCTTCCGTTGTTGCGGCCTCGAGCATCGCCCCCACCCTGCGCGCACGGGGCCGAGTGATCTCCAGCACCGACGCACCAAGAGCGCGAGCTGCAAGCGGTGCGAATGCCGTCACAAACGCCAGCGGACCTGGTACGCCGAAACCGAGAGCAATCAGCCCCTGCACGACCATCTCGCCACCGACACCCTTCATGTCCGGCGCGATCAGGTCTTCGTCCCGTTCATCGTTCATGCCCGGAGTCTCCCAGGGCTGTCAACCCGCTTTGCGAACCGCTCGATGCCGCCAATGCGCCACCAAGCCACGCCCGCAACCTTGACCACCCAGCCCGTTGTTCAAGGTTCCGCCCACAACCTTGGACAACGGGCCCCGCCGCGCAACCCCCAGCCGCCCCGCCCGCACCACCGCCCGGAGGACCCCCGTGATCGACGTCGAGCCCCTCTACACCACCGCCCGCGAGCTCACCCAGCTCCTGCCCCGCCTCGCCCACCTCGTCGGCGCACTGTCGAACGCCGACCGACCTGACGGCCCGACGTCGCGCCCCGACGTGCACCGCATCCCCTGGAACACGCCCGCCGCCACGGTGTTCTTCGACGTCCACGCCGACGTCCGCACCTACGAGAACGCCCTCACGCTCCTCCTGCACGGCCGCGCGAAGTACCGGGCCGGCTCGGACGCCGACACCCTCGACGCCGTCAGCCGGCTGCCCGTCCTCATCGCGCACGCCCTCGACGCCGGCCACGGCGACCACTGGGACGTCATCGACGCCGCGAAGGCGCTCACCCGGTGGCCGCGCCTCGTACGCGCCGTCCTCGACGAAGCACGCCCCGACGAGCAGCCGTGGACGAAGGCGCCCGGCAACTTGGTCTGCCCGCACTGCGAGGACCGCCTCGAGCTCGCACCCGGCTGGTCCGACCACCCCGAGAGCGCGGACCTGCACTGCCGCCCCTGCACCGCGACGACCGGGACCCCGGTGCGGTGGGCACCCGCCCAGTGGACGCCGCTCGTCCCCGCCGACGGCGACGAGCCCCTCGTCGACGAGCACGGCGTGCAGCTCGTCACCGCCCGCGAGGCCGCCGAGATGTTCGCGACGTCGGCGGACCTGCTGCACGTGTGGGTTCACCGCGGCCACATCGCCCCCGCGTCACGCCGCGAGTCCGACGGGGCGCGCCTGTTCCGCGTCTCCGACATCGAGGCCCGGCTCGTCGCCGCGGGTCGGCTCCGCGATCGGGTCGCAGCGTGATGTCGGTGGCAGAGCCTAGATTCTGCCCATGAACCTTCTCGAGCTACGCGACACCATCATCAACTCGTCCATCGATGACTGGCACAACGTCACCGTCGGCCCCTACTTCACCGACGCACCCGACATTGACGAGGACACCGTCGAACAGCACCAGGAACTCATGGTCTACCGCTCCGACATCGACGTCACGATCCAGCACGGCCTGCGCGCACGGGGCTATGACCAGATCAAGAAGGCTACGCAGCTGTGGCACGACGCGCACTTTCCCGACCCTGCTGCGCACGTCGAATTCGTGGACGTCTTCTGGCGTGGCGTCCTGGTCGACCGCGAGCACGTGGTCACGGTCGACGGCGGGCGCGCATCGATCCCCATGGGGATCCGGGACACGCTGAACTACGTCTCAGGTAAGCCGCGTCCCGAGAAGTTCGAGTTCGCCTACAGGGCGACGAGGTGGCAGGCCGCGCTGGCGCGTCTCGTTGACGGTGACCGCGACTGGGCGGACTACACGAAGCGGGCGGGCATCGTCGTCAACTAGAGGCCAACGGTGTCACGGCTCCATGACTTCTCGCTTGTCATGAAGCCGTGACACCAGAGCGAATGACATCCATGTGATTCGCTTGTAAGGTGGTGCGCACCACCACCATGCCCACCAAGCCCCCGTCGAGCCTCGCCGCTCCGGGGGCTTCGTCGTTCTCCACCGGTACCCTCTCCATCGTGATGAACTGGGAGATGTGGATCCACGGCTACGCCAAGAACTGGCACGACGCGTTCGAAATCCTCGGGGCCGTCGGCTCAGCCGCTGCGGCGGTCGTCGCCGTATGGCTCGCCTCCCGGGAACGCGTCGACCGCAAGGCTGCTGAGAAGGACCGCGACATCGCCCGATCGGCACAGCTAAAAGCCGAGCAGGCAGAAGCGAAGCGGGATCGCGAAGCGCAGGCGCGCAAGGTATCGGTTCGCGCCGACTACGAAACCCGAGCCGCGACGCTCTTTGAGTCGTCCTCGTACTACATGATCGAAGAGTACATAGAAGTCAAGAACTACTCGGAGCTCCCTATTACCAACGTCACCGTTGGCTATCGCCATCCTGACGGATCAAAACACGTATCTAAGACGGCCACGTTCCTCGGACCGGGTGCCGCTGTCACCGGTACCCTTCCGCCTCGAGATCCCGAGACCGAATCCCGCATCGACGTGGACGGGGCCTACGTGCTTTTCCGAGACCTCGCCGGACTTGTCTGGGAGCGATACATGGACGGCCGGCTAGTCGCAGGTCGAATCGACGAGTAGTAGCCAGCCCGCTCGGCGCTGTGATACCCCGGCGAGAGCAGGTGATTCCACGTGCCCGCAGCCCGCCCCTGGACTACCGACGACGACCAACAGTTGCGCGACCTCGCCGCCGCCGGGCGCTCCGTGCGCGACATCGCGGACGACCTCGACCGTTCCAAGACCGCCGTCGGGCGCCGCATGCAACGCCTCGACATCCAGGTCGACCGCACCCGCACCCTCGCCGCCACCCGAGCCAACGTCACCGACGCCAAGGGCCGGCGCGCCGCCCTCGAGGTGGCGCTCCTCGGTGACGCCGAGCGCCTGCGCACCCAGCTGTGGCAGCCGCACCGGTACTGGGACTGGGGAGGCAAGGACCACGACTTCGACGAGATGACCGCGGCCGAGCCGACGCCGACGGACAAGCTCAAGCTCATCCAGGCCGCTGGCGTAGCTCTCGACCGGTCGCTGAAGATCGCGGTGCACGACGCCGACGGCGGCCACACGGAGGCGGTGAGCATGCTCGACGGGATCGCCGCGGCGATCGCTGCCGCGGCGGACCAGATGCCCGAGCAGGACGCGACATGACCGCGCTCGTCGTCACGCAGGCCGTCATCACCGCCGTCCTCGCCGGCCTGTCCCCCAGGCAGGTCTGGTCGATCGCTCGCGCCGTCGCGCGCGTCAACCTATGGACCGGGTCCATCCGCTCCGGGAAGACCATCGCCTCGCTCCTCGCCTGGCTGATCTTCGTCTCCCATGCACCCCGCGGCGGCGAGCTCGTCGTCATCGGCCGCACCCGCGAGTCCATCGCCCGCAACGTCTTCGGCCCCCTCAAGGACCCCTCCCTGTACGGGATGCTCGCCCGGCACGTGTCCTACACCGCCGGCGCACCCACGGGCACGATCCTCGGGCGCACCGTGCACGTCCTTGGCGCGTCCGACTCCCGCGCCGAAGCCGTCCTGCGCGGCCTGACCGTCGCCGGCGCGTACGTCGACGAGGCCACCCTCGTCGCCGAAGCGTTCTGGACCCAGCTCATCGGCCGCATGAGCGTGCCCGGCGCCAGGCTCTTCGCCACGACCAACCCGGACGGGCCCGCGCACTGGCTCAAGCGGCAAGTCATCGACCGCGCCACCGAGCTCGGCTACCTCGTGTTCCGGTTCCGCCTCGCTGACAACACCCACCTCGACCCCGCGTACGTCGCCCAGATCACCCGCGAGTACGTCGGCCTCTGGTACCGGCGGTTCATCCTCGGTGAGTGGGTCCAGGCCGCCGGCGCCGTGTACGAGACCTG
This sequence comes from Oerskovia sp. NPDC060338, assembly GCF_042726295.1. NCBI lineage: Bacteria > Bacillati > Actinomycetota > Actinomycetes > Micrococcales > Cellulomonadaceae > Oerskovia > Oerskovia sp. NPDC060338. The sequence continues at coordinate 41,033 of NZ_JBHXCQ010000021.1, forward strand.
GGACCCCGCACGCCAGGTCATCCCCGCCGCCGACCTGCCCGTCATGGACCGGGTCCTGGCGATGGGCGCGGACTACGGCGACCAGCACGCCACCCGCGGGTACCTCCTCGGCATCGGACCCGACACGCGCCCCGGTAGGGACGGGCAGGATCGCCTGTACGTGCTGGACGAGTGGCGGCCCGGGCACATGACGGTCGGGCAGCACGCGACAGACCTGCGGGAGTGGCTCGCGTCGCGTCCGATGGATGCGTGGCGGGCCCCGGAGTGGATCGCCGTCGACAGTGCGGCCGCGAGCTTCCGGCACCAGCTGTTCCACGACGGCGTGCCCGGCGTCCGCAACGCCCACAAGGCCGTCCTGCCCGGCATCCAGACCCTCGCGTCCCTCCTCGCCGTCGACCGCCTCGTCGTCGCCGACACCTGCACCCAGCTCATCGACCGCATCCCCGGGTACGTCTGGGACGACAAGGCCACCGCGCGCGGCGAAACCGCACCCGTGAAGGCCGATGACGACGAGGTCGACGCGCTGCGGTACGCGATCTACACGACCCGCCAGGACTGGCGTTCCCGCATCCCCATCGCCCCCGCCATGGACAACGCGCCTGGTGAGGGCACCGACTCGTAGGGAGGACACCACGCATGCCGCTCCCCGCCAACGGCACCCCCTGGCCGCCGCGACAGCTCGAGAAGATCATGCCGGACATCGCGACGTGGTCCGCCTGGTACGAAGGCACCCCGGAGGCTCTCTCGCGGGCGTACGGCGGCCGGACGACCAACGGCCCCACCGAGGGCGCGAACTCGCGCGTGGGGGGCGTGCGCGGGCTCCTGCGCCGCTTCTGGTGGGGCCGGACCGTGGACGCGTCGACGGAGCGCCCCGACCAACTGCACGTCCCGATCGCGTCCGACCTATGCCGGGCGTCCGCGGACCTGCTGTACGCCGAGCCCCCGACCCTGACCGTCACCGACGGGCAGGATGGTGCGGCGAGCGCGACGCAGGAGCGCCTCAATACGTACGTCGACGACGGTTTCCACGGCACCCTCGCCACCGGCGCGGAGGTCGGGGCCGCCTTATCGGGCCGGTACCACCGTGTCACCTGGGACCAGACCATCCTCGACCGCCCGTTCCTGACGACAGTCGACGCCGACGCGGCCCTGCCCGAGTTCCGGTGGGGCCGCCTCGTCGCGGTCACGTTCTGGCACGTCCTGTCCGCGGACGGGCAGACCGTGTACCGGCACCTCGAACGGCACGAGCTCGACGCCACCGGGCACGGTCTCATCCTCCACGGCCTGTACCAGGGCACCGCGGCAGACCTCGGCATGGCCGTCCCCCTGACCGACCACGCCGCGACCGCCGGCCTCGCACCCCTGGTCGACGAGACCGGTGCGCTCGTGGCCGGTCGCACCCCGGGCCTGTGCGTCGAGTACATCCCGAACCAGACCCCGCAGCGGCGGTGGCGCCGCGACCCGATCGGGCAGTACCTCGGCCGGTCCGACCTCGACGGCGTCGAGCAGCTCATGGATGCCCTCGACGAAGCGTACTCCTCGCTCATGCGGGATGTGCGCCTGGGCAAGTCGCGGATCATCGTGCCCCAGCACATGCTGACCAACACCGGGCCTGGGCAGGGCGCGGGGTTCAACCTCGACCGTGAGGTGTACGAGGGCCTGGCGATGCCGACCCCTGAGGACGGCAAGGACCAGATCACCCCGCAGCAGTTCTCGATTCGCGTTGACGAGCACCTGCGCACGTGCGCGGACCTGACGCTGCGGATCGTGCAGACCGCGGGGTACTCGGCGCAGACCCTGGGCGAGACCGACACGGGCACGATGACGGCGACCGAGGTCCATGCTCGGGAGCGTCGCTCGTACCTGACACGGGACCGCAAGATCCGCCTCGAGCGGCCTGCCGTGGCTCGCCTCGCGCAGAAGATGCTTTCGATCGACCAGGCGGTGTTCAACACCCAGGGGATCGTCGTGCAGCCCGTCACGGTCACGTTCAGCGACACCGTGCAGGACAGCATGCTCGAGCTCGCGCAGACCGTGCAGGCCCTCGAGATCGCGCGGGCTGCGTCGACCGAGACGAAGGTGACGTTGCTGCACCCGGACTGGGGTGACGACGAGGTGAAGGCCGAGGTCGTACTGATCAACGCGCAGTACGCGCTGACGGTCACCGACCCCGACGCACCCCCGCCCGGCACCGAGAGCACGGAGACCGGGGACGGCATCGACCCGGCCGCGGTGAAGGCGCAGGCCGACGCCATGGGTGTCCTCATCCGCGCCGGCGTGAAGTCCGACGACGCCGCCGAAGCCACCGGCCTCGACGGCGTCGAGTTCACGGGCGCCGTCCCGACGTCGCTGCGCCTACCAGAAGGTGACGCGGCCGGGCTCGAAGGGCAGCAGTAGCCGTGCCGATCGACCCGGGGTTTGGGGAGCGCCTCGCACGCCGCGTCAGCCTGCTGTTCGCGGACGCTGAACTGTCCCTGCTGCGCCGCATCCGTGACGCCATCAGGGAGGGCATCGACGGCCCGCACTGGGCGGCCCGCAAGGCCGGCCAGCTCGAGCAGCTACGCACCCGCATCGACCTCGACCTGGCCGGACTATCCGAGGCCGCATCCGCGGAGACCCGCAAGGTCATCTTCGACGCGTTCGGCATCGGCCAGGACCTCGCCTCGATCGACCTCGAGCGCGCGGGCGTCGACGTGCGGATCGCGTCGGCCACGCAGGCCGCGGTCGAGGTGATCGCGGCGGACACGATCCGCCCCCTGACGGAGATGCTGCCGGTCGTGCTGCGCGCGACGCAGGACATCTACCAGCGGACCGTCGCGGACGCCTCCGCCGGCGTCCTCCTCGGCGTGAACACGCGCCGAGAGGCGGCACAGCAGGCCCTGAAGCGGTTCGCCGGGCACGGGGTGCGCGGCTTCGTCGACAAGGCGGGGCGCTCGTGGGCCATGGAGTCCTACGCCGAGATGGCCGTGCGCACTGGTGCGGGGCGGGCCGCGGTCGAGGGGCACGTGACGCGGCTCGCCGAGCACGGCCTGGATCTCGTCGTGGTCTCGGACGCGCCGCGGGAGTGCCCGAAGTGTCGGCCCTGGGAGGGGAAGATTCTCTCGATCTCGGGCGGTCTGGTCGGGTCGGTCGAGGTGGCGTCCACCACGAGCGACGAGCGTGTGACGGTCCGGGTCGCAGGGTCGGTCGCGGATGCGCGCGCGGCGGGGTTGCAGCACCCGAACTGCCGGCACTCCCTCAGCGCCTACCTGCCCGGTGCGACGCGAGTCCCGGCCGCGACCGGCACGCAGGCCGGGTACGTGATCCAGCAGCGGCAGCGTGAGCTCGAGCGCGGCATCCGGAAGTGGAAGCTGCGCGAGGTTGGCGCGATTGACGACGGCGCCGAACTGGCCGCGCGGGCGAAGGTTCGGGAGTGGCAGGCGGCGCTCCGGGCGCACCTTGCGGAGCACCCGGAGCTGAAGCGTCAGACCGCCCGTGAACAGATCGGACGAGCCCGCTAGAGGGTCAGAACACGCTGTCCGCGACGTCGTACTCCACCGGCTCCTTCGAGAGCAGGCGGTGCGCCATCGCGAGATTCTTCGCAGCCTCAGCTTCGGCGGTGAGTGCTGCAACGGTCGTGCGGTCCGCTGCCCGCACCGCAACCTTCTCGATCGCTTCTCGGAGCGCCGCCTGCGTTTCCTCGATCGTTGCCATGTTGTCTCCCTTGCTGTGCCGTCGCGCCGGGTGCGCGTCGGCCTTTGCCGCGAACTTAGCGGCCCCCACCCACACCACGACCCGAACCCGGGAGGTTCAGTCATGCCCACGAAGTCCCGCCCCATCGCCCGCCCGTTCATGCGCCCGAACGGCCTCCACCCGCGTTATGAGCGCCTGCGGCTCATGACCGCCGACACCAGCACGGCAGGCACCCCTGGTGCCGGTGCGGCCGGGACGAGCGGCACGACCGCCACGGCCAACCAGACCACCACTGACGCGGGTAACACTGCAGGTCAGGACGCTGCGCAGGCCACCACGACCGCGACGAGCGGCACCGAGTGGGACGGCAAGGTCGAGTCCCTGCCGTCCGGCGCCCAGACCCTCATCGAGAAGCTCCGCAAGGAGGCCGGCGACTCCCGCGTCAACGCGAAGCAGAGCGCCGCCGCCGAAGCCCGCGATGCCCTCCTGAAGGAGCTCGGCCTGGTGAAGGACGGTGAGGCCGCCCCGGACCCGGCGAAGCTCGCCCAGGACCTCACCGCGGCGCGGGACGATGCACGCCTCGTGCGCGTCGAGCTCGCCGTGTTTCGAACCGCCGGCACCCACCAGGCCGACCCGTCGGCCCTCCTCGACTCCCGTGCCTTCCTGGCGAAGATCACGGACCTCGACCCCACCGCCGCGGACTTCACGACGAAGGTCGACGTCGCCATCAAGGCGGCCATCAGCGACAACCCGAAGCTCCTCGCGGCCCAGGCGGCCGGGGCGAGCAGCGTCGACCATGCCGGCGGGTCCGGCGAAGGCGCGATCACGGCCGAGCGGTTCGCCGCGATGACGCCCACGGAGAAGAACGCCCTGTTCCACTCCGACCCCGCCCTGTACCGCAAGCTGACCGGCCGCTGAGCCGGCAGAAAGAGAGCCCACCATGGCCAAGACCACTCGTGCCGACCTGTACGCCCCCGAGGTCTGGGAAGACCTCGCGCAGGCCCAGTTCACCGGTGCCGCGATCGTCGGGACCTCCACGGCCGTCGTGAACGACGACACCCTCGTCGGGCAGCCCGGCGAGACCGTCGAGTTCCCGGCGTGGATGGAGCTCGGCGAGCTCGACGACCTCACCGAGGGCACCGCGATCGTCCCCGAGCGCCTCACCCAGAAGAGCTCGAAGGCCACCATCAAGGAGGCTGGCAAGGGCGTCGAGATCACCGACAAGGCGAAGCTCGTCGGTATCGGCAACGCCCAGGACGAGGCGATCCGCCAGTTCGGGGTCCTCGCGGCCCGCAAGGTCGACGCCGACCTCATCACCGCGGCGCAGGCCGTGGTCGCCGGCGGCATCACGTACGCCGACGGGACCGCAGCCACGGCGTCGTCCCCGCTGCTGCACACGATCACTGGCGGCCTCATCACGTGGCCCGGCCTGGTCGACGGGCTCGAGAAGTTCGGCGACGACTTCGAGCCGTCGGAGTTCTCCGGCCTGTACATCCGCGCCGAGCAGCGCTCCCAGATCATGAAGGACGACACCTTCATCAAGGCGTCCGACCTCGGCGCCGGCGGCGAGGGCACGATGGTGCGTCGCGGGTTCATCGGCGAGGTCGCGGGTCTGCCCGTGTTCGTCACGAACCGCCTCGCGGCCGGCAAGTCGCTGGTCCTGAAGAAGAACAGCCTGGGCCTGCTGAACAAGCGCCGTCCGATCGTCGAGCAGGACCGTGACATCCTCGCCCGCACGGACGTCGTCACGACGAACCTGCACTACGCGACGAAGCGCCTGAACGACAAGGGCGTCCTCGTCGTCACGATCGGCGCCTGATCGTGGGGATGCTGATCCGTCGGCACCGCGCGAAGCCGGGTACCGCTGAGGTGGTCCTGGACGTGCCGAACGGCAACGCGTCGAAGGGCGAGTGGAAGGCGTTCGCGCTGGCCATGGGGGCGACCGAGGAGGACGTCGCAGGGCTGACGCGTGACAAGCTGCGCGAGCAGTACACGCCGACGCCGAACCTCTTCGACCCGGGCGAGCACGAGCCGGCCGAGGTGTTCGCGTACCTCGCGGGCCTGGACGACACGGACCCCGAGGTGCACGACGCCGAGGTGGTCCGGGTCTTCGAGGCCGAGAAGGCCGGCAAGAACCGGGCGGAGGTCCTCGAACTGATCGGGGGCACGCCCGCTCCGACCGGTGAGCAGACGCCGCCGGCCGAGTGAGACCGGCGTGCTGGGCAGGACCCGCCCCCCTGCCCGGCGCGCCACCCCCAGCCTGTGGTGGGGGCGTCAACACGAGCCCGGTGACACCTCCTGCACGTCTCGTGAAGGCCGCTCGGGGCCGCCAATGCCGGGATGCTTCCAGCCCTGCCATGAGCGCGACCTGCGCCCCCACCACACCCCCATGACAGGAGGACCCCGTCGTGCTGATCTACGCCACCCCCGAAGAGCTCGCCGCCCCGCCGTGGTCCTCGACCCCGACGAACGCGCCCGCACTTCTGCGGTCCGCGTCCGTCCTGGTCACCCAGGCCACGCGCGGCACCGTGTACGACGTCGACGCCACCGGGATGCCCACCGCTCCCCTGGTGCTCGGGGCGTTCCGTGACGCGGTCTGCTCTCAGGCCGTCACGTGGGCGGCCCTGGGTATCGACCCGACGGCCGTCGGCGTGGAGACGGGCTCGGCGGGGCGGGTCATCGCGTCGAAGGGCCTGGGGCCGGCGTCGATCTCGTATGCCGGCTCGGACGCTGCGGCTGCGCGTCGTGCCCTGGTGTCGACGTCGCTGTCGGCTGAGGCGCGCGGGATCCTCGACGCGGCCAGCCTCCTGAACCGCACGGTGCGGGTGCGGGGATGAGCGCGGAAGGGCGGGCCGTCGAGGACGCACTCGTCGCGGCGGTACTCGCCTCGAACCCGGGCGCGATCGTCACGGGGTTCGTCATCGTCGCCGAGGTCGCTACCGCGGATGACCCGAACTGCACGGCGTTCGTGCACGACGCCGCGCCGGGCCAGTCTGTGGCGCAGTCCCTCGGGCTCCTCGACATCGGGCTGCGGTACCACCGTCGACGGATCGGGTATGACGATGAATGAGCTCGAGGAGTTCTTCGTCCACGAGGTGGTCCTGGCCCCGCTCGTCGGGTCGGGCGGGTACGGCGACGTCCACGGCCCGCTGACGGACCCCATCCCCTGCCTGGTCGACGACCGCACGCAGCTCGTGCGCGACCGCACCGGCGCCGAGGTTGTGTCGTCGTCCACCGTGTACGCGGGCCCGGACGCACCGGACGGTCCGCCCGGGTCGCTCGTGACTCTGCCGTCGGGTCGGGTCGCGACGGTCATCACGCAGGCCCGCCGCACGTCGGGTGGCCTTGGGCTGCCGGACCACGTGGAGTGGGCGCTGACCTGACCGATGACGCATGGATGACGCATCGGGTGACGCATGCGCCCGAATGTCTCCGCAGGTCGCAGGCCCTGATGACGCATATGACGCAACTTCTGCAATGAGGTCACCACACGCGCCCGCGCATGCGCCCGTGGAGCGCGAACTTCAGAAGATGCGTCATGCGTCATGACCTGCGGTTATACCTCCTGCGATGCGTCATCGGGGGTGGACAGTGGCCCAGGCGTTCACGTTCACGGCTGGCGACAGCGACGCCGTCGGGCGCCTTCGAACCGGCCGTGACCGCGGCGTCTACCTCGCCGGCGAACAGATCCTGACGACGTCGAACCAGCGTGTCCCCCACGAAGAAGGCACCCTCGAACGCTCCGGTGCGACGTCGCCCGTCGAGGACGGGTACGTCACGATCTCGTACGACACCGTGTACGCCGCCCGCCAGCACGAGGACCTGTCCCTGCGCCACGACGACGGCCGGCAAGCGAAGTACCTCGAGACCGCCATGGCCGACAACGTCGACGTGGCCCGCGCCCTCATCGCCCAGGCCATCCGCGCCGAGCTCGGCACCTGAAAGGGGGACGTCACCGTGGGCTTCACCAGCGACCTCCTGACCGGCCTCGCCGAACACCTCGCCAACGCAGGCATCGGCCTCACGTGGCGCCCAACCGGCGTGTACACCGCGGGCGAGACCGGGATCCTGCTGCAGACCGTCCCGCCCACACCCGATCGGGTCGTGGTCCTGACCCCGTACCCCGTGACAGCAGGCGCACGCTCCGACGTCGTCCAGGGCGTGCAGGTCCGGTGCCGGGCCACCCCCGGCTCCCCGACCCCCGTGCTCGACCTCGACGACGCGATCTACAACGTCCTGCACGGCGCCGAGAACCTGCACCTGGGCCCGGTCGTCGTCGCGCACGCGTGGCGGGCGTCGGCCACGCCCCTCGGCCCGGACCAGAACCGGCGCCACGAGACCAGCTCGAACTACTACCTCACGACGGCGCACCCCTCCGCGCACGTCACCGACTGACCGACCAGCACGGAAGGACCATCCCATGGACACCCTGAACCCCACCGTCAACAGCATCTGGCGCCTCGACGTCGACCTCACCCCCGAGACCCCGGACTTCGTCCAGGTCCGGGCCATGCAGAACTTCGTGCCCGGCATCAACTCCACCGTGCAGGACTCCTCGGACTACGACTCCGAGGGATGGGGGTCGGACGCCGTCACCCTCCGCAAGGCCCAGCCCACCGCGACGCTCCTGCGCAAGGAGAACCCGACGACGGGCGCCTACGACCCGGGTCAGGAAGCCCTGCGGCAGGCGTCGGAAGACCTCGAGCTCGTCCACATCCGCTGGTACGAGCGCAAGGTCGGCGGGCAGGCATGGGAGGGGTACGCGCTCGTGCAGTGGGCGCCGTCCGGCGGCACGGTCGAGGGCCTGCAGGCCGTCGCGGTGACCCTGCTCGTGCAGGGCAAGCCGGAGAAGATCGCAAACCCGACTGCGGCGACCACGCTCCCGGTCGTCACCACGGCCCTGCCGTCCGGCGCGGTCGCGGGGGCCCAGGTCACGATCACCGGCACCAACTTCACCGGCACGACCGGCGCCGCGGGCGTGAAGTTCGGGGCCGCGAACGCGACCTCGTACGTCGTGGTCAACGCGACCACGATCGTCGCGGTCCTCCCTGCCGGGTCGGCCGGGTCCGCGCCCGTCATCGTCACCAACGGTGTCGGGGCGTCGGCCCCGCTCGCGTACACGCGCGGCGCCTGACCGTGCCGGAGTTCGACGACCTCGGGGCGTACCTGTCCCCGACGCTCGACCTGCCCGTGGCGGGGACGACGTACAAGGTGCCGTCCCCGCCCGCGCTGGTCGGTCTGCGCCTGCAGGCCGCGTGGGCCGTCACGAACGCCCGACAGGCCGGCGTGGCCGCCAAGGCGCACCACGCCGCGCTCGTCGCCGCGGACGACGGTGCCACGAGCCTCGAGCAGGACGCCCTCGGGCCCGTGTACGACCAGATGCTCGCCGACGGCGTCAGCACCGAGGTCCTCAACCACGCCGGCATGACCGCGTACCTCTGGGTCGTCGCCGGTGAGCGGGCCGCCCGCCTGTGGTGGGTGACGCCGCTGGGGGAAGCACGTACGCCGCTGCCGGACCGGTCGCCCTCGACCAGTACGGACGCGGCGACTACGACCCCGACACCGGCCTCTGGGAGTGGTACGAGGTCCCACCCGAGCAGCTCCGACGGCTCGAGCAGCGCGCCGCTGGCGTGAGCTGGGCGCGCCTCTTCGAGTCGTGGGCTGTCGTCGAGTGTGACCTGCAGGACCGGGGCATCGACGTCGACGACCGGGCGCTCATGGGCGCCCGGTCGTGGCGGTGGCTCCGCACCCGCATCAGTGGCCTCCTGGCTGACCCGGCCTCCCGCACCGCGCGCCTCCTGGCGCCCGCACCCACACAGCATCGGAGGTGACCGGTGAGCCTGGACCTCGGCACCCTGCAGGGCCACGTCGACCTCGACGTGACCAGGTTCGAGAAGAAGTACGGCGACGTCACCCAGCTAGTGAAGCGGCTTGCGTCGACCACGATCCCCGACCTCGAGGTCGACGCGGACATCCGCGACGCGACGTCGAACATCACCAAGGTCGAGACGGCCCTGAAGAAGGTCGCCTCCGCCGAGGTAGTGGCTGAGGTCGACGCGGCCATCGAGGACGCGAAGAAGAACATCGCCCGCATCGAAGCGGAGCTCGACGCCGTCGACACCACGGACGCGGAGGCGACGGTTGACGCTGACGTGTCCCCGGCACGCCAGTCCCTCGACCGGGCGAAGGCCGAGCTCCGCGCCCTGGAGGGGGCGCGCGCCGAGGTCGTGGTCGACGCTGACACGTCCGGCGCTACTGAGGCGCTCGGTGACGTCGAGGCGGAAGCCACCGATGCCGGCGGCCGGGCCGGCAAGGGCGCAGGGTCGAACCTGTCCGCCGGGATCATCGCCGCCCTGGCGACGATCCCGATCGCGGGCGCTGTCGTCGGGATCGGCGTCGCGATCGGCAAGGCCCTGCTCGACGGCCTGCAGAACGAGGTCCGTGAGGACCGTTTCATGGCGCAGACCGGCCTCGACACGGCCACCACTGCCCGCATGGGCCGCGCCGCAGGTGAGGCCTACGCAGGGAACTTCGGCGAGTCGATCGCGGCGAACCTCGACACCGCGCGCGCCGCGATCCAGGCCGGCCTCCTGGACCCGAACGCCACGAAGCAGGACGCGCAGCAAGTCATCGAGTCCATCTCCGGGGTCGCGGAACTCCTCGGGGAGGACGTCCCTCGCGTCGCGCGGTCGGCCGCGCAAGCGATCAAGACCGGCATCGCGCAGGACGCGGCGGGCGCCTTCGACCTGCTCGTCAAGGGGCAGCAGGCTGGGCTGAACGTGTCCGAGGACTGGCTGGACACGATCGACGAGTACGGTACCCAGTTCCGGGCGCTCGGGCTCGATGGCCCGAAGTCGATGGGGCTGCTGTCGCAGGCGGTGAAGGCCGGCGCGCGGGACACCGACGTCGCTGCCGACGCCCTCAAGGAGCTCGCGATCCGCGCGAAGGACGGCACCGCGGCGGCCGCCGTCGGGTTCGACAAGATCGGCGTGTCCGGCAAGGAGATGCAGGCCGCGATCAACGAGGGCGGGCCGGCTGCTGCGGCGATGCTGGAGCGCCTGCTCACTGGACTGCGTGATATCGACGACCCAGCCGACCGGTCGGCCGCTGCCCTGGCGCTGTTCGGGACGAAGGCTGAGGATCTTGCCGACGCCGCGTACGCCATGGACCTGTCGACCGCGGTGACGCAGCTCGGCCAGGTCGAGGGCGCTGCCCGGTCCGCGCTCGAGACCCTGGGTGACAACAGCGCCGGGAAGATCGCTTCCGCGCAGCGGAACATCGAGGTCGCCGCGGACGGCATCAAGGGTGCCCTGGCGACCGCGTTCTCCCCCCAGATCGAAGGGTTCGCGACGTTCGTCTCGACGAACCGTGAGGCCGTCCTGACGTTCCTCCTCGACGCGGCGAACGGCGCCCTCGACTTCGGTCGAACTCTCGTCGAAGCCGCTGCCTCCGGGACCGAGGGCATCGGGTCGTTCCTCGCCGGCCCGGTGGCCGACATGATCGACGCGCTCGCGAACGTCGCCGTCGCGATCGACAAGGCCACCCCCGGCGACCAAGGCTCGAAGGGTTTCCGGGAGTGGGCCGACGGCGCCATCGATGGTCTCAAGGACACCGAGGAGACCCTCGACGGTGTCGCGGACACGATGCGGACCAACCTCATCGAGAACGCCCTGGACCCCGCGCAGGCCAAGCTCAACGAGCTCGCGATTCCGATGATCGCCGAGGCAGCCCTGAACGACGCGACGGGCCGGCTCGCGACCGGCGTCGAAACTCTGGGGTTCAAGGCGGACGGGTCGAAGCTCGCGCTCGAGGAGCTCAACGGTGTGGTCGACCTGTCCACGCTCGCGGGGCAAGAGCTCGACGCGCAGGTCCGGTCCGTCGTCGGGGCCCTCGACGCGCAGCTCGTCGCAGCAGCGGGTGCCGGAGAGTCCCAGGACCAGCTTCGTGGGCGGGTCGAGAGCGCCCGTGAGGCGTTCATCAACCAGATGATGGCGCTGGGCTTGACGAAGGACGCTGCGGCGAAGCTTGCGGACCAGTACGGCCTCATCCCTGACCGGGTGAACACGGTCGTCACCGCCGACACGTCACAGGCGCAGACGGCTCTCGACCGCTTCCTCACGGCGGCCAGGAACCAGTCGGTCACGATCCAGGCGCGCGTCAACGCCGACCCCAGCTACTCCCCCGCGGTGTCGCAGAACATGGTCGCGCGATCGGCCGGCGGGTGGATCCCCGGCGTGCCGTCCCCGGTCGACAGCGTCCACGTGTTCGCGGCGCCCGGTGAGTTCGTGGTGAACACCGTCGCGGCGCAGAAGAACCCCGAGCTGCTCGAGGCGATCAACGACGACAAGCTCGGTGATTTCCTCGGCGGTGGGCTGGTCGGAACGGCGTCGGCCCCGGGAGCGGACAGGTCGATGGGTCCGTCGGTGAACGTGAACCCAGTCATCAACCTCGCGGGAGCACAGATCACCGCGGTGTTCGACGGCATCGGCCCGCTCACGGGCTACATCCGGGACGTCTCCACGGACACAGCGGTCGGCGTCGTGGATGCGCGTGATCGGTCGTCGGCTGGGTCCAGGCAGACGGTGGGGAGGGTGCGCTGATGGGCATCTCAGTGGAGGTCCTACCTGATGCTGGGGCGCCGCAGGTCGGTGTGACGGTGACGGGTCTGTCTGGCGCGGGTGAGTCTGTCGTGAGCGTGCAGGTGTCGTGGGATGCGGGCCGGACATGGCATGGGGTCCGCGGCGCCGAGCGCGTCGTGGTCACAGGCGGGGATTTCTTCCGTGACCACGTCCCGCCGCTGAACGTCCCGGCGACGTATCGCCTGGTCGTGCACTCGGGCGCGGTGACGCCGTCCCCGCTCGAGGCGACGATCACGGTCCCGTCGAGCTCGGCGTGGATCCAGGATCCCCTGAATCCCCGCAGCGCCGCCCAGGTGAAGAGTTTGCGGGGCGGTGCAGGGGTCCAGCTCCTCGCACCATCTGCTGCGAGCCTCACCCGACGCCAGGCCGTCGACATCACGACAGTCGAAGGCGCCCGCTATCCCGTCGCGTCCATCGGAGTCCGACAGGCGCCCGCCGACCTGCCGCTGCACATTCGAGCGATCGCCGCATCCCAGGGCGCGCTCGTGAATCAGCTCCGGGGACTGCTCGACACGGCCGGCCAGGTCGTAATCCGGGGCCTGCACCCCGCGGTCCCGATCGACGCCGTCGCGCACGTCATCGCAGGCGACATCACCGAGGTACTGACCCCGGTCGGGGTACGCAACGACTGGGAGCTCACGGTGACGCAGGTGCGTCCGACGTCGATGCGGATCGTGATCCCGTGGTGGACCTACGACCAGGTCCGGGCCCTGTGGTCCCCCCGCACCTACGACGCCGTCAAGGCCACCCGCCCAGGCGACACGTACATCGATTGGTCCCGAGACCCGGAGGTCCCCTGATGCGTGTCGAGTCCCCTGATCTGGACGCGGAGGTCGCTGGCACGACGACCGGTGACCGGCTCGAGGTCCACGCGTGGCGCGGCGGTGTGCTGGTCGCGCAGGACCTGCAGGTCTCGGCGTGGGGCCTGGGCTGGGACGCGGACCGGCAGGTCCAGGGGCAGACCACCATTACCGTCGGCGACCCTGATGGGTCGCTCGCGCCGTGGGGCATGTCGGACTCGCTGGGGCCGGGCGGGTCGCGCCTGCAGATCACGTGGGTCTCGGGCCTGTCCGGGACGCGGGTGCCGCTGGGGTGGTGGCGGATCCGTCGCCCGGACCCGCGCGAGACGTGGCTGACGTACAACCTCGGCGACGGGCGCGCGGTGCGGATCGCGGGCGGCGGGTCGGTCACGATCCAGGCCGACGAGGAGACCGCGTCCGCGGTCATGGACCGTCTGGACGCTGAGGTCATCCGTGCTGCGACGTGCGTCGCGGAGGTGCGGCGCCTCATGCAGGACATCTGCCCGGTCGTCGCGCACCCCGACGTCGTCGACGGGCCGGTGCCCGGGTCGCTGGTGTACGGCGACGGTCGCATGGATGCTGTCGACGACCTGCTCTCCACGATCGACGCGACCTACCGCATGGGGCCCGACGGTGCGATGGAGCTCGTCCCGACTGCTGGTGTGGGCCCGGTGTGGACCCTGGCTGGTGGTGAGGACGGGGTGCTCGTGGGTCTGGCCCGGTCCCTGTCCGACGACGGGGTCTACAACGCCGCGATCAGCACTGGTGAGACGCCGGACGGGCGCCCGCTGGTGGGGCGCGCGTACATCCGCTCCGGCCCGCTCGCGTGGGGTGGGCCGTTCGGCAAGGTCCCGATTTTTCACCGGTCGATCGCGACCACGCAGGCCGGGGTCGACGCCGACGCCGAGACGCTCCTCGCGAACCGGGTTGCGTCCGGCGAGGTCGACCTGACCGTGACCTGCCTGACCCACCCCGGGCTGCAGATCCAGGACCGGGTGATCGTGATCGCCGCCACCACCGCGGGTGAGCTACCGCTGGAAGGGAGGGTGGTCGGGATGCGCATGACCTCGGCGACGTCCGACTCCGGCACGACCCCGTCGAAGAAGATGACCCTGATCGTCAGGGTCTCGACGCAGGCGCTGGAAGCTGTCGCGGCCCGGGTGCGCCGTGGGTGACCTGTCCGTCGTGAGGCTGCGCGCGGGCGTCGTCGTGCCCGCCGGTGCGGGGTTCGCGGTCAACATCGACGGGTCGCGCCCGCCCGTGTCGTGGCCCGCCGGGTACATCCCCACCGCGGGCGACGCGGTACGCGTCCTGATGGTCGACGGGTCCGCCGTCGTCATGGGCCCGGTCATCACCACAGGGCTGCGACCGCTGACCGGGACCGTGCAGGGCGCCGCTACCGCCGGGATCGTGCCGGTCACCACCGACGCCGGGGTCCTGCACTGCCGGTACGTCGGCACCGCGCCAGCCATCGGCGCCCTGGTCCGCCTGGACTGGCAGTCCACCTCACCGTGGATCTGGCCCTCCGCGGCGGCGACCGTCCCGGCGCCGACCCCCGACCCCGGGGGCGGCACACCCCCACCCCCGCCAACCACGACGTCGGGCACGCTCACGATCACCGCCACAGACTCCGGGGCATGGCAGGTCGGAGGCACCTGGGCGTGGGCCGGGAACGACGTCATCCAGTACCGGTACGGGTCCGCGCGCGAGAACCGCGGCGCATGGTTCTACGGCAACGGCGCCGCCCAGCTCGCCGGGGCCACCATCACCGGCGCCCGAATCCGCCTCGGTGCACGCCTGCGCATCGGGTCCTACAACGCCGCCCAGACCCTGCACCTGTACCGGCACACCAACGCCGCCCGCCCCGCCGGAGACGTCACCCGCGTCGCCGGACCGCACGACATCACCCTCGCCCCGAACGCCAAGGCGGACTGGACACACATCCCCACTGCCTGGGGCCAAGACCTCATCAACGGGGGCGGCATCGCCGTCGCCGGATCCCCCTACGTCGGCATCACCGGTGTCGACGCCGACCCTGCCTCCGGGCAGGTACAGCTCGACTGGAGGCGCTGACCAATGGCGACAACACCCACCGGCCTGACCGTCCCCGCCGGCACCGACGTCTTCGACCCCGACGGTGACATGCGCACCCTCGCCGGGTCCCTCGACGGGCGCATCATCGTCCCGGTCGCGAACGCCGCCGACCGCGACGCGCTCGCCGCGCTCGTATCCCCGACGCCGACGGAACCCCTGACCGTTCGCCGCACAGACACGGGCGTCACCGAGACCAACACAGGCGGGCCGACCTGGACCCGTGTGGCCGGCCCCCTGACGGACCTCGTGGTCAACATCGCCCTGTGGACCTCGACCCTGCGCATCCGCCAGGAAGTCACCGCCGCGGGATGGCGCATGACCATGCGCGGCCGCCTGACCCGCACCTCAGGAGCATTCAGCCTGGGAGGTGGGTGGATCGGCATCGGCACGATCGCCATACCCGCCGACATGCGCGCCAACGTTGGCGAGAGCGACCTGATCCTCACAGCCCAGGCCCTGCCCGACGGCACGAACCTCGCCGCGCCCATCACGATGCTGCTCGACACCACGACCGGCGCCATCTCCCTGCGCTCCCCGATCGCCACCCAATCCTGGGTCGCGGGCGGCACCCTGCGACTGGACCAGCCCGCCATCTGGTACCGGGACCTGTGATGAGCGAGGCCGTCGTGATCCAGCTCATCGTGACCGCTGGCGCCCTCGTGGCGATCATCCTGGGGAAGGTCAAGCTCGACCGCATCGGGCGCGACGCGCGGGTCTCGCGCGAGCAAACCGCCAACGAACACGCGGACGCCGAGTACCCGAACCTGCGCGACGAGCTCACCGCGATGCGCGGGGAGGTATCCGCTGGCCTCGGGCGCCTCGAGGCCGGGCAGAAGCGCCACGATTCCGAGATTGGCGGGATTCGCCACGCCCAGCGGCAGCAGACCGACGCCTTGGCCCGACTCGACGAGCGCATGGAGGGCCGCGACGCCGAGCAGCGCCGCGAGCACGCCGTCCTGGCCAAGCGCCTCGACGACCACCTCACCCCCACCACCTGACCCACCCCACCCTCGGGCCCCGACAATGCGCGACGTCGGGGCCTTCGTCATGCCAGGAGGTAGACGTGAGCACTGCCCTCAAGACCGCGTCCGGTCACCGGCTGCGCGACGACGCCGCCGCGAGCTTTGACCGACTCAACGTGGGCCGTCGTTGGATCCTCACCGACTCCGAGCGGCCACTGTCGGTGCAGATCGAGATCTTCGAGGACCGGTACCCCTCGCTCGTCTCCCTCGGAGTCCCGGACCGGCGCGGCCCGTGGAAGGGCCGCTACTGGTGGCGGCGCCCCGGGACCGCCGCAGCCGCCGTCCCCGGCACCTCCAACCACGGCACCGGGACCGCGATCGACGTCACCGGCCTCGGCCATGTCGGCTCGCCGGCCTGGAACGCGTTCCGTGACACGGCAGAGCCGCACGGGTGGCGCCACCCCGACTGGGCCAAGCGCACGGTCACCTACGAGCCCTGGCACTGGGAGTACCACCCCGCGCTCGACGCCCAACCCGTCTCCAAGCCCGGCCCCAGCACGGCCGGCTCCATCACCAGCCCGACCATCCCCGGCGCCCCTGCGCCCATCGAGGAGGAGGACGACACCATGCTCGTCATCGCACGCACCAAGGCGGACCCCCAGGTTTGGATCGGCGACGGCCTCACTCGCCGCCGCGTCACAACCCAGGACACCCTCAAGAACATCCAGTGGCTCGCCACCAACGGCCTCCTGCGGGTCGCGAAGGCAGGCACGGTCCAGACCATCGAGGACCTCTGGGCACTCGGACACCCGATCGCCGACGACCTCTCCACCGTCCAGAGCGCCGTGGCCGCCGTGCCCGGCGCCGTGTGGGGACACCGTCTCGAGCACACCCTCGCCAAGGGCCCCACCGGTAAGCCCGCGACCGTGGCCGCCGGCGACCTCC
>NZ_JBHXCQ010000022.1:0-45602 GCF_042726295.1 Oerskovia sp. NPDC060338
GGGCTCTGACCTGCACTTATATCAATCCACTCGACCTCGGGCCGGGAGGAGTTCTGGAGTGGTGCTTTTCGGGCATAGCCGGACCACTTGGGGCATGGCCGGGCCGTTTGGGGGGTAGAGGCCAAGCCCTCGACGTGCGAAACCGAGCTGGGACGTCGATGTCCGAACAGAGTGGTAGGTCACCGATGCGCCAAAAGTAGAGATCGCGCCCCGCATTCGGGTGGGCGCCCGGAACAGGACGTAAATCCTGTTGGTGACCATCTGGGCGATTGTGCGCGAGGGTGCGCGGAATGCCCGGACGCCCCGCGCGCCTCCTTGGTACTTACGCAAAACGGACTGGTAGGTTCGTTCGCGAGACCCCGGCACCGTGACGCGACCCCCTGCACGTCACGCTGTCGGGGTCTTGCCACGGCCGACTTCACCCGTGCACGCCGCGCAGCACGCTGACCTCAGGCGGTCCGGACCCACAGCACTCGGTATCCCTCGGGCAGCTCGGCGTCGAGCTTCTCGCGCAGCAGGTCGTACGTCGGGGCCTCCAACGTGACCTCCTCGGCAGGGGCTTCGGGTGCGCGCGGGTCTGAGGGGATGGGCTGGATCATGGCGTGGAGAATCACAGGGCCAGGGTAGGCCCACCAGGAGCGGGGCTGCGATCAGATCCGGGTGCAGTGCGACTGCGGCACCCACGCCTGCCACTCGCCCCACCCGGGGGCGACCTGGCGCACCAGCAGCCACTGCTTGTACCTCGCGACGACGTCGAGCTCGTAGGTCTGGGTGCCCTGGCCGTACGTCGCGGTCGTGACCCTCGCACGCAGCGGAGGGTCGTAGGTGCGCGGGTTCAGAAAGCCACTGCCACCGGTGTTGACGACGAGCATCGAGAAGTCCCGGTCGTCTGGTTTCCTCGTCACCCGTCCAGTCTCTCGCCGGCCGCTGACACTACGTCGCGACGCCCCCGGTGCTCACGATCGCGCGCCACCGCTCCTCCTTGCGGTGCAGGTAGCCGAGGATGTGCTCGACCTCCACCTGGTCCCCGCCAGGCTCGTCTTGGCCCGGCGCCAGGTTCAGCACGGCCAACGTCGCGCTGGCCGCATCGACGCACCCTTGCGCGTAGGAGTCGACCCGGTTCCGCTTCCACCACGGCACCCGCATGGCTGCCCGCTCGCGGTACACGGAGTCCCGGTGGGTCTCGATGAACTCGACCAGGATGGAGATCCGCAGCGTCGGGGTCGCCGCCGTGTGCGCACTCTCCTGGACGACCGACGCCAGCGACCCCAGGGTGTCCGCCGAGCCGAGCGAGTAGGCCACCTGCTGCACGCGGTCCTTGCGCCTCATGGGGTCAACGTATTGCCGCGGCGCACGAGGAGAGAAGGATGAAGTCCGGGTCACGTGGCCTTGGGCGCGGAGTCGTCGAGGGTCAGCGTGCCGTCCTCGGTCCACTCCTGTATCGAGAGCCGGGTCATGAGCACGAGCGTCTCGGAGTCGTGCAGCCAGCTCATGAGCGACTGCTCGGCCGTGCCGAACCTGCGGTGGACGTTGGAGTACAGGTACTTCGTGTAGTCCGAGTGCGCGAACCGGCCGTAGAGGAGATCGTCGACGACGTCGTGCACGTTGCGCGCCGGCTCGGAGCCGTACTTGAACGACGCCCACGAGGACTTCTGGAACCGCTCGAAGGTCGTGCGGGCGTTGAGGAGCGCGAGCTGGATGTCAGGGTTCGGGGGCAGCAGCTCGTCGAGCGCCTCGAAGATCTTGGTCAGGTAGACCTGGTCGGTCGGGAGGTCGACGAACTTGCGGATGGAGGCCGAGCGCACGATCCGCGCGATGTAGTGCGGGTCGGTGCCGCGAGCGGGGTAGGTGACCGAGACCGACTCGGCCGGCAGGGCATCCATGAGCACCTGGTGGTCGTTGACCAGGTCCATGAACATCCGCAGGAGCGCCGCAGGGGTGGGCGGCTTGCGCGGCTTGCCGTCGTTCACGCGCGAAGGTCGGGTCGTCATGGCTTGCAGGCTATGGCGTCGCACCGACGTTGTCCCGAGACTTCACCCCTTCTCCGGGCACGGCTTCCACGTCTTGCCGCCGGGCGCATAGCAGCGTGGCCCGGTGTAGCCCGGGTAGTCGCCGCCGTCGTCCTTGGGTGCAGGAGGCGGCGCGGGGACAGGGTCGGGCACCGGCACGGCCGGAACCTCCGGCACGGGGACCGGCGCCGGGGCCTCGGGCGTGAGCGCGGGCTGCCCGCACGCGGGCGTCGTCGCCTCGGCTGCGAACTGCGCGTACTCCTCCTCGCGCGGGTGTGCGCCGTAACCGTCCGTCGAGTTGTAGCGGGGCACGGCCAGCCCATCGACGAGCAGGTCCGGCACAGGGTCGAAGTCGAAGATGCCAGGGTTGACGTCGATGTACCCCAGGGTGCGGTCGTACCGGTCGGTGCCCATGCGGGTGAGCGTGACCTCGTGGTCGAGCACCAGGTTGCGCAGCACGTCGCCCGCCTCCTGGTAGCAGGGCTCGCCCTCCTCCGGGGTGTCGATACCGACCAGGCGCACCCGCTCACCGCTCGACACGTCGACCGTGTCGCCGTCGACGACGTTCGTCACGACCAGTACGTCCTGCGAGAGCTGGTCGGGGACGTCCCCGTCGTTCGGTACCAGACCGACCTCGTCGGGACCGGCGCCGTGCATGACGCGCTCCTGAGCCTGCGTCTGCGGCGGAGTCTGGGTGACGGCCTCGGGGGTCGTCTCCAGTGCCGGTGTCCGGCAGGCGGCGAGGGTCGTGACAACCGCGAGCACGGTCAGGAGCGCGGGTACGGTGCGTGGCTTCGTCGGCACCCGACCAGTATCGCCGAGGATCATCAGGTCGACGAGGTGGGTGCCGAGTCCAGGAGCGCCAGGCGCGCGTTGTCGAGGTGAGTGAAGTACCGGCGCGCGCTCATGAACAGCACGGCGCACCCAGGCTCGGTGAAGGCGTCCTCGCGGTCGGCGTCCGCCGCGCCGACGGGGTGCAGTCCGTAGTTGCGGATGTCGCGTAGGTGAGCCGCCTGGGCGCGCACGTCGTTGAGGGTCTGGGAGGCGAGTGCCTTCTGCTGGCGGATGACCTGGTCGGTGCGGTGGATGACGTCCGCGGCGCTCTCTCCTCGCGCGACGAGGTCGTCCAGCTTGCCGTCGTGCCCGTGGGCGGCCGCCCCGACGACGAACCACGCGGCCTCGCTCGCTGCGGCGAGCAGGTCGGCGGCGGCGAGGAACCGGCCGGCGTGGAAGCACGCGACGGCCTCGCGCAGGACCTCGATGCCGCGGGGGCCCAGGACGTCGTCGAGCCCATCGACCAGGTTCTCGCGCGCGAGCTGGTGGCGGTGGTGGGCTTCGGGGCGCAGCAGCCTCCACCGACCCTCGTGCCCGAACACCGGCACGCGCGAGGGGAAGGACGTGTTGCCGGTCGAGGAACCCCCGCCGTACACCTCGTGCACCGGGACCGAGTCGGTTACCTCGTTGTAGCTGTCGCCCTGGACCATCACGACGACGCCGTTGGCGTTGAGCTCGGCGAGCACTTCGAGCACCGCGGCCCGGGCTCGCACCCGCATCAATGACGGGTGGTTCGGGTCGATAGTCGTGCGAGAGCCGTCGCTACCCCTGGTGACCTGGATCTGTTCGTTGCCGTGCGCGTCGATGCCGCTCGGCGCGAGGACACGCTGAACGAAGTCGTTGGCGTGGAGCGAGGTGCCATCGGCGAGGCCGTCGAGGATAATCTCGCGCGCCGCGATGAGGTCGCTCGTGCTTGGCTGTGCCGCGACGTAGAGCTGGCCCTTGATGTCCTGGCTGGTCGTCATGCCCACAGGGTAGGGCGTGCCGGACGCGCGGGGCGGCGACGTACCGGCAGGCCCGTGGGAGACTCGCCGCCATGGATCGCAGGCAGGGGCCGGTCACTGACGATTCGCCTGACGCAGCGCCAGCACCGCGCCATCGTGCTGCGCTCCTTCGAGCGTATGTCGCGATGGGGACCGCTGTCCTGGCCCTGCTCTCGTACCCGCCGATGGCGTGGTTTGCGAACACGGCCAGCAGCGAGTGGTGGGGAGTCGGTGCGATCGGAGCCCTGGTGGTTTCCGTGCTGGTCTTCGTCATCGCCCCGATCGCGATCGTCGTCGCGGTCGTCTGGTTCCTGATCGCGTGGCGGCGGTTCAGCACGCAGGGATGACCTGCCCCTCGTGCGCCCGGGTCTCGCGCGTCAGCCGGTGAAGGCGGCGATCACGAACGCGACGACGACGACGGCGAACACGCCCATGATGAGCCGGCTGCCTCCGGTCGAGGCGATCCAGTCGTTCATCTTCTTGCGGTCCTCGCTGCTGGGCTCGAAGCGACCAGGCATGGTGTCCTCCTGCGTGTGGTGTGGGGGCGCGGCAGGTGCCGCGCCCACCGGTACCTATGCGGAGTCGGCGTCGTCCTCCTCATCGAGCAGCGCCTCGAACATCTCCCCGAGCTGGCCCAGTCCCGTGTCCTTGCCCGCCGCCCGCAGCTGGGCGCGCATCGCCTTGATCTGCGCGCGGTCGGGGGCGTGCTCGCGGCAGTACAGGGCCTCGCCGATGCTCTCCCAGTAGGTGCCGACCCCGCACACGGTGCACACCGACCCGATCTCGGCGAGGTCGAAGACGCCCGAGGCGAACAGGCCGCAGTGCGTGCAGAACCCGGCGCCGTTGCGGTAGCCGCGCGTCTCGAACTCGTGCTCGTGGTCACCGGCGGTGATCCGCGTGTACTTCTCCCAGGCGGCGTCCTCGGCCGCGGTGATGCTTGTGCCCTCGCCGCGGATGATCGTCTTGGGCTCGGCGGGGAACGCCTCGACGAACGCGGTGCCGTACGCACCGTTGGACCTGGTGAGCACGAGGCCGCTCGACCCGCCCTGGACCTTGCAGTCCACCGGCCACGGGTGGCGCAGCGTGTAGCGGTCGTGGTCGATGGTGCGGGGGACCGGCCGGTCGGTGGAGTCCATGCCTAGACCTATGCGCGCGAGGTCTTGACGCCGTACCGCCCCGGTGGGCGCGGGGTCGATGCGGCGCCGGGCGGCTGGGCGAACTTCGTGGCCGGGGCCTGGCCGGCGTTGCGTGAACCGGGCACCGGGATCTGGTCGGTGCCCGAGGCGCGCACGACCAACGGCCACAGGTGCACCCCTGGCAGGTCGCGGCGCAGCCAGTGCGCCACCCCAGGCAGGTAGGACTTCGCGGCCAGGATCAGGTTGGGGTCGTGGGAGGGGTGCGGCTCGAACGCGACATCGAAGATGTCGAGCAGGCCGACCCGCTGCCAGCGTTCGTCCGCGGGGCCGGTGGGGCGCCACGCGGACAGGTCGAAGAACTCGTCGCTGACGTGGTGGCGTGCAGGGAACCACTCGTCCCAGCGCACGACCGCCATCCGGTCCGCCGTCCAGCCCGTGCGGGCGGTGCCCGGGAAGTGCTTGACGGCGTTCGAGACCGCGGTGCGAACCTCGCGCTCGACGGACTGGCGGGAGGTGCGGGCCACCGGCGGGGCCACGACGAACACGACCATGAGCCCGGTCAGGTCCCACGGGCTGTTCGCCAGGACCTTCGCCCACCGGTTCACCTTCGTCGTGAAGCTGCCCGAGACGGACGCGGTGATCTCCACGGCCAGGCGTGCACCGTCGCCGCGGATCACGGCCAGGTCTGCGGTCTTGCCCATCATGTCCTCGCCGGGCCCACCGTTGGACGTGGAGGACAGGAGCGAGACGGGGCAGTTCAGCTCGCCGAGCACGGCCCCGACCTCGGCGCCGCACAGCTCGCTCACGCGCAGCCCGAGCTCGGTGGCGAGCACGTTGTGCCGGTCGTACTGCCCGGCGCTCTTCCAGCCCGAACCTCCGGTGACGCGCACGTGCTCGGTGTACGTCAGGTGCGGGGCGATGTCCTTGTCGAACACCTCCGAGCGGGTGGTGCGGATCAGCTGGGCGTTGGAAGACCCGGCGCTGGCGCCCACCGGTGCGATGAACCGGCCCAGGTCGACCAGGTGCGCGTTGAAGGAGTCAGCGACGATCTTGTTGTACGCGCGCTCGGACCAGTTCGCCAGACCCAGGTCGCCGGTCATCGCGACGAGCTGCTCGGCGGTCAGGGTGCGCCAGGCGTTGACGGCGCCGAGCATGTTGATGCGCCGGTCGCGCAGACGGTCGTCCTCGCGCACTCGCGCCACGGCCTGGTCGCGGTCAGCGAGCATCCACGCGGGGGCGTTGACCAGGCCCGCGGTGTTCATCGCTTCGACGTCGGTGCGGGTGGCCCAGGACGCGAGCGAGCCCTGGACCCAGAGCCCGTCCCAGTACGGGTCGAGGCGTTCGCGGGCACCGAACATGCCGTCGGGCAGCGGGGACGCGATCTCGCTCAGGTGGGTGCCGGTCGCCGTCGCGCTCGTCGCGGCGCTCACCAGCCCGCCTCCGGGTCGTTGGCGTCAGCGACTGCCGCGGCAGGAACGGGTTCTGGCCCGGCCCCCGGCGTCCAGCCTTGCAGCTCGGGGAAGCCTGCGACGTCACCGGCGAAGTAGTGCGCCTTGAACGTGAAGGGCGTCTGGCGCTGGTCGTCGAACGCGGTGCGCACCGCTGCGGTGTACCGGGGCAAGGTCACCATGTCCGCGACCGACCACGGTGAGCCGTCCGCCGCCAGGTCCGCGACGATCGGGGCCGCGGCCCCCTCGTTCGACTGGCGGAACGCGATCAGCGTCGAGTAGTCCATCACCGACTCGCGCACCCGCTCACTGAGCTGGGAGGAACGCTGGGTCGCGAACGCGGAGCGGACCCCGAAGCTGCGGCCCTGGTCGTGCAGCCACGTGATGACCCGGTCGTCGGACCCGGCCAGCAGCGCCAGCTCGTCGGCGAACATCGCGACCGAGTAGCCCTGCTCGCCCCACGCGGCGCAGTTGCGCATGATGGCGCGCTGCAACGAGAACATCAGCATGCCGGCCATCTGGTCGGCGACCTCCGCCGGCAGGTCCTCACCGGGGCGCATGACCGAAGGGCCGGTGTTCACCACGACCGAGCGCAGCCCCGTCAGGATCTGGTCCCACGTCAACGAGGGGCGCGTGCCCGACCACCAGTGACCTGCGGCCAGCAGCGCGAAGATCTTGTTGCGCGGGGGAGCCACGGCGTCGCGGCGCGAGCTCGGGGTGTTGCCGCCGTAGTACGGGCGCAGGGCGTCGCGCGCACAGTTGAGCCCCGGGTCGGGCGCCCCGAGCCGTTCGAGCCGGGCAGCCTCACCGGCGACCTCGGCGTCCAACCGCACCGCCACCTCGTCACCGCGGCCACCGACCAGGATGTAGATCAGGTCCATCAGCGCGACGTCGGCGCCGACGCCGTCGACCTGCGCCAGGACGGTGCGCCCGGCCTCGGTCTCGGTCAGCGCGAGCGCGGCGGCGCCGAACGACGCCAGGCCCATGAAGGACGAGGGGCCGATCGCGCCGTCGTCCAGGACGTACTTGAGCATGTCGGCGAAGAACAGGCCGCGGTCGTTCCACGTGCCCGGGACGTCGAGCAGGTTGATGGACCACCCCTGCGGGTCGGCGACCTCCACGAGGGTGGCGCTGTCACCCATCGCGTGCGCCCACTCCAGGTACTTCGTCGCGCCCTCACCCTTGGACTCGAACGCGACCAGGGCCTGGTTGCGACCGAACGTGCCGGGCAGCCCGCAGGGCCGCACGCGGTCCAGGCACGCCCACGCGTACATGCCGTTCAGGAGCAGGGTCTTGCCGCTGCCTCGGCGCCCCGAGATGAACGTCCCGCCCACCAGGTCCGCGGCCGACAGGTACACCGGGTTGCCGACGGGGTCGTACCCCAGGAGTGGGCCGACCCGCTGACGCAGCGGCGGCGGGACCGGGCGCCCCCCGGTCGACATCTGGCCCGAGACGGCGCCGGCGTGCGGTGCGCACAGCAGGACCGGCAGGTGCGGGCCCAGGACGAACGAGCGGTGAGAGACGGGGTAGTTGCCCTGGCGTGCCTTGACCTGGCGGCCGTCGTTGTCGGTGCCGCCCTTCGTCGGTGCGGTCCACGGTCCGCGCCACATCTCGTAGTGCGCGGGTGCGGGGAACAGGCCGCTGCGTGCGGCAGCTCGAAGGCGGGTGTCACGGGTGGGGATCGCGCCGCGCCCGATCGCGTACCCGATCACGGCCGGTGGCAGGGCGAGCAGCGTCGCGACGACCAGCAGCGTCGAGGTCAGTGCCCCCGCCCACGGCAGCCCCGCAGGTACGAGCGAGGACGCCAGCGCGGGCAGCGCCGCCCCCGTCCACAGGACCAGCGCCGCAGCCAGCCACATCATCGACCACACGGTGCGCGGCACGACCCGGCCGGTACGCACCGGCAGGTCGAACCCAGGCATGGTCGAGGCGACCTGGCGCAGCAGCGCGTCCGCGTCGGAGGGGTGCTCGGCGCCGACGTAGAACGACCCGATGACCGCCTCGGACGCCAACGAGTGGTGGGTCGGCAGGAACGTGGCCATGCGCGTGGCCAGCCAGCGCGAGTGGCGGCGGTACTCGAAGCGGCCCGGCCCGCGCAACGTGATCGCCAGCCACTGCCCGTCCGTCATCGACGCGGCCAGCAGGCGTGCCTGCTCCGCAGGGTCAGCGCCCTGCTGCGTCTCACGGAACGTGCCGGAGAACGGCTGGAACATCAGCTGGCGGATCTTCGGCGTCGAGGTCAGGACGTCGACCGGGACCTCGGCCTTGACCGCTGTCGCGCCGAGCGAGGACGCGAGCAGGTCCGCCGCCTTGCGTGACGCGGCTGAGGCCGGTGTCACCAGGTACGTCGACTGCGCGCCGTCACGTCGGGCCACGAGCAACGTCACCGACCCGAACTGCGACAGCGACTGCGTCGTGAACAGCCCGGCCCGCTGCACCGCGACCAGGACGTCACCTACCCCCGCCCCGGTGGGGGACAACTGCCATGCCTCGACCTTGGTTCCCATGCCTGTCACCTATGCGCAGAACGCGCCCCCGGGACAGGCCTCGAACCTGCCTGCGGATGCACGTACCGGGCAGAGGGGGCGAGGAGAATGAAACGGACGCTTCTGCGCCGTACAGACCACCGCGGCCCCCACCCTCGCCGCCCCCTTCTTCTGGTGGTGTTGGTCTGGGCGGGGTGCGCCGCGTGTGGCGCGGGGTGGGGGTGTGTCTCGTTTCGTTCGCTGGGGCTCACTGCACTGGTTGGTCGTGGGGTGCGTGCCGCTTCGCGTCACGGTGGTGGTTTCGGCTGCGGCCCGGGGGGCCTTGCCTGGTGGGTGGCGTCCCGCTTCGCGTGCCGCTGCCGTGGGGGCGTCGTCCCGCTTCGCGTGCCGTCTTCGTGACGGTGGTGTGTGCCGCTTCGCGTCACGGTGGCCCCTGCGGGGGCGTGGTGGCTGGCTTGGTTCTGCCCGGTTCGGCTCGTACTGGTGTGTTGACGGGGTCGTCTCGGCGCGGTCAGGCCAGGTGGTGGGGTGGCGGCCTGTCGTGACGTGTGACGCAGCGACGAACGGGACGTGTGCCGCACCAGGCAGGCACCTCAGGCCACCGGAGGAGTAGAGCAGGAACAACCAGGGTGGGGTGGCGCCTGCGCAGCGCCAACGAACCGCACCAGACGAACACGGCCAAGCCGACACAGACGACAACCCGGGTGGGGTGGTGGTGGCGCGCAGCGCCACCCGAACAACGAGCAGACCAACAAGACGACCAACGTGGCGCGCAGCGCCACGAACAGAACAACGACCCGACGACGGTGGCGCGCAGCGCCACACGCCGACCAGGACAACAGCCGCCGCCACGTGACGCGCAGCGTCACCGCCACCACGAACAGCCCCAACGAACCGCCAGACAACGACACGAACAACACCACGAACAACGACCCGACGACACGAACAACACCACGAACAACGACCCGACGACACGAACAACAAACCGAACCCCAGCGCGAGGAGGCGAAGGGAGCGCCAGCGACCGAAGCCGACGAGCCTCTTGTCTTCTGCCGGTCTGCCAGCCAGCTTCGACCTGGCCTTGGCCTATCGGCCGCTCGGCGCTGTCGCGCACCGGTCGCGGGGCCCGGGGATCTGGTGGTCAGGTCTGGGCTTGGGCGTGGCGCGCGCGTCGTGGGTGGCCGAGCGGCCGGTAGGTTGTGGCCGTGCTCGCCTCCATCAGTGACTTCTTCGGTCGGGTCCAGCCGGGCTCGTGGCCGGACTGGCTCGCCGCGATCTGTACGGGGCTCGCATTCCTCGTGGCCGCGATTGCGTACACGCGTGACGTCAGGGCGAGACGGTGGGCGCAGGCACGACTCGTGCACGTCGAGGTCGTGCTCTCGACCGTTACGCACCTTGGCCGCGTTCCGGCCTGGCGGGAGGTGGTGACCGTGATGGGTGGCGACGTCGGGTCAGTGGAAACGGTTCGGGGCCATCCGCGATTGCGCGCAGTCAACATCCCGCCAGCGGCCGTGGTGGTCGCGGAGATCCACAACGGCAGCGACGAACTCGTCGGTCTGACGCTCGTGCGCGCGTACGGGCGAAGCGGCCCTGATGACCCATGGGACTTCGAGGTGACGGGTGGGCCGGTCGGCCCGAGGGGCAAGGTGGTCATGATGTTGCTGTGCTCGCTCTCCATGCTGAATCAGCAACCTGACGTCGAGCTGGAGGTGACGTTCCGCGATTCGGCCGGTCGATGGTGGCGACGTCGCGGAGTCGAGCCGGCGCGCCGCGCGAAGGACAAGGAGCGCGAGATCCGTCGAGAAGGTCGCGCCATCACACGCCAGCGGCTGCGCGCTCGGTGGGGGTCCGCGTTCCCCGCGAGCGTGCGGCAGGCCGGGCGTCACCTTCGAGCGCGTTGGAATGCCGGCGAGAACTCCGGGTGACTTCCGGGGGGAGCGTCGTCGTGGCGCCCGGCGATGTCGTCGGCTGCCGCTACGGTCACCGCATGCTCCCTCCTGTGCCCGACACGTGGCCCCCTGTCCCCGACGGTGTGCTCGACGCCGCGCACCGCACCGCGCTCGACGCACTGAGCCTGGTCCGCTTCGAGCGGTACTACGACGTGGCGGGCAACTATGCCGGGGCGACGTTCGCGTCCATCGAGCCGAACGACCCGATGGACGTCACGGCCGCGGACCTGCACGCCCTGACGATGCTCGCGATCACGGTCGGGCCCGGCGCGACCAGGCGTGTGCTGGAGGACGGGCCGTTGCGCGACGGGCTCCTCGCCGCCCTGGCTGCGACGCCGACCGGCGCAGACCTGGTGGACGCGAGCGCGGCTGAGCTCGACGCGGCGTGGGACCTGACGAACAAGGCCCGCGCAGCGTTGGCCGACCCGACGACGAAGTCGGAGTCGGACCCGTGGGTGACCGCGGCGAAGCTGGCCGCGCGCAAGCGACCGCGGCTGCTGCCGGTGCGGGACACGTTGGTGCGCCGCCTGCTCGGGTTGGAGCCCGCCCGCGATGGGCGCCTGGAGATCCAGGTGATCCGCTCGCTCGTCGCGGACCCGGCCGTGCTCGACGCGATCGAGGCGGCGCTGGCACGGGCGCTGACGACCGCGGCGGCCGAGGGACGAACGTGCGTCTACGACACGACCGAGCTGCGCCTGCTCGACGTCGCACTGTGGATGCACGCGGCTCGCTGAGCCGGGGACGTTGCTGGTGGTCGGACCCACGAGATGGGTGTCACCACTGATCGACCCTGAGGAGCCAACCGTGTCTGTGCGCGCCGCGATCGAGTTCTCGTCCGGGATGCCGGTGCCCTCGTTCACCGAGCGGGTCTTCGCTGACGCCGCCTCGGCGTGGCGCGCCCTTGCCGACTTCCGTGCCGACCAGGAGCTGGACGTCTCGATGGCCCCGCAGCCCTCGCGCACGGTGCGTTCCATGGCCGGTCGCGTCAAGGCGGGCACGGTCAAGGTGCCGCTTCCTGGCAGCGGGCGCGCCTACCGGTACGTCGTCGCACAAGCCTGAGGCCGAACATGATCGGCATCGTGACGCTCACGTCGTAGGCTCCGGCCGGCAGGGCTGCGCCCTTCTGCGAGAACGGGCCGAACTCGGCCTCGCCGTCCTGCAACACGGCCTGGTCGCTCGCGTTGAACACGCCCTCGGCGAAGACCGACGCGCCCAGCTCGGTCCCGTCCGGCAGGTTCGACTCTGCGGTCACGGTGACCGTGCCGTCGTCGTTGAGGACGACGTCCATGGTGAGCTCGGCCCCGATCAGGGTGGGGCCGGCCGTCGTGGGGCCCTCGCGGGTATCCGCCGTGCAGCCGGTGACCAGGAGGACAGCGAGGACTGCGGCAGCCGTGAGGGTTCGGTTCATGGTCCGAGGCTACGGCCGCGCGCGCTCGCCGGGGTCGAGACGTGCCCGGCGACGGGCAGCAGCCTCGGCGGTGCGTCGACGCTTGGCTGCCCGGACCGCGGCGCGATCGACAGCGGCCCCGTCCCACAGCAGCTGCCCGGCGCGGACCCGTGCCCACGCCTTGGCGTCGCGTCGCTTGGGTGCACGCCAGCGCGAGCTGACGGTCAGCACCTGCTCGTCGTGCTTGGTGCACGGGGTCAGGGCGACGGTGCGGCACGTCGTGCACGCGAACCTGACCGATCGGCTCACCACGTCAGTCACCGTCCTTCTGCGGTGCTGGTCGGCGCTGGCTCGCCCACCCTGCGGCGTCTTCGTCGAGCACGTCGCGCAGCGCGTGGGTGCGCGCGCGGTCCAGGTCACCGCGACCAGAGAGGTCCGCGGCGTCCAGGTCACCGAGCAGGTCGGTGCACCGGGCGTGCAGGTCGCCGTCCACGCGCCACGCCTCGAACGCGTGGCCCATGACGTCGGCGGAGTCCGTCAGCGACCCGGCCAGCGCGTCCAGGCGGGTCCGGGCGACCAGCCGGCTCAGGCGCCACCCCTTGGTCGGGATCTGGTCGAGCACGAGCGGGTGCACGGCCTGGTACTGAGGCTGGGCCAGGTCGAACAGCGACCCGGCAGGGTCCGGGCGCAGCGATCAGGACCACATGGTGTCGGCGGGTACTCCGTCGCCGGGCAGGACACGCGCCCATGCGTCTCGGCGTTCGTCCCATTCGGCCTCGCTCACCTCGTCCGGGAGGTCGGCGTTGTTCCAGTACCCGTACTCGTGCACGACGTCCAAGGACTCGAAGGCTTCGCGCAGCTCGGGCTGCTCGCTGAACGTGAGCGCGAGCAGGGTGCCGGTGACCGGGTCGGACCCGACGGCGACCTCGAACCGGTGCGGTGCGTGCTCCCACGTCCCGGGCCGGGCCTTGGCCTGCTCGTCGGTGATGTCCCGGTAGGCGCTGGTCAGCGGGGACCGGGGGCGCGGGGACCCGGCGAGGTCGGCGTCGTCGATCATGGCGGTGGCCTTCACGGCCAGGACGCGCGCGTCGAGCCGGTCACGCACCGGGCCTAGTGCCTGCACCAGGTCGGGCACGAGGTCGAAGATGTTCGTCCCGGGCGCGAGGCGGTACCCGTTGTAGATCTTGGTGCTCATCGGCTCGGAGTCCTCTCGACAGCGATCATCCGGCACGGGTAGCCGTTCCCGGCCAGGGCGTGCGCGATCGTGTGCGCGTCGATCTCGTGGTCCTTGCCGTGCACGTCGGTGCGGGTGCAGCGCACGCCGCCGCTGTCGGTCGCCGAGCACGGCAGCTTCACGCGCGAGTCGTAGATCTGGCAGTCGGCCAGGACCGGCGGGGCCTTGGCCGGCGGGGTCTGGGCGGCACGGGTGTCGACGATGAACTGCTCACCGGCCGGGCTCAGGCACCAGCGGCGCACGCCCTTGGCGGTGTCCCACGTCTCGGCCAGGCCCATCACGACCAGGCGGTCCAGGACGCGCGCGGTGTTCGCGGGGTGGAAGGTGCCCATGGCCCGCGCGGTCGCCCCGGCGGAGCGTCCGCTGAACGTCCAACCGTGCAGGGCACGCAACGCGGCGTGCTGTGCGGGGGTGATCGTCTGCTTGCTCATCGCTCTCTCCTTCTCGGCGGGGACACCCTGCTCATGGGGCGCCCGGCGCGGAAAGTCTCAAGCCGCCGCGGCGCTCACGTTGGCGGCTGCCGCGGACTTCTTCTCGGCGTGACGCCAGCGCTGGTAGTGCATCTCGCACAGGCCACGCCTGCGCAGGGCGTTGCTGCACGCGGGTTCGGCGCACGTCGTCGCTTTCTGCGCGAGCTCGGCGCGGACCGCGACCAGGACCTGGTCGGTCACGACCCAGCGGCCGTCGACCTTCGTGGCTCCGACCTTCGCGAGCAGTAGGCGCAGCGTCGAGGGGGCCACCCCAAGGTCGGCGGCGATCTCCGACTGGGTCAGCGGCTTCGGCTCGTTGGGGGCGTCCGGCTTGGACAGCCGGTGGGCCAGGGCGCGGCGCAGCGTCCTCTGGTCGGCGATGGGTGCGTCACGGAACGCGTGGGCACGGTCGCCCATGCGCCGCTCGCCTTCGACGACGTCGCCGTACGGGGAGCGGACCGCGCTCGGGTCGATGTCGTAGTCACCGAACGGGTCGTAGGTGCGGGCCAGGCGCGTGATGAGCTCCTCGTACTCCAGGTGCGTCAGGGAGCGGATCGCTGTCCAGTCCAGGGCCAGCGCGCGGCGCACCGCGATCTCGTCGATGTGCGGAGACCACACGTCCTGGGTGAGCCAGGTCATCGCGTCGGTCGCGGGGAAGAACCCGAGTCCGGGGTTCGCGCGGCGGGCCATGCGGCTCAGGATGCGCACCTCGGCGGTGGTCAGGTCTTCGTCGGGACGCTCGTCGCGGGCCGCGAACAGGGCCACTCGGGCGCGCTGACTGACCGAGCCGGGGTCGAGCCCGGGGACGTTCGCGTTGAAGCTCATGATCTGGGTCCCGCCGTCGTGACGGTCGCGGTCGCGTCTGGGCTCATGCCTGACCTATGCCGTGTTGGGGCGTCGAGCACACCTCGGTAGTTGTGAAGACGCCCACTCGGCGTCGCGGTCGGTGGACGTCAGCGGGTACACGAGGCGGGAGACATCGGGGCGCCGGCTTCCCGATGTACTCGTCCTCAAGCGCCGTAGCGGTGCCGGTGCTCGGTGCTCGGTGCCGGGAGCTGCGTCCTGCTCCTGACCCAGCAGGCACCGCAGACCTGGCTCCGAGCCGGAGCCCTGGTGCTCCTAGGCGTGGCTCTCTATCTGGTCACGCGCCTGGCCGGTCGTCGCACGGGCACTGCCCCTCGCACAGACGATTGATCGACCGCCCCAGATGCCAGTGGAGCAGGTGTGTGCGCACGGTGGACGGATCCACATCGGTTTCACCGAGGAGGCTCGAGATGTATCTGCACGTGCAGCGACTGATCAATGACATCGTGGCGGACGAACCCGACCCGGCGGCCGCGAACGCCCTCCAGGAAGGCCTGGGCGGCCAGTTCGGCGAGATGCGGACGATGATGCAGTACCTGTTCCAGAGCATCAACTTCCGCGGCCCGACGGGCAAGCCGTACCGGGACCTGCTCCAGGGGATCGGGACCGAGGAGATCAGCCACGTCGAGCTGATCGGCACGACGATCGCTCGACTCCTCGACGGTTCACCGCGCTACAACGGGAAGAAGACCGACCCTCTCGACACACCCGGAGGCGGCGGGAAGACGCCGCTCGACCTGGCCCTGGGGGAGGGCAACATCCATCACTACCTGGTCGCGGCTCAAGGTGCCCTGCCCGTCGACGCAGCCGGCAACCCGTGGAGCGGCAGCTACGTCTACAACTCGGGAAACCTCGTCCTGGACCTGCTCTACAACCTGATGCTCGAGTCCACGGGACGTCTGCAGAAGTGCCGGATCTACGAGATGACCGACAACCGCTCGGTCGACGATCTCCTACCTGATCGTCAGGGACCAGGCGCACGAGAACGCCTACGCCCGGGCCCTCGAGACGCTGGGCGTCGACTGGGGCAAGCTGCTGCCCGTACCCAAGACGAACGCGGAGAAGTTCCCCGAGGTCAAGAAGCTCGTCGACCTGGGGCTCCAGTCCAAGCAGTACACGTTCGACCTCGAGGGCGCCTCGGAGGCCGGGCGCATCTTCCAGGGGATGTCGCCCTCGAACGACGGGACCGAGCTCGACGCGACCGAACAGGCCCCGCCCGGTGTGCCGTCGACCATCGCCCGGGAACGGTACGAGTAGTTCTCTCCCGGTCTCGATCCCGAGCTCCTCGCGCTCATCCAGGCGACGGCCGACCTCGAGATGGCCACGGCCGCCGAACCGCTGTTCGCACCGACCAACAAGGCCTAGCACCTCCCCGCGGAACAACCGCCTGGCGCTGCAGCATGGCCGCATCGAAGGCAGGCGACCACCTGGCTGCGGCGACTCGGACACCGCCAGCACGGGCCGACTACGACAACCATCGGGCCGAGGGCCGGCCACGGCTGCCATCGGGTACGACGCGTCGGCCATGAGTCCCGCTGACCGCGGGGGAGTGCGGCGGCGCCGCTCTTTAACTGCCACCCACCTGCCGAAGGCCTGTACCGCGGCAGGTCGGCATCGGCTCGTCCTGCGGTGGTGGGGAGGAAGGGGGACTTGCCACTCAGAAGCCACTTCGCCCTAGTGATGTGGGTGGTTCGCGCGTACGGTCAAGGGGCGCGACCGAGTCAGGCAGCCGGCTCACCAGACCTTCTTCTGAGGAGCGGTTCGGCATGTCCATCGAAGATCACGCAGGACGCGTTCCCGTTGAGCACGTTGGCAAGGTTGTCCCACGGCTCACCGGCCAGTGGCGCTACGACCTGACGACCGAGGCATGGTGGTGGTCGCAGGAGACCTACCGCATCCACGGGTTCGAACCGTACGAGGTCTTCCCGACGACGGCCTTGGTCCTGGCGCACAAGCACCCGGCGGACCGTGAACGGTTCCGAGAGGTGTTCGAGGCGGCGAAGGGGTCCGGTATCCCGTTTCACAGCGTGCACCGCATCATGGACGCTCGCGGCCAGGAGCGGATCGTGACACTGGTCGGCCAGGGCCGCCTGTCTCCCGACACTGGTGAGGTGGCCGAGCTGATGGGGTACTTCATCGACAACACCGCCCCCATCGCCCAGCGCGCCCAGGACCTCGCAGGCAAGCACATCCGTGCTGCAGCGACGCACCGGGGCACGATCGAGCAGGCCAAGGGCATCTTGACCGTCACCCACGGCCTGACGATCGACGAGGCATTCCAGCTGCTGCGCGGCACCTCCAACCAGCACAACGTGCCCGTGCGCGACCTCGCGGCCCGCCTGGTGACCTTGGGGCGCATCCTGCCCGTGGACGAGCACCGCCGCCACGCCGTCGACGAGTTCCTGCGCAACCCCGTCTAGCTCGGCGGCATTCTCAGCACCAGAACGCTCACCGAGCTCGCTGAAATCGCCGGGTTCGGTGAGCCGCTGATCGTCCCGTACAGCGAAGGACGAGAGACCGACGACGGCTGAGGCGAGCGTCGACCACGAAAGCGGACGCACCCTGCCCGGCCTGGCGAGGAGGTGCGCGATGAGCGGTCCGATGCCGCAGAACACGATCCGGTTGCCCGTGAACGCCCAGCGCTGGTCAGCACTGACCTTCCTGCACTGGCCCGTAGCACCCGCCCTGATCCAGGAACGACTACCCCGTGGGCTGCACGTACAGACGTACGAGGGTGCCGCGTGGATCGGGCTGACCCCCTTTTTGATGCAGGACCTGCGCGTTCCGCCGCTGCCCGCGCTCCCGGGTTGGTCGACGTTCCCCGAGGTCAACCTGCGGACCTACGTGCGCCACGAGGACGGCACCGACGGGCTGTGGTTCCTCGGCCTGTGGTCCACACGTCGAGCGATGAACGCCGCGATGCGCACCATCGGGCTGCCCTATCACCGCACCGAGGCGACCATCCAGCCTGTGGGGGGCGGGGGCATGACCTATGACGCCCGCCCCGCCCGGCACGCCGTACCCCTGCGCCTGCGAGTGGCCGTCCGAGCCGGCGCGCCGATCAGTGCACCGACAGAGCTGGAGGGGAAGTTGACCGGCCGGTGGAACGCCTACACGGTCCGCGGCGGGCACGTGTGGCGAGTCCCGGTGACCCATCAACCATGGCCCTTGCGACGGGCCAGCCTGGACCACTTCGACACGGACGTCTTCGAGGTGATGGGCCTACCCACCCCACAGGTTGAGCCCCTCGTGCTTGTCTCGCCCGGCGTCGACACCCTGATCGGTGTACCCCGACCCGCGGGGCCTCCAACGTCCCGGACCCGCCCCGGCGAAGCTGCCTGAGTTCATCCCGGGGGGCGTCGATGCGCGATCGCGCACACGTGCACGCTGTTCGTCGTGGACGAAGTTCCTCGTCGCACGAAAGGGCACCTGTCCCTGTCCTGCCAGTGGCCGAGGGTTCGGTTAGCGTGAAGGAGGGGTCGAGCCAAGGCGCCGTCGAACCACCAGCGCATCCGGGCGCGCCCGCTCACAAGCGGTCGTGCGTGCGCCTGCACTGGACGCGCCACAGGAGAGCTCACGATGACCACAACCAGCGCTGACGTCTGTGACCACCCGGGGCTGACGTCATGACCGCCGTCGAGTCGCGGGACGTGGACAGCGGACGCCTGCAGGTGCCGTCCGCGCGCGGCCCCATGGGTGAGCAACTGATCCAGACGCTCCGCCAGCCCCCGAACGCCACCGACGCCTCGGCCTTAGGCAAGGCAGTCGGTGATCATCTGCGGACGACAGGTGGGTACGCCACGCAGGACGAGGATCTGCAGCACACGCTCCTGTGCCTCTACGAGCTGCACTACCGGGGGCTTGAGGGCGTGGACGACCGGTGGGAGTGGCACCCGGGCCTCCTGGCGGCGCGCGCTGTGCTGGAGGACCACTTCGAGGCCGACCTCCGTTCCCGCATCACGCCACCTGAGCTCGACCGCAGCGATGCCCGGTCGGTGGCCGAGGCCCTGTTCGCCATGACCGCCGACGATGGTGGCCCGAGCCTGTCGCGTTTCGTGGCGAAGAAGGCCACCGAGGAGCAACTGCGCGAGTTCCTCATCCTGCGGTCGGTCTACCAGCTCAAGGAGGCCGATCCACACACCTGGGCGATCCCACGGCTGAGCGGGGCACCGAAGGCGGCCCTCGTGGAGATCCAGGCCGACGAGTACGGCGACGGTCGCCCCGAGCGCATGCACTCCGCACTCTTCGCCCAGGCGATGCGCGGCCTGGGGCTGGATGACACCTACGGTGCCTACGTCGATCTCGTCCCGGCCTCGACCCTCGCCTCGCTGAACATGATGTCGATGTTCGGACTGCACCGTCGCCTGCGCGGGGCGATCGTCGGTCACCTCGCGGCCTTCGAGATGACCTCGTCCATCCCCAACAAGCTGTACGGCAACGGGTTCCGCCGCCTGGGACATGACGCCACGACCACTCGGTACTTCGACGAGCACGTCGAGGCCGACGCGGTCCACGAACAGATCGCCGGACGCGACCTCGCCGGACGCCTCGCCGCCCAGGAACCTGCTCTTCTGCCCGACATCCTCTTCGGAGCCGCTGCCTGCCTGGCCGTCGACGGCTGGGCCGGTGGGAACACCCTGGACGCCTGGGAACATCAGGCCTCCGCACTGCGTTCCCCGGGCCCCGCATGACCACGCCTGCCGTGCCCGTCAACGAGGCGGTCTACCTTCTGCCGCTGCGCTGGGACCGACCCGACGAAGGTGACCTCACCAGCTACCTGGAGCGCCTCGTCACCTGGATCGACGTCGTCGTGATCGACGGATCGCCCCCCGACGTCTTCGCCGCCCACCACGCCCGATGGTCCGGCTACCTCACCCACATCGCACCGCGCCCGATAGGTCCTGGCGAGAACGGCAAGGCCGTAGGCGTGGTCGACGGGCTGCGCGCCACGACCGCGCCACGGGTCGTCATCGCCGATGACGACGTGCGCTACGACCGGCCAGGGCTCGAACGCGTGGTGCACCTGCTCGACGACGCAGAGCTGGTCCGCCCGCAGAACTTCTTCCGGCCCCTGCCCTGGCACGCCCGCTGGGACACCGCGCGGATGCTGATCAACCGGGCCACCGGCGGCGACTACCCCGGCACGTTGGCCCTGCGGCCCCAGGTGCTGCCCCGCGGGTACGACACGCACGTCCTGTTCGAGAACCTCGAGCTCATCCGGACGGTTCGAGCCGCAGGGGGACGGGAGCTGCGCGCCCACGACCTGTTCGTGGAGCGTCACCCACCCTCGACCTCCCGCTTCTTCTCCCAACGCGTCCGCCAGGCCTACGACAGCCAGGCTCAACCCCTTCGCCTGGTGATCGAGCTCGCGCTGCTCCCCACGATCATCTGGGCCGCGCGGCGCCCACGACGCCTGGTCGCGCTGGCGGCCGCCGCCGTGCTCCTCGCTGAGCGAGGCCGACGGCTGGCCGGGGGCACCGCACGGTTCCCATGGCAATGCAGCGCCTTCGCGCCCGCCTGGGTCGCGGAGCGGGCCATGTGCTCATGGATGGCGCTGGCGCACCGGTTGACGGGCGGGATCGGCTACTCGGGAACTCGGCTGCGGACAGCAGCCCACTCCGAACGATGGATCCGAACACACACGCTCCCCGGGCCCACCACCCTGACGCCCGTCCCAGTCGGGGCGGTGAACCATGCGCGCTGAATCCACCCCGGGTGGCGAGGATCTGCTGATCACGCTGTGCCCCGACGGTCCCCTCTTGATCCGCGGCCGCCCCACCATCGTCGACGCGGGCGGGAACTCCGTCGAGCCCAGACGGGGCACGGTGGCCCTCTGCCGCTGCGGTGCGTCGGCGATCAAGCCGTTCTGCGACGGAACCCACAAGATCAACGGATTCCGCTCCGACGACTAGGCGACGCGACGCAGACTCCAGCTGGCGCCGGTCGCTGGGTGCTCAAGGCTCCTCGTCAGGGTCTTCCCTAGCGGTCGAGCCCTGCCGAGGCTGCGTGCCAGAGGCCTTGTGGTCGCTCAGATGGTGAGTGACCCCAACCAGGGCGAGCGTGAGGCATGCGGGGGCCGCGGCTTCCGTCTGGTGGTGCCGGGGTCTCAGGAAGCGGGAACCGGTACCGCCTGCCACCGGACTGCCGATCCGTAGTCCAGCTCGTCACAGTCGGTCCGCCACAGAGGCTAGATCCGCCAACCCGCCAAGCACCTCGCCCTACACCTGCTCGACTTCGATGCTGGGTGCGCCCCCAGTGGCGAGTGGTGCAGATAGGCCTACGGTCGGGTCAGGTCAAGAAAGTGGCCGCACCGGGAGCCTTGTCGTCGCACCGGGCCGCCAGACCTGTTCACGCTGTGG
Organism: Oerskovia sp. NPDC060338; assembly: GCF_042726295.1. NCBI lineage: Bacteria > Bacillati > Actinomycetota > Actinomycetes > Micrococcales > Cellulomonadaceae > Oerskovia > Oerskovia sp. NPDC060338. The sequence continues at coordinate 21,160 of NZ_JBHXCQ010000022.1, forward strand.
TTGGTGGCCGACAAGGCTCACCCCCTCGCCGACTCCTGCCGAGATCTTTCTTGGCAACGGTCGATGGGGAGATCCCATGGGAGAAGTCCATGAGCGAGAGCCATTTCCCCAACCGGACGCCATCTGGCGTCAATTTTCCCACCACGCACCAGAGCACCCTCGAACCGGACACACACCAGGACGAGACGAGCCCGGGTCTGCAGGACCGAGCGAAGGACAGTGCTTCCCAGGCTGCGCACTCGCTCGGAGATATCGCGCACGATGCCCGAGACAAGGCGTCCGACGTGGCCGGAACGGCCACGAAGCAGGTCAAGAGCCTCGCGGACCAGGCCCGCTCCGAGCTCGACACTCAAGCCCAGTCCCAGCAGAAGCGTGCCGTGGAGGGCCTGCATTCGCTGAGCACCGAGCTCTCGAGCATGGCAAGCAACAGCCAGGACCCTGGCTACGCCACCGACCTCATCCAGCAGGTCTCCCAGACGACCGAGCGCGTCGCGACCTGGCTGGACGAGCGTGACCCGGGCTCGATCGTCCGCGAGGTCAAGGACTTCGCGCGCCGCCGTCCCGGGCTGTTTATCGCCCTCGCCGCGGGGGCCGGCATCTTGGTCGGGCGCCTCGCACGAGGGATCAAGGACGCCTCGCCGTCAGAGGGGACCCCGACCGAGGACTCCCCGGGCCCCTCGGTGGACACCCGGACCTCCTCGATGTCCGGCACGCCGTCGACGGATGACCTCACCGGGGCCCACAGTGCGGGCTGGGCGCCCGAGGAGAGTTCCCTGAGCAGCGGAACCTCGGGATCTGCACCGACCTATGCCGGATCCGAGCCTGTCGCGAAGCATGGTGAGACCGATGTCGAACGCCTCTGATCCGGGGACGTGGGCGTCAGCGCCCGACATGCCCGGTCCTGACGGGCGGCACCGCGATACGACGCCCGCTGATGTGGCTGGACAGGCAAGTGTCGGTGAGCTCTTCGCTGAGGTCACACGGGACATCTCGACCCTGCTGCGCCAGGAGGTCGAGCTCGCCAAGGTCGAGGCCACGGCGTCGGCCCGGCGGGCGGGCAAGGGCGCGGGGATGTTCGCCGGGGCAGGCGTTGCCGGCCACATGGTCCTGCTCTTCTTGTCCATCGCGTTGTGGTGGGCCATGGGCACCCAGATCGGTCACGGATGGTCCGCACTGGTCGTCGCTGCCATCTGGGCGGTCGTCGCCGCCGTCCTGTCCCTCGTCGGCCGGTCCGAGATGAAGAAGGTCAAAGGCCTTCCCGAGACTGTCGACTCCATGAAGAAGATTCCCCACGCACTGCAAGGACACGAGGAGAAGAACTCATGAGCACCGATCCGGAACAGCTCAGGAACGAGATCGAGCAGACCCGTACCGACCTGAGCAACGACGTGGACGCGCTTGGCGACAAGGTCAGCCCCACCCATATCGCCCGCCGGCAGACCGACCGCGTCCGACGCTCGTTCTCCTCGGTCAAGGGCAAGGTGATGGGTACCTCTGAGACGGCCGCGCACTCGACAACGGGTGCTGCGGCCTCGGTCGCCGACAGCGCTCGTGGGGCAGTTGGATCTGCCGCGGAGGGCGTGTCGTCGGCAGCCTCGTCCGTGCGCGACCGGGCCGAGGGCAACCCCCTGGCCGTAGGCCTTGTGGCGTTCGGGGTCGGGCTCGTGGTTGCGAGCCTGTTGCCCTCCAGCCAGACCGAGCAACGAGCGGCCAGCCGCGTCCAGGACGCTGCCGCGCCGCTCGTGGACGACGTGAAGGAGGCTGCGGGCAGCGTCGCGGACCATCTCAAGGACCCCGCGCAGGAGAGCGCCCACGCTGTCCAGGACGCAGCGAAGCAGGCGGCGGGGTCGCTCGCTGAGCATGGCAAGGCTGCCGCGTCCGACGTCCGGGCTTCGGCGACCGAGGACTGAACAACCGTTCGCCAACCGCTGCGGTGCCCCGGCGGTCGTCGCCGGGGCACCACGGCTCTTCCACTACTGGAAGGGAGAGTGATATGGCCCCCTCTGGTTCGCCGTCGGTGCAGCCCCGCGGCGCCCCCGAGCCGGACGACGCGCGAAAGCCTGATTCGCCGACCGATCTGCACAGGCGCTCATGGCTGCACGTTGGCCGCACGACCGTCCGGCAGTTCTCCCGCGATCAGTGCCTGGACCTGGCGGCGGCACTGACGTACTACGCGGTGCTTGCGTCTGCGCCGGCCCTGCTGGCCATCGTCTCGGTGGTGGGCCTGGTAGGGGACAGCGAGAAGATCGCGCGCAATGTTCTCGAGATCGCGTCATCCGTGGTCCCTGAAGACGCGATGTCGACGATCACGCCGATGGTCGAGCAGATCGTGGGGGGTAGCGACCGAGCAGGCCTTGCCCTGCTGGTCGGAGTGGTCGTTGCTCTCTGGTCGGCCTCGGGCTACGTGGGTGCTTTCGGGCGGGCGATGAACCGCATCTACGAGGTCGACGAGGGGAGACCTGTCTGGAAGCTCCGGCCGGCGATGCTGCTCGTGACCGCCGCGGTGGTGCTCATGGCCGTCGTCGTGGTGGTCGCCCTGGTGATCTCCGGGCCGGTCGCCCGAGCGATTGGCGAGGCGGTCGGACTGGGGTCGGAAGTGGTGACGGTGTGGAACATCGCCAAGTGGCCGGTGGTGCTGTTCCTGGTGGTCCTGATCGTCGCAGTGCTCTACCACTCCACCCCGAACGTCCGACAGCCGCGGTTCCGCTGGCTCAGCATCGGTGCCATCGTTGCGATCCTCGTGTGGGTCCTCGCCTCGATCGGCTTCGGGTTCTACGTCGCGACGTTCGCCTCCTACGACTCGACCTACGGTGCGCTGGGAGGTGTGATCGTGTTCCTGCTGTGGCTGTGGATCACGAACCTTGCGTTGCTCTTCGGGGCCGAGCTCGACGCCGAGCTCGAGCGTGCTCGAGAGCTCGAGGGAGGGATTGCCGCCGAGGAGACCCTCCAGCTTCCACCGCGCGACACCCGGGCAAGCGAGAAGCGTGCCCAGAAACTACGGGAAGACGTCGAGCGCGGAACCGCGATCCGCAAGGCCGCGCAGACCACGAAGGACCGACCCGACGGGGACAGCAACGGCACGAGTGCGTGAGACGCCCGCACACCCGTCGCGAAAACGACACGAGACGACAAGAAGGGCAACAGAAAATGCGAGCAGTGACATGGCAGGGTCGAGAGAAGCTCTCGGTGGAGGACGTGCCCGATCCGCGGATCGAGGAACCGACGGACGCGATCGTGCGGGTCACTTCGACAGCGATCTGCGGCTCCGACCTGCACCTGTACTCGGTGTTGGGGATGTACCTGGATCCTGGCGACGTCCTTGGCCACGAGACCATGGGCATCGTCGAGGAGGTCGGATCAGCAGCGAACCGGCTCAAGGTGGGCGACCGCGTGGTGGTGCCGTTCGGGATCGCGTGCGGGACGTGCTGGATGTGTACCCGCGGGCTGCAGTCCCAGTGCGAGACGACGCAGGTCCGAGCCCAGGACAAAGGTGCGGCGCTCTTCGGCTACACCAAGCTGTACGGGCAGGTTCCCGGCGGGCAGGCAGAGTACCTGCGTGTTCCGCAGGCGCAGTACGGGCCGGTGGTCGTTCCCGCGGGTGGGCCGGACGAGAGGTACCTCTACCTCTCCGACGTGCTGCCCACGGCGTGGCAAGCGGTGGAGTACGCAGCCGTGCCCCCGGGGGGCAGCGTGGTCGTGGTGGGACTCGGCCCGATCGGCCAGATGGCCGCGCGGGTCGCGCGCCACCGGGGTGCGGTGCGGGTCATCGGCCTCGATCTCGTGCCCGAACGGCTGGAGATGGCCCGACGTCACGGCATCGAGGTTCTGGACGTCTCGGTCGTCGACGACGTCGCGGGGGCGGTCCTGGATCTCACCGATGGCCGGGGCGCTGACGGGGTGATCGACGCCGTTGGGATGGAAGCACACGGGTCGCCGGGAGCTGCCCTCGCGCAGAGAGCGGCCGGCGTTCTGCCCGACTCTGTCGCGAGCGCGATCAACGAGAAGGTGGGTGTCGACCGCCTGATGGCGCTGCTCACGGCGTTGGCGCTGGTGCGCCGCGGCGGGACGGTCTCGATCTCTGGCGTCTACGGCGGGGCGAAGGACCCGTTGCCCATGATGGAGCTCTTCGACCGGCAGGTCACGCTGCGCATGGGGCAGGCCAACGTCCGGCGCTGGATCGACGACCTGATGCCTCTGGTGACCGATGAGGCAGACCCTCTGGGGGTCCTGGACCTGCGGACCCATCGACTCGGGCTCGAGGACGCTCCCAGGGGGTATGACCTCTTCCAGAAGAAGCAGGACGGCTGCATCAAGGTTGTCCTCGACCCCGCAGCTCGGCGTTCCGCGGCGAGCGAGGCAGGTGAGCCGCGATGACCGACGCGCTGGACACCCACCTGCTCGCGATCTATCTCAACGACCACGTCGCCGGGGCGACGGTCGGGGTCCAGCGCGTTCGCCGCATGGCGCGAGCGTACGACGGGACCGTGGTCGGCACGGCGATCACCCCCCTCGTCTCGCAGCTCGAGGAGGAGCGGCAGTGGCTGCTGCGGTGCCTAGAGCTGGTAGGGATCCCGTTGAGGAGGTACAAGGTCGTCGGTGCGGCGATCGCCGAGCGGGCCGGTCGGCTCAAGCTCAACGGGCACGTGCGCTCCGCGTCGCCGCTGAGCGCCCTGCTCGAGGTCGAGCTGCTACGCGGCGCCATCACGGGCAAGTCGAGCGGATGGCAGACCCTTCGGGCACAGAGCTCCCGGCTGGGACTCACGGCCGAGCACGAGGGAGACCTCGACGGGCTCGTTGTTCAGGCCGACGAGCAGTTTCGTGTGCTCTCGGGCCTGTTGGACGTGCTGCACGCGCACGTCTTCGAGCGTGGCGGGTCAACTACTTCGTGAAGGGGCGCACCGGGGAGCTCTGCAGGGCCGTGGCGACGCTGTGCAGGTAGTGGGCCATGGTGCGCCCTGTGTCATGGGACCACTCGTGGCCGTGGCCGGTCTTCGGGTAGTCGGGGCCGGGTCCGGGGCCCTGGTTCCAGTAGGTCCATGCTTGTCCGGGGATCGTGAAGCCGATGTCGCAGAGGGCGCCGGACACTTCGGAGATGACGTGGTGCGCGCCGTCCTCGTTGCCGGTGACGATCACGCCGGCGACCTTGTTCAGCGCGACGGGTGCTCCGCCTGGCGTGGTCTCGCTGATCATCGCGTCCATGCGCTCGACGACGCGTTGTGCGATCGAGGACGGGTGGCCGACCCACGTAGGGGTGGCCACGATCAGGATCTCGGCGGCGAGGATCTTGTCGTGGACCGTCGGCCACTGGTCGCCCTCACCCATGTCGGTCTCGACGCCCGGGGGCACGTGCAGGTCGACGATGCGAATCGTGTCGACCTCGACCTCCTTCTCTCGCAGCGCCTCGACGACGACGCTGCCGAGCATCTCGGTGTTCGACTCGGCCGGGGAGGGCTTGAGGGTGCAGCTGAGCACGACGGCTTTCATGGGGCTCCTTCGGCGGCGGAGGACCGCGTTCGGGCGGGTGCCTGTTCTCGACGCCAGAACTTCACGCTATCGCGGCCTCGCGCGACTGGCCGTCTGAGTGTTAGGGCCCGCCGGTGGGCCGGAGCGCCGGGTCGTGCCGCTGGTGGTCGTCACGGATGACGACGAGGTTCTCGTGCTCGACGCGGTCCGGGTCCTCGGGGTCGGGGACGGCGACGACGTCGGTCCAGTGGACGAGGAAGGTCCCCCGGTGGCGCCATCGCAGCCACCGGGCCAAGGGCCACGGTGCGCCGACGCCGGTGCGCTCGTATCCCAGGAAGGAACCTGCTTTCCGGGGGGTGATGATCAGGCCGTGGAGCCTGGCTCCGGCCAGGCTCGACTCGTGCCCTGCGGGCGGCGGGCCGTCGAGGACGAGGCGGGCGTCGCTCACGTAGCCGACCAGCAGGCCGCTCTGGTCGCGCACGGCGGCGTCGAGCAGGTCACCCAGGATCATGGCGTCCTCCAGGACTGCGGGCGATGATGTGGTCGCGGACCCAGCGCTCGGTCCAGGTCGCGTCGAGCGAGGCGCCTTCGACGTCGAGGTGCAGGGCTGTGCCGACATCCGTGACGTCCGACCAGGGGAGCCGTACCCAGCGTGAGGCGGGCGGGCGACCGCCGAAGACGCGGGTTGCCAACGCGGGTCCGGTCAGGATCGCGGTGAGCATCGTCGTGCGCTGGCCCGGGTGGTCCTGATCGGCGCCGTCCACGGGCGCGAGCTCGAGGTCGTCGACGGTGGTCACCGGGACGCCGTCGACGTCCAGGACCTGGCGGTCCAGCACGTGCAGGCGGGCGTCGAGGACGCGTCCAGCCTGCGCGGGCTCCGGGGCCAGAGGCGGGTTCGGTGGGGGAGTGCTCATGCGCCGGCCTCCGTGATGATCATCAAGGGGATCGCCGCGAGGGAAGCGACGAGTATCAGCACGAGGTAGACCGTGCCGAGGAGGTTGGTCGCGCGGCCGTTGACGTGCTTGCCCATGTACTCCGGGTCGTTGGCCACGACCAGGACGGGCAGGTAGGTCAGGGGCAGGGCGACTGCGGAGAAGACGACGGAGTACTCAGTCACCGCCATCGGGTCGACGTTGGTCGCGAGGATGCCCAGCGCGAGCAGGAGGGCGATGATTATCGTCAGGTGGAAACGTGCGGCTCGTGCAGGGCGGCGGAACTTGCCCCAGGACCAGCCGAAGTACTGGGAGATCGTGTACCCGCTGGACAGCGCCGTCTCCAGGGCTGCGCCGAACGTTGCCGCGACGATGCCCAGGATCACGACGGCGAGCAGCAGCGTGCCGCCGGCCTGCGCGACCGGCAGGACGATCTGTGACATCGAGTCGACCTGGATGCCGAGAGGAAGCAGGACGATCGCCGCGCACGCCGCGATCGCGATCGACAGGATCCCGCCGAAGGGGAAACCGATCAGGACGTTGAGACGGGTCGTGCCGAGGTCCTTGACGGTCCAGCGTTCCTCGACACCGCCGGAGGAGAAGAAGAAGACCTCGTACGGAGTCATGGCCGCCCCGAAGAGGGCGATGGCGAAGTACCAGTACACGGCCACGCTCTCGCTGCCCGGCGCCGAGGTAGGCGCCAGAGATGCCGCGAGGTCTCCCCAATCAGGTCCGAGCAGGAAGACGGCCACGGCGAACGCGACCAAGGTCAACCCCAGCAGACCGGTCACGTTCTCCATGATCTTGAACTTGACGCGCCACAGCACCAACCACACTGCCAAGGCAGCAACCGGCATCCACAGGCGTGGTTCGACGCTGCTCGCGAGCTGGAGCGCGAGGGCGATCCCCCCGACCTCAGCGGTGAGCGTCAGCAACGTGACGGCGAACGACGCGACGAGGTTCGCCGCGCCCACTCTCGGGCCAAGACGTTCACGGATGATCTCGAACGTCGCACGCCCACTGACTGCGGCCACCCGGCCCGACATGTTCGCGAACACGCAGATGCCCACGACCCCGACCACGACGACCCAGGCGAGGGACAGACCGAACCGCGAGCCCACGACCGCGTTCGTCACCAGGTCGCCCGCGTCGAGGAACCCTCCGATCGCCGTCAAGATCCCCAGCGCGACCGCGAACAGGCGCTTCACGACGCGCCGCCCTCGAGGAGTGAGCCCACCTGCTCGGTGACGGTCTCGAGGCTCGAGGCGGAATCCTCGAGCGCTGCGACGACCGCCTCAGACGCCCTCGGGCTACCGTCGCCGACCCAGACACGTGTGGCGACCACTGCGCGCGCGGTGCTCTGCGCAGCAATCAAGGCGCTGTCCTGCACGGCGAGCGCTTCGGCGTCCGGTACCACGATCGTGGTCAACGAATGGACAGCAGCATCGGCGGCGCTCACCGCGTCCTCCAACGCCGCATCCGCCGTCACCGCTGGCATCTGCCCTTCGGTGTACAGGTCAACGACAAGCTCTGCGGTCGCGGCAGCAGACGCGGATTCGTCCAAGCTCTCAGAGATCGAGGCCAGCGACCCGGACGAGGACGCCCGCGTCGAGGCCGCGCATCCGCCTACCGACAACAGGCAGAGACCACTTCCTACGACAATCAAAGCCCAGCGACGGCGCATGTCGTCATCGTGCCGCCACCGGACCGGGCTCGCACCAGGGACGCCGCCCCGTCGCTGCCGACGGGCGCAGCCCGCACCGTCCGCAGCGGTCCAGGTTCAATCCTGACCAGCGAGTGGCGGGTGAGCGTGCCTACGGTGGAAGGACCGACCAGAGAAGGAGATCGCGATGGGACTGGACGACAAGATCGAGCACGACGCGCAGGACGCCAAGGGCAAGTTGAAGGAGGGGGCTGGCAAGGCCACCGGCAGTGACAAGCTCGAGGCCGAGGGCAAGGTTGACCAGACCAAGGCCGACGTCAAGAAGGCAGGCGAGGATGTCAAGGACGCCTTCAAGGGCTGACCCCAAGACCCCACATCAAGACAGCACGTCGTTCAAGCAGCCCTGCGAAATGTGGGGCTGCGTTCGACGTGTTGTGTACGGCACTTGGAGAGGAACAGACCTTCATGGTTGACGACCACAGCACGCAGCAGGAATCGGCGCTCCGGCAGGCTGCTCGGAGCGATCAGCTGGTCTTCCAGAACCCGGTCGATCGGTATCCGGCGATCGAACCGCCGAAGCAGCAGCAGAGCGAGCCCGGACTGGACGCAGACCTGAACCCGCACGCGGACATCGGTGAACACTCCTACCGCGGAACCGGGCGCTTGGAAGGACGCAAGGCGCTGGTCACCGGCGGAGACTCCGGCATCGGAGCAGCTGTAGCCGTGGCCTTCGCCCGAGAGGGCGCTGACGTCGCCATCTCCTACCTACCCGCCGAAGAGCAAGACGCGCAGCGAGTGGTCTCCATCATCGAGGGGTGTGGCCGCAAGGCCGTCGCTCTGCCAGGCGACCTGACCGACGACCAGTACACGGGCGAGGTCGTTTCTCAGGCCCAGGCAGCGATGGGTGGACTGGACATCCTCGTCAACAACGCGGGCAAGCAGATAGCAGTCGAGTCCATCGAGGACCTTTCGGACGAGCAGGTCGCAGAGACCTTCAAGGTCAACATCCAAGCGATGTTCCGCATCACACGGGAGGCCGTAAAGCAGATGCCCGCGGGGTCGGCGATCATCAACACGACCTCCATCCAGGCATACGACCCATCTCCGACCCTGGTCGACTACGCCTCGACCAAGGCCGCGATCAACACGTTCACCAAAGGTCTTGCTCAGCAGCTCGCACCCCGGGGTATCCGCGTCAACGCCGTCGCCCCCGGGCCAATCTGGACGCCTCTGCAGCCCTCGCACGGCCAGCCTGTGGATGCGCTGCCCGACTTCGGGAAGCAGACACCCCTGGGGCGGGCAGGGCAACCGACGGAACTCGCACCGGCCTACGTCTTCCTCGCCTCCAGCGAGTCGAGCTACGTCCTCGGAGAAACGCTCAACGTCAACGGCGGGATGCCCACGCCCTGAGGCGCGGCTGGCGCTACGGGGCGTCGGCCGCGCCGTGGTGCGGAAATTCCGTCCCGGGATGCCTTGTTCGACCGGCGTCGAGGGTGCGTGTTCAGCCTTCGACGCCGGACGCGGTGTGGGACGTCCCGACATGCTTGGACTCGGGAGAGCCGCGCTCGCGCAGGTAGATCGAGAAGGCGACCATGGACGCCACCGCGAGGAACTCGGACTGCCAGTTCTGCAGGGTCCGGCCCCAGAAGTCGGGCAGGGTCAGGTACTGGCCCTAGGTGACAGGGTCCTCGAGGTCACGCATGGCCGCCTCGTTGTACGTCACCGACCCCGCGATGGACTGGGCGAGCCAGCTCAGCGCGAAGATCGACCCCATAACCAGGCTCATCGAGCGAGCTGCGAAACGAGCGGGGTGATCGCAGTACCAACCACGGTCCCGTCGTGCGCTCGCCCCCTCCGGTGAACGCGCCGGACCCCGACCGTCGCCCCGGCGACGTGGGGATTCCGACAGAACTGCGGGACAGACCGTCCCAGGCTTAGCCGGATTACGGGCCCTACAGACGCGCAGAGTCCCTGCGGCGAAGGCGTAGGCCAGGACCGTCGCCGAGACCTGGGATCCGTCAGTCGCTGCGATGACCCGACGGTGCGGATGGCTTTTGTCCCAATCATGGGGACACTGATGACCGGGCAGGCGGAACGAGCGACGACTCCGATTATGGTGCTTCCAGTGAACAGCCCTTCCACCATGCTGGCCGACCTGTGCCCCAAGACGACCAGGCGGGCACCGTGGCTGGCAGTCGCGAGAGTCTGCACAGCCGGACCGAGTGCGGTCTCTACCCGGACGGGAACCGCTGCGTGGGAGAGGGCTTCCAGGACGAGTTGGGCGTCGGCGAGAAACTTGTGCCCGAAATCGACAAGGGTGTCGCTCGTCAGCAGTGACCACATGGGCGCTACCGGGAGAAGCTCGTGGAAGGCGTTGACCAGCCGCAGCTCTCACCCTGCTCGTTCGGCCGCGCGCACCGCGTAGTGCAGCGCCAACGCGGCGTCCGGCGATCCGTCGAGCCCGACGACGATTGGTCGATCCAGTTCGGTGTTCATGATGACCTCCACAGCAGGAGTGAATTGCGCCTTTCGCCCCTCAACTTTCTGCGCTGTCCCCGCGAGCGACAGGGCCACGCGGACCCTTGAGATCGGGGCCGTTCGGCACCCCAGGTCGAACTTGTGTGTGCCTTCTGGCCCCACGTTTGAGGAGTGAGGGCTGCATGCGACGTGCTGGGAACGGAACTTAGTGAGAGACAGGACATCATGGCTGACATCCACAGCATGCAGCAGGAATCGGTGCTCCTGGCGGTGTGGGGAAGTGGGCCTCAGTTAGGTGGGATTTCACCGCTTCCACGACGATGCAGCATCGTCGGCACGAGAGCCGCGGATGGAGGGCCGTCGTTTCCACCCAGGCGGGCGAAGACGCGGTTCGCGGCGAGCTCGCCGCTGAGTAGAGGGGATTGAGCGACCACGGTCACCGGTGGGTCAAGGAGGTCAGCCAGGTCGAAGTCGTCGAAGCCGACGAGAGCGATCTTGCGGCTCATCCCCAGTTCTTGCAGGGCGCGGACGGCTCCGATCGTCAGGAGGTTCTGGGAGCTGAAGATCGCGGTCGGTGCGTTCGGTGTGGTTAGGAGCGCAACCACGGCGGCATGGGCGGCGGCTTCGTCGCGTAGCCCCATTACGCACAGTGCACTCTCGACGTCGTGGCGCGCTTCGGCCAGTGCTTGTCGATAGCCGGCTCGGCGTAGAGACGCGGTTTCGATGGTCTCGAGATCGCCGAGAAATGCGATACGACGGTGACCTTGCGTGACGAGATGGCGGGTGCCGTTGATGGCTCCGCCAACGTTGTCGGCCATGATCGTGTCCCCGTCCAGACCGCGGGGCGCACGGTCTACGAAGACGGCAGGGGTGCCGCGCGCAATCTCTGAGCGAAGGTATGCCTGGCTGGAGGCGACCGTGGTGAGGATCAGGCCATCCACCCGGCGGTTGATGAAGGCTTCGACCATGCCCCGCTCGACTTCGGGGTCGTCGTTGAGGCTGGCGGCGAAGACAGCGACACCGCGGGGTGCTGCCACGCGCTCGACTCCCTGGTGCAGCATCGCGCCGAAGGGATTGGAGACGCTCGAGATGAGTAGACCGATGGTTCGGGTGCGGGTTCGCCGATCTGAATAGCGCAGGCTTCGGGCCTGAAGGTCTGGTCGATAGCCCAGCAACTCGACAGCGTCACGCACCTTCTGCTGCGTCGCTGGAGCTACGTTCGGTTCGCCGTTCACGACCCGAGAGACCGTCTTGAGGGCGACGCCAGCGACGGCAGCCACGTCCGCCATCCGCGGGCGACGGCCTCTGCCTGGGCCAAGGGGAACAAGCACCCCGGGCGGGTTGAGGTCGCCAGGGGGCGGCTCGGTACCTGGCGTCAGCGGGTCCACAACGCGTCTCCTTGCTCATTGACAGTCGACCCCGACCTGCGGGCCTTCCCGACCACCGATGCGCGGAGGCCGGATGTACGGATGCTCCGTCGAGTCTGGCACAAGCTGCGGACCGAAGGACAACGTTGTCAGATTGTTACCCCCGAGTTTCGAGCTCGTGTTGACCGGCGACTCCAGATGAGAGTACAACTGTGGGTGACAACGATGTCATCCGACATCACACCGCCGTGCCAGGAGATCAGATGAGCGACACACGTGTCCTTCTCGAGATGCGTCACATCACCAAGGAGTTCCCCGGTGTCCGGGCGCTCGACGACGTGACGATGTCCGTGCATGCCGGTTCCATCCACGCGATTTGCGGGGAGAACGGTGCCGGCAAGTCGACCCTCATGAAGGTCCTCTCCGGTGTCTACCCGCACGGCACGTACGTCGGGGACATCGTGTTCGACAACGAGGTCGTCGAGTTCAAGGACATCAAATCCTCCGAGGCGGCGGGCATCGTCATCATCCACCAAGAGCTCGCTCTGATCCCTGAGCTCTCGGTGGTGGAGAACATCTTCCTCGGCAACGAGATCATCCGCTTCGGCCTGATCGACCGCGACGCCGCCTACCGTCAGACCCTCGAGCTCCTGGCACGAGTAGGCCTGGCAGTGGACCCCAACGTGCCCGTCAAGAACCTCGGCGTGGGGCAGCAGCAGCTCGTCGAGATCGCCAAGGCCCTTTCCAAGAACGTGCGGCTGCTCATCCTCGACGAGCCCACCTCCGCGCTCAATGAGGACGACTCTGCGAACCTGCTCGACCTCATGCTCGGGCTGAAGGCCAAGGGGATCACGCAGATCATGATCTCCCACAAGCTCAACGAGATCGCTCAGGTTTCGGACGAAGTGACGGTTATTCGTGACGGTCGCACGGTCGAGACCTACGCAGTCACGGCAGGCGAGGTGGACGAGGACCGCATCATCCGCGCCATGGTGGGGCGTTCGATCGAAAGCCGCTACCCCGAGCGTGCCCCCTCGATCGGCGAGACCATCTTCGAGGTTCGAGGCTGGCGCGTCGAACACCCGAGCGTCCCGGGCAGATTGATCTGCAAGGACTCGACCTTCCACGTCCGTCGAGGAGAGATTGTCGGCTTCGCCGGACTCATGGGGGCAGGCCGCACCGAGCTTGCGCGTTCGATCTTCGGTCGAAGCTACGGCATCTTCCACGCCGGCGAGGCGGACCTGCACGGTCGGCCCGTGGACTTGTCGACCGTGGCCAAGGCCATCAAGGCCGGAATCGCCTACCTCCCAGAAGACCGCAAGACGCTGGGCGTGAATCTCCTGGACTCGATCAAGCGCACGACCGTCTCGGCCAACATGGACGCGATCATCGAGCACGGCCTGATCAACAAGGACAGGGAGTACGAGGTTGCCGACAGGTACCGCAAATCGCTGAGGACCAAAGCGCCGTCGGTTGACGTCGGAATCGCCACTCTTTCTGGTGGGAATCAGCAGAAGGTCGTCCTCGCGAAGTGGATGTTCACTAGTCCCGAGGTCCTCATTCTCGACGAGCCTACCCGTGGCATCGACGTTGGGGCCAAGTACGAGATTTATCGCCTCATCCAATCATTGGCCGATGAGGGAAAGGCAATCATTCTCATCTCTTCGGAGCTTCCAGAACTCTTGGGGATGAGCGACCGGATCTACACGATCTGCGAAGGGCGCATCACCGGGGTCGTCGACCAGGACGACGCCGATCAAGAACAGCTCATGCGCATGATGACAACGACCGCCTCGCCGGCTTCGCGCCGAGGTTGAAGGAGAAGTCCACGATGAAGTCTCTCAGGCAAGTCCTCGGCGGGGACTACCGACAATTCACGATGGTCTTCGCGCTTGTCGCGTTGCTCATCACGTTCGACATCGCCTCAGGCGGACGTATGCTGACCCCGTCGAACTTCCAGAACCTCCTGGCCGGCAACGCCTACGTGCTCATTCTGGCCATCGGCATGGTCATGATGATCGTGATCGGGCAGATCGATCTGTCCGTCGGATCGGTCGCCGGGCTCGTCGGCATGGTCGTCGCTCTGTCCGTAAGGGATCTAGGGTTCCCCTGGTGGTTGGCGGCCATCACTGGCCTCGCCCTCGGTGCGCTCATCGGTGCCTGGCAGGGGTTCTGGCTGGCTAAGATCGGGATCCCCGGATTCATCACGACGTTGGCGGGGATGATGATCTTCCGCGGACTGGTCATCTGGCTGAGCCAGTCGATCAGTGTGCCCGTCCCGGATGAGTTCCGCTTCCTCGGCTCTGGCTACCTGCCCGAGTGGGGGCCCGCAGCTACCCAGATGAACAACTCCACACTTCTGCTCGGGCTGGCCGCAATAGCGATCTACGCGTACTCCCAGGTGCGCGCCCAGCGTAAGTCCCTGGCCATGATGGACGAAGGTGTCCCGTGGTGGACCGTCATCGTCCGCATTGTGCTCGTCGGCGCGGTCATCGCCTATGTGACTTGGCTATTTGGCAGCGGGCGCCCCGGCACGTCATTCCCGGTCCCGGGTCTTATTCTCGTTGCCCTCGTGATCATCTACCACGTCCTGACCGAGCGGACAAAGTTCGGCCGCAGCATCTATGCTGTGGGAGGAAACAAAGCCGCTGCCGCACTTTCAGGCATCAATACGGCACGAACCTACTTCCTCGTCATGATGAACATGTCCTTCCTGGCGGCTCTCGCCGGCATCCTGTTCGTCGGCCGAGCCACCTCCGCCGGCCCCTCTGACGGCACCATGTGGGAGCTCGACGCGATCGCAGCCGTCTTCATCGGCGGCGCGGCGGTTTCAGGTGGAATCGGAACGGTGATCGGCTCGGTCGTCGGCGGCCTCGTCATGGCTGTGCTCAACAGCGGTCTGATGCTCATGGGCGTCGGTGCCGACCGAACGCAGGTCATCAAGGGGCTCGTCCTGCTCGTAGCCGTCGCGTTCGACGTCTACAACAAGCAGCAGGGCCGGCCGTCGATCTCGGGAGCGCTCTTCGGCCGCAAGCCCCCAGCGGTAGTTGGCGGTGCCAGCGAGCCGGAGGCCCCGCTGAACGTCCTGTCCGATCCGGCGCCCGCAAGTGCTTCCCCGGCCCACCATGTGGCGCTCGACGCCCCAGAGGACTCATCCAGCCCGACGCGCTAGGCGCCAGACCTGCCGGCCCAAGGGCCCGTTCAACTCACCTCACCAGACCGTGACGTTCGTCGTGGTCACACGTAGGACTCCGTAGGCAACTGCCCACGGCATGCATTGCACCCAAGGGTGCACATCAAAGGAGAATCGGATGAAGAAGAAGGCACTTGGACTCGTCTCATTGGTCGCGGCGGGAACCTTGCTGCTCGGTGCATGCTCGGGCGGTGGCCGTGGCGCCGACACAGCCGAGACGAACGGAGAGGCCGGGTTCGCGGCCGACGCGACCATCGGTGTTGCCCTGCCGTGGCTGGGCACGCAGAACTGGAAGGAGGCCGACGAGCTGTTCAAGAGCGAGCTCGAGGCCGCCGGCTTCAAGCCGCTCGTTCAGGCCGCTGACAACAAGGTGACCCAGCAGCAGCAGCAGATCGAGGCCATGATCGAGCAGGGCGCCAAGGTCATCGTCGTCGGCGCTGTCGACGGGACCCAGCTCGGCAGCGTGCTCGAGAAGGCAGCCGACTCCGGCGTCGCCATCATCGGCTACGACCGTCTGATCGAGAACACCACGGCCATCGACGGCGTCGTGCAGTTCGGGAGCGTCCGCACCGGTGAGCTCCAGGGGCAGTCGCTGCTCGACGGGCTCGCCGAGCGCAAGGGCGCGGGACCGTACAACATCGAGCTCTTCGGTGGCGGACCTGCTGACCCGAACGCTCCTGACTTCTTCGAAGGAGCCATGTCGGTCCTGCAGCCCAAGATCGACGACGGCACGCTCACCGTGGTCTCGGGCCAGACGGACTTCACCCAGGCCGCTACCCCGGACTGGGACAACGCCAAGGCACAGGCCCGGATGGACTCGCTGCTGTCGGGCTTCTACAGTGACAAGCAGATCGACGGCGTCCTGTCGCCCAACGACGGTATCGCTCGCGCCATCCTCGCCTCGTCGAAGCAGGCCGGGCAGGAGCTGCCGGTTGTCAGCGGGCTCGACGCCGAGAACGAGTCGATCGTTTCCATCTGGGCCGGTGAGCAGTTCGCCACCGTCGCCAAGCCGAGTGCCGACCTAGTCGGTCGCAGCGTCGAGCTCATCCAGACGCTCCAGAAGGGCGAGGATCTGCCCGCGCCCGACGAGACCGTCAACAACGGCAAGAAGGACGTCGCGATCTACCAGCTCGACCCCGTCGTCGTGACGAAGTCCAACGCCGAAGAGGTCTTCGCCAACGACCCCGCCCGGCTTGCCCTCCTGAAGTAGGCGCAGTCGATCCCCGTCCCACACGCGGGATAGGGGCGGGGTCTGGCTGCACCCAGCGGCCAGACCCCGCCCCTGTGTGCGAGCAGCTTCGAGACTCTCGCAGGTCGCCCAGCCGCGAAGCCCATGAAACTGCTGGCACTGGACCCTAGATGACTCCGTCAACGTTGCGTCATGGTCCGTGATGCCGCGCCACCGTCGCAAACTCACACCTAGGAGTACTCATGCCGCACCGGTCCCCCCACGTCCTCGTCGTCGGCGAAGCCCTGATCGACGAGGTCCGACGCGCGGACGGCACGACCGACGAGCACCCCGGCGGCAGTCCGGCCAACGTCGCGCTGACGCTCGGGCGCCTCGGCCGCGAGACGCGCCTCGCGGCGCACCTCGGCCAGGACGCACGTGGCGAGACGCTGCGCGCCTGGCTCGCCGACTCGGGCGTCACGCTCACCCCGGGGTCCGACGGCGCCGCCTCCACGAGCGTGGCGCGAGCGGTCCTCGACGAGTCGGGGGCTGCGACGTACGACTTCGCGATCACCTGGGACGTGGCCCCCGGGACTGAGGCCGACGACGCGACGATCGCCGTGCACACCGGGTCGATCGCTGCCGTGCTCGAGCCCGGTGCGAGCGCGGTCCACGACCTGGTGCTCGCAGCACGCGAGCGCTCGACCATCACCTACGACCCCAACGCCCGCCCCAGCCTCATGGGGACGGCCGGGGCCGCGCTCGCCCGGATCGACCCGCTCGTCGCGGCCGCCGACGTCGTCAAGGTCAGCGACGAGGACGTCGAGTGGCTCCACCCCGGCGCCGACCCGGTCGTGGTCGCCCGGACCTGGGCCGCGCGAGGGCCTGCGATCGTGGTCGTGACGTTCGGCGGCGAGGGCGCGGTCGCCGTGTGCTCCGGGGGCGAGGTCCGCGTGGCCGCTCCGCGCGTCGAGGTCGTCGACACCGTCGGGGCCGGCGACACCTTCATGGGGGCGCTGATCGACGGGCTCTGGGAGCGGGACCTCCTGGGTGGGGACCGACGTGAGGCGCTGCGTGCGATCGACCTCGCGTCGTTGACCGAGGTGCTCGAGCGGTGCGTCGCGGCAGCGGCGATCACGGTCTCGCGTGCGGGCGCGAACCCGCCGCGGCGTGCGGAGCTCACGGAGCGCTGTGGGCTGCCTGAGGTCGTGATTGCGTCATAGGCGCTCTCCTGACTGGTTCCCCGCCGTCATGGGTGGCGCGGAGCGATCTCGCCGGAGCCGCGGACCACAAGTCGGGTGGGTATCACGATCGTCTTGGGTGGTGAAGTGTCGTCGTCAAGTCTGGCAAACAGACGTTCGGCGGCGACCTCACCGATGCGGTAGGGGTCTTGGGCAACCACCGTCACCGGCGGGTCCAGGAGGTCGGCGAGCGCAACATCATCGAACCCGACGATGGCGACCTCATGATTGAGGCCAAGCTCACGCAGTGCCCTGATCAGTCCGATCGTGATGAGGTTCTGGGCGCTGAAAACCGCGGTAGGGGGGTGATCGCCGCTAAAGAGACGGCGCGCTGCATCCGTAGCGGACTCCTCGTTGTGAAGGTCGTGGACAACGATCGACTCGTCGATCGGGAGGCCGGCGCGATTGAGCTCCCACACGTACCCCTGGTAGCGATCCTTGGCGGTTCGGATCTGCGCGAGGTCGCCCATATAGGCGATGCGACGGTGCCCGTGGGCAATGAGATGGCGGACCGCTGACGCGGCACCTTCTTCGTTGTCGCACACCACAGTGTCAGCCGTGATGTTCGCGGGGATGCGGTCGACGAACACCATCGGCGTTCCCCGGCCCAGCTCGGTCCAGAGGTAGCCCTGGTCAGGGGCGATCGTCGTGAGGATCAACCCGTCGACACGACGCCGAACGAACGCGTCAACCATCCGTCGTTCGTTTTCTGGATTGTCGTCAAGGCTTGCCGCGAACGTCGCGACCCCCCGAGCTGCCGCCATCTCCTCGACGGCGCGGTGCAGTACGGAAGCGAAAGGGTTGGCGACGCTCGAGACGAGAAGCCCCAAGGTTTGCGTTCGGCTACCACCACGTCGCAAGTTTCCGGCGTAGATGTCTTGTCGGTAGTCGAGCTGCTTCACAGCGGCGAGCACGCGGGCGCTCGTTGCCTCCGAGACATTCGGTTCCCCGTTGATGACGCGCGAGACGGTCTTGATCCCGACGCCAGCAAGCTTCGCGACGTCGCTCATCCGTGGGCGACGAGAGCTGGTGTTCAGTGGTGAACCCTTCGACAACGATGTCACAGTGCGGTCTCGATCCAGAGTGCTGAGTTCACGGTCTTCAACGACATGGACTATTCCTAGTACTTGACAACGTTGTCGGGCTAATCGGGCCCCTGGAACTTGAGGACTCGTCAATGATGAAACCCCTCGTCCGTGCGAGTGCGCAACGTCCCGCCCTGCCTAGCTCGACGCTACCCGCGCTTCGCGGGGATCGCGCCATGATGATGGATCGCCGTCGCGACACTGGTAGGCCGTCGGGCCCCTCAGCCAGGAGGACAGGCCCAGGCGGCCACTGACTCCCAGGCAGTCGCGAAGCTGGCCCAGGGTGCGCCTCACGGTGATCCCCGATCTTGCGCCCGCCCGCAGTGGAGGAGCCCCAACTGTGAACCTCTGCGAGTGCCCCCTGGGGGCCTCTTAGCCGCCGATCGGCCTGCGCGTTCCAGCCGATGTCGTGGTGCGCGTCCGTCGCCTATACCTCACCGTCTCGACCCTGTCCGGCCAGCCGCGGCCGGAACAGTGCCGGTCTACCCAGGTCTGTACCCCCACTGAACGAAGGAGTTCACGATGATCGATACCGAACCATCCCAGGGACCTGCGCGCCCACCCGGCGCCCAGGTCAGGAAGAAGCGAAAGCGGTCTGCTCCCATCGCGGCTGTGCTCGCTATGGTCGTCACGCTCGTAGCAGGACAGGTGGTCCCTGCAGGGGCCGCTGACGATGTGGTCACGGGGCAGGAGGATTACAGGCCCGGCTACCACTTCTCGCCGGCTGAGAACTGGATGAACGACCCGAACGGTCTCGTCTATGTTGTTGGGACGTATCACCTGTACTTCCAGCACAACCCGTCAGGGAACGGCTGGGGCAATATGTCCTGGGGACACGCGACAAGCCCCGACCTTGTGACCTGGACCGAACAGCCGCTCGCCATCGGTCAGACCATGAACGAAGATGGCGTGAGCGTCGAGGACATCTTCTCCGGATCGGTCGTAGTCGACCACAACAACACCAGCGGGTTCGGCACCAGCGCAAAACCACCCCTCGTGGCGCTCTACACCAGCGCCTACACCCAGGCCCACCCGACCCTGGCCGGCAAGCAGGCCCAGTCCCTGGCCTACTCCACCGACGGCGGCTACACCTGGACCAAGTACGCGCAGAACCCCGTGCTCGACCGGGACTCGCAGAACTTCCGCGACCCCAAGGTCTTCTGGTACGACGGAGGCACACCCCAGACCTCGTACTGGGTCATGATCGCTGTCGAAGCCACCGACCACCAGGCCGTTCTCTACCGTTCAGACGACCTCCGCTCCTGGGACTATCTCTCCACCTTCGGACCCGCCAACTCTGTCGGCGGTATCTGGGAATGCCCCGACCTCTTCGAGCTCCCCATCGACGGCAACCCAGACAACACCCGATGGGTCCTGGTGATGAACCTCAACCCGGGAGCGATCGGTGGCGGTTCGGGCGGACAGTACTTCGTCGGTGACTTCGATGGCGTCACCTTCACGTCCGAGAGCATAGTGGCCTCGTCTGAACCACCACAGGGACAGGTAGTGGGCGCGTTTGACGGCTCGTGGGACGGCTGGACTGTCCGGAATGAGCCCGGCAACGAGCTTTCGGGACCGTTTGGGATCACGCCTCCCACCGGACAGGTTGAGGGACAGTCGGTGGTCACGGGCTTCGACGGGACTGGACTCGTCAACTCGTTCGTCGGAGGTGACTGGCCGGTGGGAAGCGTTGAGTCCCCGCCCTTCGTGATCGACCGTGAGTACCTGGGGTTCCTCGTAGGTGGAGGTAAGCACCCGCACGTCCCAGGGGGCCAGCTGGGCAACGAGCCGCCATCTGGGGCACTGCTCTGGCAGGGCTTTGAGGTGGCGGAGGCAAGCACGCTCGCCGATCTGGGCTGGACCGGCACAGGCGACCTGGCCGCCACCCGCAGCCCTTCGACGAGCGGCGGCGACTACGTGATAGGCGGCAAGCGCCTGAACACGTGGGAAGGTGGGCCGAAGGGTGACGACAACGTCGGGACCCTCACGTCGCCGGCATTCGAAATCGATGCAGACCACCTGAGCATGCTTGTCGGGGGCGGCCAGCGATCGGACGCGGACTCGCAGGTCCTTCAGGTGCAGCTCCTTGTAGAGGGGGAGGTGGTTCGACACCTCACGGGCCCGGCGGCAGGAGCCCTGAACTGGCGTTCATGGGACGTCTCAGACCTTCGAGGGAAGCAGGCTCAACTCCGGATCGTTGACGAGGCGACCGGTGGCTGGGGTCACCTAACCCTCGACCACGTCGTTCTAGGAAATCAGGCGGCGACACCGCGCTCTGACGAGACAACCGTCAATCTCGTCGTGGACGGAGAAGTCGTACGCACAGCGACCGGGAATGACAGCGAGCACCTCGACTGGACGAGCTGGGACGTGGCTGACCTGGTCGGTCGCGAAGCCACCCTGCGGGTCGTGGACAACAACCGACTCAGCTGGGGACACATCCTCGCTGATCGTTTCACTCTCACTGACGAGCCCGTTACCCCCACCGCGGAGCAGTACGGCTGGCTGGACTGGGGGCGTGACTACTACGCGACCGTGTCGTTCGACAACGTCCCCGACGGTCGCCGATACATGGTGGGCTGGATGAACAACTGGAACTATGCAGGAGCCGTCCCCACCACACCATGGCGCTCAGCCATGGCACTTCCCAGGGAAGTAGCGCTTACGGACACCGAAGATGGCATCGTGCTCACTCAGCGCCCAGTCGACCAGCTGGACACGCTGAACGGTGAAGCGATCACGGTCCCGCCAGGCGCGATCACCGAGGCCACTCACCCCCTGGACGTGCAGGGGGACATGCTCCGGCTCGATGTTGTCATCGACCCGGGTACGGCAGTCAGGTCGGGGCTCGTCGTTCGAGCGTCTGACGGCTTCACTGTCGCTGGCGGGGCGGGAGCGGGGGGCGGACGAGACAGTGAAGGAACGGTCGTCGGATACGACGCGCGTTCGAAGAGAGTCTTCGTGGACCGAACCAGATCCGGTGCTGTTGACTTCCACGACGACTTCGCCTCGGTATCTTCGATGCCCGTCAGCAGAGACGAAGACGGGACCGTGCACATGCAGCTCTACGTCGATCGGGCCTCAGTTGAGGTCTTCACGAGCCGTGGAACCCGCACCATCACGGACCAGATCTTCCCTGACAGGTCCTCACTCGGCGTCTCCCTCTTCGCGGAGGGCGGTGAGGCAGAACTCCGCAGCATGACCGTGACGCCCATCCGCCAGAGTGTCCACCTGGTCAATCCAGTCGATCTGGACATCAAGGCTCAGGCTCAGTGCATCTCCGGTCGCGTCGCCATCTCAGTGACGGCTCGGAACACGACGGCGGAACCACTCGAAGTGCGCCTTGCGACGCCTTTCGGGTCCCGCACAGCGGTTGTTGCCCCGCAGAAGCTTGTTCACCAGTCCTTCGCTACGAGGAAGGCGGCCGTTACGGCGGGCGCGGCAACCGTGGTCGGAACCCTGCAGCGTGAACCTGGGGCCGGCACGGGCCCAGCGCCGCGCACGTGGACCGTCCCGTACGAAGCGCTTGACTGCGTAACCTGACACGCAAGATGTCGTGCCCGGGCAGTTCGAACCAACGAGCTGCCCGGGCACGAGCGCGCCATCGACGGCTCTTTCTGCGTCGTTTCCCGCACCGCTGGCTGGAGCCAAACGAGACACGCCTTTGGGCTTCAGTGGGTAGGCGGGTCGGGTGGTATGTCGTGACAGCGTGAATGAAACAGCACACTTCGGGTGTAGGGTCCGCTTCCCCTCGGTCGCTGTAGCCCACTTTCGGCGATCGTTACGACGGACATTCCATGTGGCCGCCTGAGAACGGTGGTTGGCCCCGGAGGGGCGTCCACGGCCTCCTGTTCATCGCCAGATCGAGCGCAAGGGGTGGACAGTGAGCTTGCGGACGGTCGCCGTCCCTCCGGTCGAGTAGATCGATAGGCCGTCCGCGTCGGCTGCCGGGAACGTGAGCAGCGTCCCAGTGAGTTCGCCGTCGTCGACGAAGACCTCGACCGAGGACTCGTCGACGAACACGTGCAGTCGGACGACCCCGTCCTGGGGCGAGAACGCCGTCGTGCGTCGCAGTGCGAAGTCGAACGTTCCTCCATCCCTCGTGGCGACCGTCGCGAGCCCGCCCTGGGTGCGGTCCAGGAAGAGCTCCCCGGAGCTCAGGTCGAGCCCGATCACGGTGGCCTGGGTGACCGATCCGTCGCCCGCGCGCTTCTCGCGCACGCGTAGGCCCACCTCGTCGGAGTCGCCGACCTCGATCTCGGTCGTGAGCTCGAACGTCGTGCTCGTGATATCGAGCGGTGTGTCGCCCTCCACGACCAGCTCCTCGACGGTGAAGGGGTCCTCACGCAGCTCGGCGAGCTCCTCGACCGGCGCCTGGATCAGCGTCGCGAGACCTTCCACGGTGCGCAGCGAGAGCTCACGGGGGATGCTCATGGCGTTCTGCCACGCTTGAGTTGGGGCCGAGTACGGGTACCGCCAGTTGCCCATCCAGCCCATCCAGATCCGGCGCCCGTCCGGGGCATGCTCGAATGTCTGCGCGGCGTAGAAGTCTTGTCCGAAGTCGGTGATCTGCACCATCTCCGGGGGAGTGGCGGGGTCGCGGACGAATGTTGTCCCGTCGAAGGTGCCGACGAAGTTCTGGGCGGTCGATCCGTTCGTCTCCGCGTTGTCGCCGACGCTCACTGTGAGGACCCAGCGTTGGTTTGCGGGGTTGTCGTCCAGGTTGAGCGGAAACAGGTCGGGGCACTCCCAGACGGCGGCGTGCAGGCCCTGGCCTTCGCCGAACGTGCTCAGGTAACGCCACTGCTTCAGGTCGGGGGAGGCATAGAGGTCGACGGCGCCGCCGACGGAAACCACCATCACCCACGAGTGCGTGGCCTCGTGCCAGAACACCTTGGGGTCTCGGAAGTCGGTGCGACCGTCGTTGGCGATGACGGGGTTGTCCGTGTAGCGCTGCCAGGTGCGCCCCCGGTCCGCGCTGTAGGCCAGACTCTGTGCCTCGCCGCCCTCGGTCGAGGTGTAGATCGCGACGAGCCCGCCGCCGTCGACGCCGTCGAAGAAGCCGGTGGTGTTTCCGAGCTGATGCTTGAGCACAAGCATCCTGATGACCGTTCGCGGGTGGAGTCTGTCCTTGAGCAGGCATGTGCCGCTGGTCACCCCTTCGCGTGCGTGCACCGCATCATCGACGCGCATGGGCACAGCCGCACTCTCGGCGTCGTGGGCCGCGGCCGCAAGGACAGTGAGACAAAGGAGGTGCTTCAAGTTTCAGGGTACTTCGTGGACCTAACCATTACCCAACGCCGCCTCGCTCGGCGCGAAGCCGACGCGTCGATCAGGGCATCTGCGGCGAGCCGGGGCGTGATCGAGCATGCAAAGGGTGCAGTCGTGACGGTCTATGGGATGAGCGAAGACGAGGCCTTTGACGTCCTGCGCCAACATTCCTACCTTACGAATGTGTCGCTGCGCGACCTTGCGCGCCAACTCATGGAGCGCATAGAGGTGGGCTCAACGACGCCAGGCGAACTGGACCTGTTCTTCGAGACCCCCTTGCCACCAGACCACATGGCGCCCGCCGAATCGGGGTGAGAAACCACCTCGCCTCTTCTCGTCGCCCGGGCTCGACGCTAGCGTTGGTGGCGGTGGCTAGGCCGTACTCCCATGACCGTGGCCGCCAAGCAGCGTTGGGTCAACGCTGGCGTGCGCGGGGCACGCGCCCTTCCAGGAGGTGCGCCAGCACACGCCAGAAACGCCCCCACCAGGGCGGATTCCAGCGGTGGTCGCAACACGTTCGGCGTTGATGGTACGGGCCCGGCCGCTCTAGCGGCCGGGCCCGTACTGTTCACAGGAGTGATG
>NZ_JBHXCQ010000023.1:0-7500 GCF_042726295.1 Oerskovia sp. NPDC060338
AACGATCTGGGCACTGTCTCAACGAGAGACTCGGTGAAATTATAGTACCTGTGAAGATGCAGGTTACCCGCGACAGGACGGAAAGACCCCGTGGAGCTTTACTGCAGCCTGATATTGAATTTTGGTACAGCTTGTACAGGATAGGTAGGAGCCTGAGAAGCCGGAGCGCCAGCTTCGGTGGAGGCGTCGGTGGGATACTACCCTGGCTGTATTGAAATTCTAACCCGCGCCCCTGATCGGGGCGGGAGACAGTGTCAGGTGGGCAGTTTGACTGGGGCGGTCGCCTCCTAAAGAGTAACGGAGGCGCCCAAAGGTTCCCTCAGAATGGTTGGAAATCATTCGCAGAGTGTAAAGGCACAAGGGAGCTTGACTGCGAGACCTACAAGTCGAGCAGGGACGAAAGTCGGGCTTAGTGATCCGGTGGTTCCGCATGGAAGGGCCATCGCTCAACGGATAAAAGCTACCCCGGGGATAACAGGCTTATCTCCCCCAAGAGTCCACATCGACGGGGAGGTTTGGCACCTCGATGTCGGCTCATCGCATCCTGGGGCTGTAGTCGGTCCCAAGGGTTGGGCTGTTCGCCCATTAAAGCGGTACGCGAGCTGGGTTCAGAACGTCGTGAGACAGTTCGGTCCCTATCCGTCGTGGGCGCAGGAAATTTGAGAGGAGCTGTCCTTAGTACGAGAGGACCGGGATGGACGCACCGCTGGTGTACCAGTTGTCTTGCCAAAGGCATAGCTGGGTAGCTACGTGCGGACGGGATAAGTGCTGAAAGCATCTAAGCATGAAGCCCCCCTCAAGATGAGATTTCCCATTCCGCAAGGAAGTAAGATCCCTGAAAGATGATCAGGTTGATAGGTCTGAGGTGGAAGTGTGGCGACACATGGAGCTGACAGATACTAATCGATCGAGGACTTAACCAAAATGACGTGCAGAATTTACTTCTTCTATTATCTAGTTTTGAAGGAACAACGTTCCTCATAGTTTGGTGGCGATAGCGAAGAGGTCACACCCGTTCCCATGCCGAACACGGAAGTTAAGCTCTTCAGCGCCGATGGTAGTCGGGGGTTTCCCCCTGTGAGAGTAGGACGCCGCCAAGCAATTTCTAGTTTTAGGATTCATAACCCGAAGAATGCAGGTTCAAAATCCTATCTCTTTTCAAAAAAACCTTAGGATTTTTCCTAAGGTTTTTTTGTATATTTTTTCATCTGAAGCGTTTGGATGAACTCTAGGCGGGAGGATTTTTGATGAATAAAGAAGAAATCCGAAATACTGACCAAATCCTTCATTCTTTTGCTGAATGGTTAATGGATCAAAATAAATCAGACAGTACGGCTAAAACATATGTAGGTGTTCTCTCTCAATTTTTTCAATGGATGAAAGAAGAAATAGAAGAGATTGAATCGACCCATGTGCAGGCCTATCTTGATTATATGGACGATTCCAATAAAAGTGCCGGAACAATCGAAAAGCATTATACAGCCATCACTGTATTTTCCCGGTTTCTTAACAAACCAGAGATTATGGCCAACATTGACCGCAAAGCCAAGGAAAAGAAGGATGAACCACCAGAGTCACTGGAGCCAGCTGAACAGTCAGCACTAATAAAAGAAGTGGAAGACGAAGGAAATGTGCGGAACATTGCTATTGTTTATGTTCTTCTTCATACCGGGATTCGGGTCTCCGAGCTTTGTGAATTAAATCACACCGATATAAA
Organism: Oerskovia sp. NPDC060338; assembly: GCF_042726295.1. Lineage (NCBI taxonomy): Bacteria > Bacillati > Actinomycetota > Actinomycetes > Micrococcales > Cellulomonadaceae > Oerskovia > Oerskovia sp. NPDC060338. The sequence continues at coordinate 1,718 of NZ_JBHXCQ010000023.1, forward strand.
AAAAGACGGTGAAAGAGAATCTATTCTTATCCGGGATTCAAAAGGCGAGATTGAACGGGTTATCCCCCTATCAAGAGCTGCCAGTGAGCATATTAAGCGTTATAAAGACTCTCTGAAGGCCGAGAATGAAGCAGTCTTCTTATCCAGTGTTAACCAGCGTATGACACCGAGGGCGGTTCAATATATGCTGAGCAAGTACGATGTGAGCCCGCACAAGTTGAGACATACTTTTTGCCAGAATCTTATCGATAAAGGAATTGAGATTCAAACCGTCTCAAAGCTGGTCGGCCATAAGGATTTAAATATGACTAAACGCTATATCAAAGAATCCGGACAGGGACTTGATGCAGCTATTCAAAATACATTTGATTGATAAAAAAGAAATACCCAGTTATTCGGGTATTTCTTTTTTATCGTGTTCATTTAAGATACTGTTCCAATGCTTCCTCGATCAATAGATAAATGTTCTTTTCCTGAAGCAGCGACTGCATTTTCAGTTCTTTATGAAGGTCCGTTCTTAGATCGAAGGATACCCGTTTTCGGTCTTTCTTCTTTTCTTCTTTTTTTCCACTGTTTAAACGTTCCTTGGTTTCTTCCGGTAATACTTCTTCGTTCAAGGCAAAACTGGGGCTAATGTGCTTTTGACTGCGCATTTTACTCTTGATGTCATTTACCTTCGACACGGCTGATCAACTCCTTATAGAATCCTTCGTATTGTCCCAATGCCTGCCGCAGTTCAGCGTTCTGGTTAAATCCATACAGAGATAATCTGCCAACAGGCGCCTTCCTGGTAATCACCGTATCAAATACCAGGTCCGGGTAATCTTCCGCAATTAGTTCATTAAAGGCCTTGGCATCGCTTCGCCTTACATCATTCATCGTGCGCAGCACGCCGATCGCCTGAGTATTTCTCTTTCCGAATTCATTGGCTCCATGGATAGAATCCATGAAATTCGGGATAGCTGAATAGCACCAATTTGAACATTCGAATAAAACAACCACGTATTCACTGGCACACAGTGCATTTGTTGTCTGTTCGCTTAAGGAGGGAGGAGTATCAATAACGATAAAATCGTATCTGTCCCTGACGGACTTCAAAGCATGATCTAAGACAGAACTTGGATTCCCGCTAAAAGGGATCGTATCGCCTTTATATGTTTTTCCCGTATACAGCCAGCGCGGGAAAGTTGCCAAAAAGTTGTTGGCAGGCAGAAGATCGAGGTGATCGTTGATATTCAGTATGTAGCCCTCAACATTATCTTCCTGCATCGCTTCCAGCACGGACTTGCCCATATACTCATTTGAAGGCTGCTCAGACAGAAGCTCTGTAAGGTTGCCCTGTGAGTCCATATCCACTGCAAGGACCCTATATCCATTTCTGCTCAACAAGTGCGCGAGAATGCCGGTTGTGGTGGATTTTCCGCAGCCTCCCTTTTGAATTCCCATTGTAATAGTAATCGCCATCCCTTTATCACCCTTTCTTCTTTTATTTTTTTCTTCTAACGTTGTTTTCTTCTTTTCTTCTTTTCTTCCTTTCTTCTAACGTTGTTTTCTTCTTATTTTATACGATGCCTTTGTCATCCAATTAAAAAAGGCACTCATTAATGGGTGCCTTTTTTTAATTTCTTAAGTTGCTTTTCGAACTTACGCTTGCGCTTTTCTAGCTCCTCTACTGAATCACTTTCAGCCTCCGGCTCCTGAATTTGCAGAACTTCAAATAATTCTTCTTTAATTTCTTCAAATGTAACTGCTGCTGATTCATGATCCAATTTCAGTACTTCCTCCATTTTTTCAATGGACTTTTCCCGTATATACCAAGCAGGCAGTACTTCTTTTGATTTTCTGAAGTCAGATACTAAGCGTATAAGGATGTCTTCTGATTCATCATTATCCTTGTTTGCTGCCTTTAAGACCTTGGTTATGTATCCGACGGGGTTTTCGATGTCCTTGCGGTCCTGTATTTTCTCCAGGAGGCTCATTACATTGTCCTGTCCATGCTTTTCCCATGAAAGAATGACTTCGTCCGTTAACCTTACCCCCATCTTTAAGCCGAGTTTTTTCACTTTCTCTATAAACGTATCGGCAAATTCCTGCAAATGATTTTGAAGCAGGTCCAATTGATCAGGTTTTCCATTGCTTCCTGAAGTAATGAAAAATTTGATTTTATCCACTCTTCGTCCTGTCCTGATTTCTTCTATTTCAAAGGATATATCCGTTTTAGCCTTCAATTCCTTCTGGGCTGGTACAAGAACACGCTGCTTAAAGTTTCCGTATGCAGGATAGATATCCTCAGCCCCGAGCATTTTGCGCAGGTCCTTCAGGTAAAAGGATCTTTCCTTCAGTCTTTCATATTGCTTCAGTAATTCATATATCCTTATGGCGTAGGAGCTTTTCAGCTTCACCACATTCTCAAGTTTGTAGCTTGTGAATTCCCTTTTCAGCTGAAGCAGGTACGGCCGCAGGAAGGGATCAAACCTTATGTCTACAGTTCCTTCCGTTTCGTTATACGCTACATAGCTGAGCCACGAAACCTGTATGACCTTTTTTTTAATCCGCACTTCAAATACCTTCTTCATCAAATCCTTCGTAATCTGCTTCAGTTCTGTATATTTGGGTGTTCCTTTTAAGCTTAGGAGATCTGAAAATTCCTGAATAGGCAGGGTGTAGGTTTTGAAATCTGAATCTGCAGGTGTAATATGGCTCGCCAGACAAAGGATGATTTTTTGTTCTACCACGCCTAATTTATAATTTGCTTCAATGAGCATATTCGACTTAGTCACCAAATGGTTGTTCTGTGTTTCGTTTTTTTCTAAAATTTTCATCACAATTTCCTCCCTTTCGAGCTTCTTCATTATGACAAAAATCCATCGATAACAAAAGGATTTTTTTGTTATAATTCGCACCAAAAATGTTATAGTTCGCACCAAAAATGTTATAGTTCGCACCAAAAATGTTATAGTTCAGGCACCAAAAATGTTATAGTTCGCACCAAAAATGTTATAGTTCGCACCAAAAATGTTATAGTTCGCACCAAAAATGTTATAGTTAGAGGTCTTGAGGCCAGTCATACCAATGGTTTGAGGCCTCCGAAAACAATTAAAACAATGTAAAACAATTAAAACAATATTAGTAAAACAAACACAACAGGGGGTTTTTTGTTGTGAAAATTCTGAAAACTTTAAGATAGAGTAAGTTCAAAACACTAATTTGTGTATCAAAGGTTAAAGACTATTATTTTTTTAAAAGGTTTTAATGATCTGTCTTTACACCTCTGATAGAGCGATAAAAAGAGAGAAATTATAAAGAATTCAATGTCTGGCTTTATTTCTGTCTTATTTCTAGCATGATCTTATACATATTCAGGATACCGGCCGGCTCATTCTTTTTCGTAAACGCCAGAAGACCTCACCCTGCCAACGTACCTTTTGGAATGCTGAGGTCTTCTGGCACTCTAAAGATATCGCCGGCCGGTAGGGAAAGTTTTCTGTCTTGATGTGAACAGTCAGGCAAGATGTGAGTTAAGAGAAAATAAATGCTTTAGAAAAAGAAAAAGAGAAAAATGAAAGTAGATAAAGCTACAGATGTAGGATTCGAGGGTTCCGAAAAGGAAAAATGAAAAACAGGCATAAAAGTGTATGATTCACCAAGAGGTTTTTAAAAAATACGCTGTTTAAGCTTTGTATTTGCCTTTCTAAGCTGTTTGATTTTTTTCCGAATAGGAAAATAAAGATAGGGAGTTCAAACCTCTAAAAACAGCCTTTATGGACGTCTGATAACGAGGGTCTTTCGGAAGTAAAAAAAAAGAACAGTCAAAGACTGCTCCTTCGTTCGGAACCGTTATTTAAACACACTGAAGGTTTTCAAGACATTATTGGTTTCTTCTTCTGTGATGCCGATATACCTCAGGGTAATCGAAGGGTCCGAATGGTGCAGGATTCCCTGCAGCATCGCAATGTCCTTTGTCGCTTTGTAAAACCAGTATCCGAACGTTTTCCGCAGGGTATGGTTGCCGACATGGTCGACACCAGCAAAGTCGGCGGCCTTATTTAACTGCCGGTATGCCTGGGTCGGCGTGATGGCGCCGTCCCCCTTCCGGGATGGAAAAAGCCACTCACTGTCCACATTGACGGCATAGCCGTAGACTTCCTGAAAACAGTTTTCAAGGTACATCTCCCTGATTTTTTGTGTTTTTCCCTCTTTGATGCGCAGTATCTTCGTGTACTTTCCTTTCAAATTCAGAATCTGTTTGGTTTTGAGTCGTAAAAGATCTCCAACTCGCAGCCCGGTTTCACAGCCAAGGACAAACAGAATGTAATCACGTTCCGAACAATGGCGTTTAAGCGCCCACTTCATATCTTCCAGCTGCTGCTGGTTCCGAATGGGCTGCACGTTCTTAATAGGGTTCATAATTGTGTCCCCTTCTTTTTCAAGACGTTCCGAAAAGGTTGCGAGCCCTTATAAAACGGATACTTGAATGTATGATTTTATGTATTTATCTTCATTATAAGGATTAAAAACGAAGGAAGTCAATGAAATCAAGGAAATGAATGTACGGTCGTCTACAGAATCATACATAAAGTAACTTGCTAAAAAAATCATTGACATCATGTGTAAACTCTTTTATCATAAGGGAGTTGCTTATTTAGCAAGCAAGGCATTTTTGATCTTAGAAATTATTGATAGAGCAGTAAAAACAAGATCGAACATGTTCTTGAAAAAAACTATTGACGTCTTATTGAAATAGTAGTAAGATTAGGTAGTCGCTAAGAAATAGCGATTTTAAAAATAACTAACATTCTTCGCAGAAGTTGACAACTACTCAACTTCGTGATATGATGATTAAGTTGTTAAAGTGATTGCTCTTTGAAAACTGAACAAAACTAAGCGCCAACGTTTTAAAATAGTGAGCACACACTCTAAAAGCAAATGAGCAAGTCAAACATTTCTTCGGAGAGTTTGATCCTGGCTCAGGACGAACGCTGGCGGCGTGCCTAATACATGCAAGTCGAGCGAATGGATGGGAGCTTGCTCCCTGAAGTTAGCGGCGGACGGGTGAGTAACACGTGGGCAACCTGCCTGTAAGACTGGGATAACTTCGGGAAACCGGAGCTAATACCGGATGCTTGTTTGAACCGCATGGTTCAGACATAAAAGGTGGCTTCGGCTACCACTTACAGATGGGCCCGCGGCGCATTAGCTAGTTGGTGAGGTAATGGCTCACCAAGGCCACGATGCGTAGCCGACCTGAGAGGGTGATCGGCCACACTGGGACTGAGACACGGCCCAGACTCCTACGGGAGGCAGCAGTAGGGAATCTTCCGCAATGGACGAAAGTCTGACGGAGCAACGCCGCGTGAGCGAAGAAGGCCTTCGGGTCGTAAAGCTCTGTTGTTAGGGAAGAACAAGTGCCGTTAACTAGGCGGCACCTTGACGGTACCTAACCAGAAAGCCACGGCTAACTACGTGCCAGCAGCCGCGGTAATACGTAGGTGGCAAGCGTTGTCCGGAATTATTGGGCGTAAAGCGCGCGCAGGTGGTTCCTTAAGTCTGATGTGAAAGCCCACGGCTCAACCGTGGAGGGTCATTGGAAACTGGGGAACTTGAGTGCAGAAGAGGAAAGTGGAATTCCAAGTGTAGCGGTGAAATGCGTAGAGATTTGGAGGAACACCAGTGGCGAAGGCGACTTTCTGGTCTGTAACTGACACTGAGGCGCGAAAGCGTGGGGAGCGAACAGGATTAGATACCCTGGTAGTCCACGCCGTAAACGATGAGTGCTAAGTGTT
>NZ_JBHXCQ010000024.1:0-5445 GCF_042726295.1 Oerskovia sp. NPDC060338
AGGAGGATGAGTGGCAGGAAGAAGTCGTTCCAGGTCCAGATGAAGAAGAAGGTGACCAGCACCGAGAGCATCGGGCGCGTGAGGGGAAAGACGATCCGCCCCAGGACCTGGCGCCTGCTGGCCCCGTCGAGTCTCGCGGCTTCGAGGACTTCCTTGGGGAATGCGCCCAGCACCGAGGAGAGCATGTACGTCCCGAAAGCGCTCTGAAGGACGGCGAGGATGATGATGACGCCCAGGAGCGTGTCGTAGAGCCCGAGGTCTCGGGTCAGGACGAACAGGGGGTAGACGAGCGCTTCCTGCGGGATCGTGAAGGCGACCATGAACACCGCCAGGAGCCAGACGCGACCCTTGATCCGGCCGATCCCGATGGCGAACGAGCTCAACATCGACAGGGCTGCGGCGATGAGCGCCACGCTGCCGGCGATCACCACGCTGTTGAGCAGCTTGCGGTTGAAGTCGACCTGGTGCCAGAAGTCGACGAGCGACGAGAAGTCGAGCTCGGTCGGGATCGACACCGGTCCACCTGCGAGGTACTGGTCGGAGGGCTTGAACCCGTTGATCAGCGCGATCCAGAACGGGAAGACCATGAGCACGGCGATCACCGCGACGACGACGAGGACGACCCAGCCACTGACTCGGCGTCGGCTGCGTGCACCACCGCGTGTGCGGAGCGGCGCCGGACCGAGGTCCGCAGGTCCAGATGCGACCGTGTCGGGCGCGAGGTTGACGCTCATTCGTCGAACCCTTCCGTTGTACGTGTCTGGTAGCGCAGCAGGGCGACCGCGATGATCGTCACGAGCAGTGCCAGGACGGTGGCTACCGCGGCGCCGTACCCGACTCGGGTGGTGGTGAAGAAGTTGGTGAAGGAGAAGTAGGCCGGCACGATCGTGCTCGTCCCTGGGCCGCCCTTGGTCAGGACATAGATCGGGGCGAAGACCTTCAGCGCCGCGACCGACGTCGTGATGAGCACGACGGAGATCTCGGGGCGCAGCTGGACGAGAGTGATCATGCGGAACCGCTGCCACCAACCTGCACCGTCCAGCTCGGCGGCCTCGTGCAGAGCGGGGTCCACGCGTGAGAGCCCCGCCATGAACAGCACGACGGTGTAGCCGATCTGCAGCCAGATCAGCACGTTCATCACCGAGTAGATCGCCAGGTCGGAGTCCCCGAGCCAGTTCTGGCGCAACCCGTCGAGACCGACCGCGCTGAGCATCGTGTTGATGACCCCGTACTCGGGCTGGTACATCCACTTCCACAGGACGCCAGCCACTGCGATCGGCAAGATCTGCGGCAGGTAGAACAGGGCGCGAAGCAGGCTTGAGGTGCGTGCACCGAACCGCGGCGCGATGAAGTCGAACAGGACGGCGGCGACGACCACACCGATGGCAGTGGGAATCACCGCCATGGCGAAGATGAAGAAGACGCTGTTGCGGAACGATGTCCAGAACGTCGCGTCCGCCATGAGCTGGGTGTAGTTGTCGAACCCGACGAACTGCGGGTCACCGACCCCGCTCCAGGTGGTCAGGCTGTAGTAGGCGTTCATCCCGAAGGGGATCAGGACCACCGCGAGGAAGCCGATCGCTCCCGGGACGATGTACCACCAGTACCCGGCGGGTGATTCTGAGACGACGCGGCGGCGGCGCGTGGGCGTGCCGGTCAGTGAGGTCATGTGCGAGTCCTTCGTGACGCGGCGGCGCGGGCTGAGCCCGCGCCGCCGCACGGAGTGCGGACCGGATCAGCCCTGGGGCTTGCCGGCGTCGTAGGCGGCCTGGATGTTCGATGCCACCTGCGCAGGTTCGACGTTGCCCTGGACCAGGTCCGAGGTCTGAGCGATGAACACGTCGTTGAGTCCCGGGACGGGCCAGTCCGGGTACCAGGCGAGGGTCCCGCCGTCTCCCGAGAGCAGCTCGTTGAAACGTGCGGTGACGACCGCGCCGACCGGCTCGCTCACCCCGCCCTCTTCGGCGGCGACCGGAACCCCACCGAGATTCCCGAGCTCGTTCTGCACCTCGGGGCGCTGGGTGATCTCGATGAAGTCGTACGCGAGTTCCTTGTTCTTCGCCTTGGACGGCACGACCCACAAGTTGCCGCCCGAGCCCGGGTGCAGGTCGTTGCCTGGAAACAGGAACTGGTCCCACTCGAAGTCGGCGATGTCGCTCGCGAAGGGGCCCGCCCACCAGGTGCCCGAGTAGAAGAGCGGGTACTTGCCTGCAGCGAAGGCATTGCCCGAGTCCTGCGCGGGGATGCCGGTCGAGTCGGTGCTGACATAGCCCTTGTCGACCCAGTCAGCGAAGGTGGTCGCGGCCTTCTGCCACGCGGCCCAGTCCGGCTCGCCATCGAACTTCTGGTAGGCGGCGAGCGAGTCGGCATCCATGTGCGCAAGGGCGAGCGCGTAGAGGAGGTGCGGGCCTGGGTAGTCGGCAGAGCCGAGCGCCAGCGGGGTGATACCGGCGTCGACGAACGTCTGCATCACTGCCTCGAGCTCATCGAGGGTCTCGGGGACCTGTGCGCCCTGCGCGGCGAGCATGTCCTGGTTGAACCACATCCCGACGTACTCGCCGTAGTTCGTGACTCCGTACCGCTGACCAGAACCCATCGTCCCGTTCTCGTACAGGCCAACGTCCTGTGCGGTGTTGTCGACCGCCCAGCCGCGCTCGGCGGCAACATCGGTCAGGTCGGTGAGCAGCCCTGCCTTGGAGACCACACCAGCAGTGGCGTTCCCCTTGAGGTACTCGAGCACGTCCGGGGCGTCGTTCGAGTCCAGGATGAGCTGTCCGGACTGCTGCATCTGCTCGTACGTCTTGAGCTCGAACTGGACCTCGACCCCCGGGTGCTCCTCCTCGAAGATGTCGATCGCCTTGTTCCAGGACTGGGCCAAGGCGCTGTCGTCGTTCTCCCACCACCACACCTTGAGCGTCTTGCCATTCTCGGCCTCGCCGCTCCCTCCCTCGCTCGCGCAGCCAGCAAGGCCCAACGCGAGAACGAGCGAACCAGCCGCCAGCACCGCCATGTGCTTCCGCATTCCACTTCCTCCTGAGTCGACTACGTCGTCGTCCAGTTCTCGGGCCAAGCAGGCGTCACCGACGCTGCCCAGGATCGCCCTCGATCCGTGACGAAGGTTTTCTTCGTGGCAACATTAACTACCAGGGCTCAACCTGGCGTCAAGTCGCGGAAGATCACAGTTCCGTCACGCAGCGGGGGTTGCCTTCAAGTTTCGTGGCGGTACTATCTCCAGTATCCGACTCAGTGAGGAGCGCTGGTGCTCGACTCCGCATCACCCTGGACGCCGTTGTCCCCCAGTTCGCGCCGCGTGGCGCTCGAAGTGCTCGTCCATGGGCCCCTGGCACGCACCGAGCTCGCTCGACGGCTCGACCTGTCCACCGCGAGCCTGACCCGCATCACCAAGCCGCTGGTCGACAGCGGCGTGCTTCGTGAGGTCCCCGAGACCACCGCGCGGAGCAGCGGACGACCGCTCCAACCGCTCGACGTCGACCCGAGTCGCCAACAGTTCGTCGGCATCAAGCTCACCGGCTTTCGCGCATACGGTGTCCTGACCGACCTGCGGGCGAACATCCTCGCGACCTGCACACGAGAGATCACCTCGCGGGTGCCGGCAGACGTTGCACAGGTCCTGACAGATGTCGTCGTCGACCTGTCGGCCGAACACGCCCCCTCCGCCGTGGGGGTCGGACTGGGCGGGGTCGTGCGAGACTTCACGCTCGTGCGGCGGGCCCCGTTCCTCCACTGGCGTGACATCGATCTCGGCAGGGCGCTCTCGGAACGCACGCACCTGCCCGTGGCTGTCTCCAACGACCTCGACGCACTGATGGAGGCCGAGCACTGGTTCGGCGACGGACGCGACGTACACAACTTCGCCGCCCTGACCATCGGTGCGGGAGTCGGCGGCGGCCTGGTCATCCACGACCGCCTCGTGACCGGACCGGACTCAGGACTCGGCCTGCTCGGCCACTTCCCACTCGACCCGCTGGGTCCTGTATGCGGCGAAGGACACCGCGGCTGCGCGGACGCACTCCTGACGACCGACGCCATCCACTCCCAGGTCTCCATGCTCCTGGGACGCCCTGTCGCCTACGACGAGGTGCTCGACCTCGCCGCTGCAGGCGATCCCACCGCTGAACGGATCGTCGGGGGCGCGGCGCACGCGTTCGGCACCCTGATAGCCGCCGTGGCGAACATCGCCCAGCCCGAGCGCATCATCCTGACGGGAGAAGGTATCCAGCTGGCACGGGTGAGCGAACAGAGCCTCCTGGCCGGCATCACCCAGGCACGTCAGCCCGAGGCCTCACCCCTGGACCTACGGATCCTCGACGACGACCCGACGTTGTGGGCGCGAGGCGCCGCTGCCGTCGCCATTCAACGCGCCGTCCTGTCCGAACTGCCCCGCTACTGACCCGATGACCCCGACCCGCGCTCTCCTCGAGGGACGCGCGGCGATCCCTCACACCCTCATCACCGTCGATGACCCGCTCAAGGAGGAGCACATGAGACCCGACCACAACACCACCGGCACCTGACCACCGCCCGGTGACCATCGGTGGCGCGGGCATTGCCGTGCCCACGCCACCGGCCGCCCGCACCGCGGGCATACGGCTCCGTCGGGAGCACGAGCACGACCGAACGCCTCACCCGACCCACCAGAGAACGGAACCACCATGCATCCTGCCCCAAGACCGCGAGTCACGGCGACGGCATCCGCAGCTGCCGTCGCTCTGCTCGCCGGCCTACTGCTCGCCCCACACTCGGCAGCGATCCCCCGACCGACCACACCAGACCCCACCCCGGTCGCGGCAGGCGAGCCGCACATCGCAGACTCCGCCGAGCTGCGTACCTGGTGGCACGACGACGCCGCCCCTACGACAGACCCGATCGATGACGGCCAGGTCCGCCAGTCGGCGTTCTACGACGCGAGGGTGACTGCGTCGTCCGACCCGGACTCCTCGTACGACTCGTTCGTGTACATGAGCGTCCCTCGCAGCGGCAACGACAAGATCGGCTACACCGAAGAGGACGGTGCCGAGTTCTCCTCTGCGGCAGACCTGACCATGAGCTGGTCGAGCTTCGAGTACTCCACTGACGTGTGGGTCGAAGTCACCCTCAGGACAGGGCAGACGATCACGTCGGCCGACCAGGTCACCGTTCGACCGACCGATCTCGGGCTCGAGAAGGAGCTCGTCGACGCCTCGACGATCCGCGTCAAGGTCCCCTTCAGCGAAGACGGCTACCGGTTCTCCGTCGAGTTCGACCCGCAGCTGATCACGGCGTACAACGACATGTCTGGCGCCAGCGGTGTTCTCACGACCGATCCGGACGGCAACCGCGCGATCAGCACCGAGCCCCAGAACTCGATGCTCGTCTTCGCCAACCCCAAGCTCTCCCCGGCCGAGGAAGAGCGCACAGTCCCCACAGAGGCGTCCGGCTCCGTCC
>NZ_JBHXCQ010000024.1:5542-7488 GCF_042726295.1 Oerskovia sp. NPDC060338
GTCTCTCCGGCGAGCAGTACGTCTACGAGGCCGACACCTCGAGCGGATATCAGCACAACGTCAACGACAACTGCCACGTCACCTGCGTCAAGATGCTCCAGTTCGAGTCCTCCACCGAGCAGCAGACCCTGGACCTGCAAGGCGTCACCATCAACCAGCCGCCGTACCACTCGTTCGTCGTCTACGCCCACGAGGGCGAGACGGAGGTGGGCGTCGAGAACTTCCAGATGAACGTGGACAACTACAAGCAGGTCGGATCCTGGTACTGGCAGACCGACGGGATCGAGCTCTACGACGGCGGACGCATGAAGAACACGTTCTTCCACGCCAACGACGACGTGCTGAAGATGTACCACTCAGACGTCGCGATAGAGAACACCGTCATCTGGAAGAACGAGAACGGCCCCGTCATCCAGTGGGGCTGGACTCCCCGCGACATCGAGAACGTCACCGTCACCAACACCGACATCATCCACAACCGGATGTACTGGAAGGACGTGAAGTACAACACCTGCATCTTCAACTCCTCCTCCCACTGGGAAGACATGGGCGCCACCGACCGCGCTGACACCACGACGGCGGTGAAGAACATGCGGTTCGTCGACACCCGGGTCGAGGGGATGACGAACTGCGCAGTGCGCGCCTTCGCGCTCTCGAACACGCAGAACGTGGAGATCGACGGGCTGCACATCGACGAATGGAACAAGCTCGACGCAAGCGCGCAGGTCAGCCTTCTCACGCGGCACGCCGACTCCACGGGCACCAAGGTGACTCTCGGCAACGAGGTCGTCGACGGGAACGGCCTCCTGCTGCACAACTACACCGTCGGCACCGTCCCGATTCTCAAGGCGGGCGACAACTGGTCCTCCGGCGAGCTCGGCCGGCTGAACTTCGACGCCGACACCTGGGACAGCTGGAACGCCACCAGCGACGACCAGGCCACAGGCCCTGCCCCGATACTGAACGTCAACGGCCTCCAGGACGGTCAGACCTCCACCTCTCGGACGCTTCCGATCTCCGGAACAACAGATGCCAAGAGCGTCACCATCACGGTCAACGGCATCGACACCCCTGCCAAGATCTCTGACGGGCAGTTCTCCACGACGGTCACCCTCGAAGAGATCTCCAACCGCGTCCGCGTGACCGCAGTGGGCGACAACGGCGTGATCAACGCTCAGCGCTTCAACGTGCTCGCGTTCGGGACCAAGCTCGGCTCACTCACGGACCCGAGCGGCGACGACAACGGCCCCGGAACCTACCTCTACCCCTCAGACGCTGCGTTCAACCCTGGCAGCCTCGACCTGACCGGACTCGACGTGTTCGAGGACGGCGACACCATCCGGTTCGCGGTCTCCACCGCCGGAGAGATCCACAACCCCTGGGGCGGCCGCGGCATGAGTACCCAGCGGGTGAACATCTACCTCAGCGACCGGTCCTCGAGCACACCGGCGCCACTCCTACCCGGAACCAACACCTCCGCCGACGGCCCCTGGCAGTACGCCCTCGTGGCAGACGGCCGCAACGACACCTCTCGGTTCGGCGGCGGACTCTACGACGCCGACCTCACCAAGACTGCCGACGTCCAGCTGACCGTCATCCCGAACGGCACGATCGTCAGCTCAGTACCAGCAAGCGCGCTCACCGGACTCGACCTGCGCACCGCGGGCTACCAGGTCTCGATGTTCAGCGCCGCCGAGGACGGTGAAGGTATCGGCAACGTGCGCCCGATCTACAGCGCAGAATGCTGGCAGGGCACCGGATGCCCCCCGTTCGTCGGCGCGTATCGCGGCGGTGGCGGCGCGGGTGACTGGACGGACACGAACCCGGAACGAGACACCGACTCCTCCGACAGCAACGCCTACGACATCATCTCCGGAGCAACCAGCCAGGCCCACGTGATGAACTGGACCACAGGCTCGGTCGTGGTCCCCTACGTCACGCTCGAC
>NZ_JBHXCQ010000025.1:0-7198 GCF_042726295.1 Oerskovia sp. NPDC060338
AGCTTCCGCCTGCCCTGCGGTGCTCGCAGGGGTCTGATCTCAAAGTCCATCGCATCCCCGAAGGTCGGGCGTTGCGACGACTGCTAGAACTCAAGGTCAGGAGGTGGGGGCCTTCTCGGGCAGCTCGGTGAGCCGCTCCGCGGGGAGATCAGGCCTTGTCGGCTGCTGCCTCGTCCTCGGAGACGACCTCGATGCCCTCTTCGTCGGTGATGCCGGTGACGTCCTCGCCCGCAGCGGCGGCCGCGGCGTCAGCAGCAGCGTCCTCTTCGTCCGAGCCGATGAACTCGCTCAGGTCCACGACGTTGCCCTCGGAGTCCTTGACCTCGACCTGGCGCAGGGCCACGGCGAGCGACTTGGAGCGTGCGACCTCGCCGACCATGGCGGGGATCTGGCCGCCCTGGTCGAGCGACTGGATGAACTCGTTCGGGTCCATGCCGTACTGGCGCGAGGCGTTGACGAGGTAGTCCAGGAGCTCGTTCTGGGCGACCTTGATCTTCAGCTGCTCGGCGAGCGTGTCGAGGAGGATCTGGTTCTTGAGCGCGTTGGTCGCGTCGACGACGACCTCGGCACGGTGCGCGTCGTCCTCGAGACGACCCTCGGACTCGAGGTGACGGTGCACCTCTGCCTCGACGGCGCCCTGGGGCACGGGGATCTCGGTGTTCTCGACGAGGTGCTTGACGAGGGCGTCGCGCGCCTCGACGGCCTGGTTCGAGGTCTTGATGCTCGCGACCTGCTCGCGCAGGTCCGCCTTGAGCTCCTCGATCGTGTCGAACTCGGACGCGAGCTCGGCGAACTCGTCGTCGGCCTCGGGGAGGTCGCGCTGCTTGACCGAGGTGGCCGTGACGGTGACCTCGGACTCCTTGCCCTCGTGGTCGCCGCCCGCGAGCGGCGCCTTGAAGGTCGTGGTCTCGCCGGCCGAGAGGCCCGTGAGCGCCTCGTCGAGGCCCTCGAGCATGTTGCCCGAGCCGATCTGGTAGCTGATGCCGGAGACCGAGTCGATCTCCTCGTCGCCGATGACGGCCTTGAGGTCGATGACGACGAAGTCGCCCTCGGCCGCGGGGCGGTCGACGCCGACCAGCGTGCCGAAACGCTCGCGCAGCGCGTCGAGGCGCTCAGCGACGTCCTCGTCCGAGACCTCGGCGGCCTCGACCGTGAGCTGCACGGAGTCGAGCGCGGGGATCTCGATCTCCGGGCGGACCTCGACCGTGGCCGTGAAGTGCAGCGAGCCCTCGGCGTCGAGCGGCACCTCGGTGACCTCGACGTCGGGCTGGCCGAGCGGGCGGATGCCCGTCTCGTTGACGGCCTGGCGGTAGAAGCCGGACAGACCGTCGTTGATGGCGTGCTCGAGCACGGCAGCACGACCGACGCGCTGGTCGATGATGCGCGCGGGGATCTTGCCCTTGCGGAAACCGGGGACGTTCACCTGCTCCGCGATGTGCTTGTAGGCGTGGTCGATGCTCGGCTTGAGCTCGTCGTACTCCACCTCGACGGTCAACTTGACCTTGGTGGGGTCCAGGGTCTCGACGGCGCTCTTCACTTCGATGATCTCCAACTGATCGGGGAGCCGACGTGCGGCAACGGGGTGCGTGCATGTCCCGCCGGTTGCAGCGGGACCTGTTCGAACGTTCATCGATCGGGCAGGCGCTGGGCGCCTGGTCGATCGCGTCGCCTCGAGCGGTGCGGCCAGGGGCCTCGAAGGGCTCCGACCGGAAGGGCGCACGGACAACCCGTCCATGGTACGCCACACCTCGTGGGCATCGGTTCGCCGGGAACGACAGCGAGGGCCCCCGTCCATCGAACGGACGGGGGCCCTCACGCTCGTCGGGGTGACAGGATTTGAACCTGCGACCTTCCGCTCCCAAAGCGGACGCGCTACCAACCTGCGCCACACCCCGTCGACGTCACCAAGAGCCCGACGACCCCTCACGGGCCGTCGAGGGCGACGAGCTCTCGGCAAGTGTACGGGGTCGCCGTGGTAGAAATGCGCCACCGAGACGACCCGAGAGGCACTTCCGTGACGCATCCCGACACCCCACGGTCCACCGTGCACCGCAGGGTGCCCGAGGTCCGGCTGCCCGGCCAGGACCTGACGTCCGGGTTCCTCGTCTTCGGCACGGGACGGCTCGACGAGTCGTTCGCCCGGGGCGGCGCAGCCCATCTCGTCGAGCACCTCGTGATGCGCAGGCTCGGTCCCACGGACGTGGAGACCAACGCGACGACCGCTCCGCACCACCTGTCGTTCGAGGTGCACGGTGGACCCGACGTCGTGAAGGACGTCCTGGAGCGGATAGCCGTCGCGATCGGCTCGCTCGAGTCGCTCACGGACGAGGAGGTCCTGGCCGAGAAGCGGATCATCGACCACGAGCTGCGCTCCTGGAGCCCGCACCCGTCGCTGCTCGCGGTCCGCGAGCGCCTCGGCGTCCGGAGCGAGGGGCTGGGTGCGATCGACCCGCCGAGCCGCTGCTTCCTGACCGTGAGCGAGGTCCTGCGGTTCGCGCGGCAGCACCTGGTGCGGGAGAACGCCGTGCTCGTCCTCACCGGCCCGGCCCCCGACGACATCGACCTCACGCAGCTCCCGTCGGCGGAGCGCCCTGCGGCGCCGCGCGGTCCCGCCACGCTGCTGCCCCTCGTCACTCCCGGGTTCGTGCGGCGTCAGGGCGCCCCGCTCAGCGTGTCGTTCCTCACCTCGCGGTCGGACCCGCGCCACGCGGTCGGCGTCAACGTCCTCGACGTCCTGCTGCACGAGCAGGTCCGCACCCGGGACCAGCTCGCCTACACGGCGGAGGTCGACACCCAGGACATCGACACGGACAGCACACAGGTCTCGTTCACCTGCGACGCGATCGACGACGACGCAGCGCACGCCGCGCTCCTCGTGGTCCGCGTGCTGCGGCAGGTGGCCGCCGAGGGCGTTCCCGAGGACGTCCTCGAGCGGGGACGCCGTCGGGCGCTCGCCCTCCTCGACCACCCGGGCTGGGTGGTCGCCCGCGCCCACGAGGATGCCGCACGAGCGCTGCTCGGACGCACCGTCGTCCCGGTCGCCGAGGAACGAGCGCACGTCGCCGCGACCTCTGCGGCCGACGTGAGGGGATGGCTCGCGGACGCTCTTCCCACCCTGCTGGTCGTGCTCGCGGACGAGACCGACCAGCGGTTCGAGCCCCAGCTCGCCTCGTTGGGCCTGGTTCTCGCGGACCCACCGCCCCCGCCGCTGCACGGCCGGACCTTTCGACCGAAGCCCTTCCGGGGCATACCGCGCGGAGCGAGGCTCGTGCTCTCGCAGGACGCGATCGGGGTCGTGGGTCCGGACCTGAGCGTCAACGTCCGGGACGAGGACCTCGTGGGGCTCGAGGACACCAGCGACGGGTTCGTGGTCGTCGGTGTGGACGGCACGACGATCCCTGTGATCACCGGCGACTGGTGGGGTACGGGCAGCGCGCTCGCGAGCTATCTCGAACGGTCGCCCCACGCGCTGCGCATACCGGACGCCGCGACCTGTCCGTGCCCACGGACGGATCGGTGACCCGAGGACTGCCGGACATTTGCTAAGGTAGCGCCGCAGACCTCGCCACTATGGCGGGCTCTTCTGCGCGGATGTAGCTCAATGGTAGAGCCTCAGTCTTCCAAACTGATCACGCGGGTTCGATTCCCGTCATCCGCTCCGCACCACGACGGCGGCCCTGGATCTCCAGGGCCGCCGTCGTCGTCTCCCGGCGGAGCCGCCTGCGACGCGCGGCTGCGGCCGGTCGCCACCCGCCGTCACGCACAGGTGCCACCGGCACGACCGGCGGGACTCCCCGACTTCACCCCCGGCAGGTCGGGTCGGGGATGAGACACCGTTGCAGCGCGGTGCACGGGCCGATAGCCTCGGGCCAGGCACCATGACTCCGCAGGGCACCACGCCGAACCACGGCGCGGGCCGCGACTGCGGGCAAGGACGACACAGGACGAGGAGAGCGACCATGACCACGCGTCACGCCGGCTCCTCCCCCGCGGTGAGCACCCCCGCGCGCGCCCTGTCCTGTTGTCCGGGCCCCACCTGTCGCTAGAGCGTCCCCTCCCCGGAGACGCTCCACCCGACGACAGGCCCAGTGGCGCGTCCCCTGCCCCGTCGCAGCCCCGTGCCACCCCAGGCAGCTCCCGCTGATCCCCCCTCGGCCCCGGCTCTCGCCGCAGGCCACCAACGATGAAGAGGAAGTCATGGCACGCATCTACGACGACGTCACGAAGCTCGTCGGCAACACGCCCCTCGTCCGCCTGAACAAGCTCACCGAGGGCGTCGGCGCCACGGTCGTGGGCAAGCTCGAGTTCTACAACCCCGCGAACTCGGTCAAGGACCGCATCGGCGTCGCGATCATCGACGCGGCCGAGGCCTCCGGTGAGCTCAAGCCGGGCGGCACCGTCGTCGAGGCGACCTCGGGCAACACGGGCATCGCCCTGGCCATGGTCGGCGCGGCCCGCGGCTACGACATCGTCCTGACGATGCCCGAGACCATGTCGAAGGAGCGCCGCGCGCTGCTGCGCGCGTTCGGCGCCGAGCTCATCCTCACGCCGGGCTCCGAGGGCATGAAGGGTGCGGTCAACAAGGCCGACGAGATCGTGGCCGAGCGCGAGGGCGCCATCCTGGCGCGCCAGTTCGCCAACGAGGCCAACCCGGCGATCCACCGCGCCACCACGGCCGAGGAGATCTGGGCCGACACCGACGGCGAGGTCGACATCGTGGTGGCCGGCATCGGCACCGGCGGCACCATCACCGGGGTCGGTCAGGTCCTCAAGGAGCGCAAGCCGAGCGTCCAGATCGTCGCGGTCGAGCCCGAGGAGTCAGCGATCCTCAACGGCGGCGCCCCCGGCCCGCACAAGATCCAGGGCATCGGCGCGAACTTCGTGCCCGAGATCCTCGACACCAGCGTCTACGACGAGGTCATCGACATCAACGCCGAGACCGCGGTCGAGTACGCGCGTCGTGCCGCCAAGGAGGAGGGCCTGCTCGTGGGCATCTCGTCCGGTGCCGCGATCGCCGCCGCCCTGCGTCTCGCCGAGCGTCCGGAGAACGCCGGCAAGCTGATCGTCGTGATCATCCCGTCGTTCGGTGAGCGCTACCTGACCTCCGTGCTGTACGCCGACCTGCTGGACTGATGAGACCTCCCAGTCCCCTGCGACGCTTCCTGAGAGTCCTCAGGGAGGACCTCGAGGCCGCTCGGCACCGCGATCCCGCGGCGCGGAACGGCTTCGAGGTCGCGCTCATCTACCCGGGCCTGCACGCCGTGTGGGCGTACCGGCTCACGCACCGCATGTGGCGCGAGCCGGCGCTTCGTCTGCCCGCTCGGATCATCGCCCAGGTCGCGCGCGCGGCGACCGGCGTGGAGATCCATCCGGGAGCCAAGATCGGGCGTCGCCTGTTCATCGACCACGGCATGGGTGTGGTCATCGGGGAGACGGCGGTCGTGGGGGACGACGTGCTGCTCTTCCACGGGTCGACCCTGGGCGGTCGCTCGATGAAGCGCGGCAAGCGGCACCCGACCCTGGGCGACCGGGTGGTCGTGGGAGCCGGGGCCAAGATCCTCGGTCCGGTCTGGGTCGGTGACGACGTCCAGGTCGGCGCCAACGCCGTGGTGGTCAAGGACGTGCCCGCAGGGTCGGTGGCCGTGGGGGTCCCGGCCCGCAACCGCGTCCCGCAGCCCGTCGCAGCACCTGCCGAGCCCGCCGAGGACCCGTCGCTGCTCATCGAGTACGTGATCTGACGGAAGGCGGCCACCCGGCCGACCACAGGAGGGGCGGTGCCACGTGCGCCGCCCCTCGTGTGCTGCTCGGGAACGGGTCGCGCCGCCGCCCGGCCACGACGCGCGGCGGGCCGGGCTCCCGTGCGGGTGCTCGCCGTCGGGCACGGTAGATTGAGCCGCGGTTCCCAGGACTCCCGGTCCTAGGAACCTCGCTCGACGCACGTCGAGCCCCGCGGACCCGTCCGCACCTCAGCGCCGAGGAACACACGAGGAGAACGCCATGCGCATCGGCATCCACACCGGCTACTGGTCCGCCGGACCCCCGCCCGGCATCCAGGAGGCGATCGTCGCCGCGGACCGCCTCGGCGTCGACTCGGTCTGGACGGCCGAGGCCTACGGCTCGGACGCCTTCACCCCGCTCGCCTGGTGGGGCTCGCACACCTCACGCATCCGGCTCGGGACCGCGGTCGCGCAGATGTCCGCACGCACCCCCACCGCGACCGCCATGGCCGCCCTGACGCTCGACCACCTCTCGGGCGGGCGCGCGATCCTCGGGCTGGGAGTCTCCGGCCCACAGGTCGTCGAGGGCTGGTACGGCCAGCCCTATCCCCGCCCGCTGGCGCGTACGCGCGAGTACGTCGAGATCGTGCGCGAGGTGATCGCACGCCAGGGCCCCGTCACGTACGACGGCCAGTTCTACCAGCTCCCCCTCACGGGCGAGGGCACCACGGGGCTCGGCAAGGCGCTGCGCTCGACCGTGCACCCGCTGCGCCCCGAGATCCCGATCCACCTCGCGGCCGAGGGCCCCAAGAACATCTCGCTCGCAGCCGAGGTCGCGGACGGCTGGCTGCCCCTGTTCTACAGCCCGCGCATGGACCCCCTGTTCCGCGGGCTGCTCGACGAGGGCTTCGCCAAGCGCTCGGACGGGCGCTCCCCCGCCGCCGGTTTCGAGGTCTCGGCGACCGTCCCGGTCGTGGTGGCCGACGACGTCGAGGAGGCCGCCGACAAGGTACGCCCCTTCATCGCGCTCTACGTGGGCGGCATGGGCGCCAAGGGCGCGAACTTCCACCGGGACGCGCTCGACCGGCTCGGCTACTCGGACGCGTGCGACGAGATCCAGGCGCACTACCTCGCGGGCCGCAAGGCCGAGGCCGTCGCGGCCGTACCGACGGCCCTCGTCGAGGACGTCGCGCTCGTGGGACCCGAGGCCAAGATCGCCCACGACCTCGAGGCGTGGCGCCGTACCGCGGTCACGACCCTCCTGGTCCAGGGGGACCCGACGGCGGTGCGTACCGTCGCGGGGCTGCTCGCTTGACCCTCATGCACCGCTGAGTGCGGAGCTCTGGTGGGACACGCCCGGCGTGTCGCACAAGGGCCCCACTCAGCGGCTTGAGTTCTAGCAGTCGTCGCAACGCCCGACCTTCGGGGATGCGATGGACTTTGAGATCAGACCCCTGCGAGCACCGCAGGGCAGGCGGAAG
>NZ_JBHXCQ010000026.1:0-6731 GCF_042726295.1 Oerskovia sp. NPDC060338
TCGGCGAAGTTGCGCGTCAGCGTGTACTTCGTGTTGTGCACCACGGCGAGCGCCGTCCCGTGCACGTCGTTGACCAGGCTGGACACCCCGCCCAGGCCCCTGCCGTCACGCACGGCGACCGTCTGGCCGCCGAACCCGTAGTACCGGGTCGAGTTCGTCGTGCCCGCAGCCGAGCCGGCCGTGTGGTTCGTCAGCTCCTGCCCGCCAGGCAGGTACAGCGTCGTCCCCGACGCGTCCTTGCGGACGAGCCGCTCGCCGTCGGCGGAGTAGACGAACGACGCCTCACCGGCGGTCAGCTGGTTCTCCCCGGCGCCTCCGGTACCGGACGTGACGACCTGGGCCAGACGCCCCTCACCGTCCCACCCGAGCACCTGGGTGCCTGTGCCGAACGGCCGGTTGACGGTGTTGCCCGCGGCGTCGTAGACGTACGACGCCGCGGTCGGCGCACCGCCCGCCGTCGTGGTCGCGACCCCCGTCAGGGCGTGGACCCCGGCGTCGGGGTCCGCCGTCGACGGTCCGTAGGTGTAGGCGGCCGTGACGTCGCCGCTCGCCTGGTGCGACGTCATCGACGTCCGGTTGCCGACCGTGTCGTACGCGTAGTCGGTCCAGTACGCCGCCGGACCGCCCAGCGCTCGGGTCGAGGGCGCCGCGGAGCACGATCCCGTGGACGGTGTCCACGCCGACGTCAACCGTCGCAGCGCGTCGTACGTGAAGCACTGGTTGTCGTCGGCGGTGCCGGCAGCGGTCGGGTCGTCCTTCGCGGAGAGGATGTTCCCCGCGACGTCGTACCCGTAGCGCACGTCCAGCTCAGTGCCGTTGACCCGCGCACGGTCGCGGCCGATCCGCACCAGGCGGTGCGTCGCCTGCTGGTACTCGCAGGAGACGACCGGCCCGAACGTGTTGCCCAGGTCGAGGACCGACTTCTCACCGAACGCGGTGTACCGCGCGTCGGCGACGTACGCGCCCCAGCCGAACCCGGACCCCATCCACTCAGGCATCCCCCGCTCGTCGTACCGGGTCGTGACCTCCTCCGCACCGAGACCACCGGCCGCAGGCAGGGTCACCGTCTCCGGGAAGCCACCCGCGGTGTAGGAGTACTCGGTCGTGAACGACGACGTCCCCCCGGCCGCGCCCCCGAGCACCGAGGCCGGGACCGTGACCGTCTGGCCCAAGGGCCGCTAGGCGACGTCGTACCCCGTGACCGTGGTCGTGTACCGCGCACCGTCGAGGACCCGCGTCGAGGACGTGGCCAGGGCCGAGCAGATGAGGGAGCGGCGATCATGACCTACGTCACACCTGCTCCGTCGCGGCCCGAACCTCGTCGCTCGAGAACGACGAAGGCCGCCTCCCTGAGGGAGACGGCCTTCGTGTCGGGTGGACGTGGGTGGACTCAAACCGAACACCTGGCAGCGGTTCGAGCGGCTCGGTTCCGCGTGGGAGCAGGCGAAACTCGGTATGAGCGACGAGCCGTCGGGCGGCTCCGAGGCCGAGCCGGGGATCGTCACGACCCCAAGGAGACGGACTAGAACACCCCTGACGGACAGCCAAGTGGACGCTATTAGAACCGCCCGAGCGAACGGTGAGAGCGTGGTGTCGATCTCTCGGCGGTTCGGCGTTCATCGGATGACGGTGTGGACCCACACGAAGGATCACGGTCAGCGCTAAGAACTGCGCGTCAGGCCCACTTCGCACGAGCGCGTTGCATGACCTTGCGGGCACCGCTGTGGTTCATTCTCCAACGGGCGATCGCGAGGCTCACGTCGTATGCCTCGGCTGCCTGTTCGTCAGTGGCGTTGGCTCGGGCGAGTCGAAAGGCGCCGTCGTTGGGGATGAGCACTTCACCGGACAGCCAGTCGGCCTCCGCTTCTTGGTCACCGCTGAGCCCACATTTCCTCTCATCGGACAGTGAAACCCCGAACTCGTGCTCGAGCACGACGTGAGCCAGTTCGTGGCACATGGTGGTTCGCCTGCGAGTCAATGGTTGGGCATCGTTCTCCAGGATCACGACGCCCGTTCCGTTCGGGATCAGCGCACCGGAGAGGGCGCTGCCGTCCGCCTTCAGAAAATGGTGTCGCGCCGGCCCGTCGAGGTCACTGAGCTGGACGACGGCGATGCCGTACTCCGATGCGAAGGCGTACGGATCGAACGGAGAGTATGCATCGAGACCGATCTCAGCTCGTAGTTCCAGTGCGAGGGTCTTCGCCTCGGTCTTGAATCCACGGCGCACGGGTCATCCCTGCGCCCGCGCATGCCCGACGGCCAGACCGATGACCTGCTCTAGATACTTGATGTCGGTCTCGCTGAGGTCCTTCCTGGCCCGCAGCAGCGGAGCGAGCTGCGCCATCAGGTCCGGTTCACGCGTATCGGCACCGTTGTCGTCGCCGTCACGTTCGAAGAACTGCTCGGCTGGGAGCTTGAGCCACGCGACGATCGTCGCGAACCCGTCGGTGTCCGGCTTCAGACCGTTGCCCAACCTGGACAGCAACGACGGGCTGACGCCGATTTCACCGGCGAGCGCCCTCCAGGACAGTCCCCGTTCCCGACGGGCAGCGTCCAGTGCCGAGTGCAGCGCGGCCGTGTTGATCGTGGTCTTGGCCATACCTCCAGTGTGTCACATCTGCAACATCACGTCGCCCCCGACGCACTCTGTGTTAGAATTGAAACGTGGAGTCGGATCTAGAACGCGGAGGTGAACAGTATGGCAGGCAAGCGAGGGCGTAGCGCCGTCACGGGACGGTTCGTGAAGCAGTCCACGGTGAAGCGTCACCCGAAGACCACGACCAACGAGAGCACCGGCAAGCGCAGCAAGAAGAAGTAGGTCGCCGACGCCCCGGTGTCCGCCTCGCAGTGTCGGTGGTGTGGGGCAGGCTCAGTTGAAGCCAAGAAGACAGTGACAAGAAGATCGGAGGGCCCGATGGCTCACCTCAAGCAGCAGTTCAAGGACGCGCTGAGCTCCATCGAGCCCGGCGATGATAAGGCCAATGCGCCGGAGGCACACCGGCTGGTGCGTGATGCGCTCGAAGCCGACACGAAGCTCACCGAGTACGGAGTAGACCCGGTACTCATCGGCTCGTACAAGAGGAGCGTGTCGATCAAGCGGGTCAAGGACGTCGACGTGTTCGTGCGACTCCCCGAGGTGCCGAGCGACGTCACCTCCAAGGAGATCCTCGACCGGTTCTTCACCGTCTTGCACGCGGAGTTCGGCAGCGACGACGAAGGACACCGACGGACCAAGCGTCAGGACCGCAGTCTGCAGGTGTCTTTCCCGGAGTACGACCTATATGTCGATGCTGTGCCTGCCCGCCCCTACTGGGACGGCGAGACGTGGGAGATTCCACAGAAGGGCGACGCGGACAAGTGGGTGCGCACCAACCCCGAGAAGCTCACGTCACTGTCGAGCGAGATGAACACGGCCCACGACGGCTACTACGTTCCGACGGTCAAGCTGCTCCGTCAGACCCGGCGCTCCCTACTCGGCGTCGGCAAGAAGCCGGGCGGGTTCTTCATCGAGGTGGCGACGTACCAAGCGTTCGTCTCCGGTCTGGTATCGGGCAGCGACCACGCCGAATACTACGTCTCAGCCCTCGAAGAGGTCGGCAAGATCATCGGGAACTACGTCAGCTACGGCATCGGGGTGAACGACCCCACGCTGCCCGGACACACGATCAGCATTCGCGCGACCGATGACGAACTGGACGCAGCCAGGACCCGTTTCGCCGACGCAGCGGAAGCCGCGCGCGAAGCGCTCGACGAGGAAGACGAAGGCAAGGCAGCGCTGACGTTTCAGAAGCTTCTCGGCAAGAACGGTGACGACGAGACCGTGTTCCCGATGCCGCCTGGATTCAACGATGACGGGACGAAACGCGAGTCTGTAGTCTCCGCCGGCGCGCGGGTGGTCCCGGCGGGCACGAGGACCTTCGGGTGACTGCTGCTGAGTACGACGAGTACGTCGCCTACTCACGTCAGCACTTCGAGGAAGGTCTGATCCGCGCCGGCTTCTCCGAGGCCGACGCTGGGTGGCAAGGACCGATCCTTCACTCCGATGGCACGACAGACGTTCTGATCACCCTCCGTTCCCGCTACCCGTTCCAGCCACCGCGGGTCGCGCCGGTCGACCCCGATGCGGCTTCCTGGTCCTGGCACCGGGAACTGGATGGTGCGCTGTGCCTGGTCGCGGAAGACGATCATGAGGGACTGTGGTGGACCGACGCCCCCTCGTTCCTCGAACATGTCACGGCCTGGTTCGAGCAAGCGGACGCGGGCTGGCCCAACGACCGACCCGACCTTGACCTCGACCGGTACTTCAAGCCGTCCGAAGATGAGCGCCTGTATCTCTACGACGACCTCCCCCAATATCGCAACGGATTCGTAAGGTTCCGCCCGGCCAAGAACGACACGATGCGGATTGGCAGCGGCACCCGACCGACGAAGAACTCGAAACACAGCAAGGACCGCTTCGGATACGTCGCAGACTTGGGCGACGTGGAGATCCCGCCGAGATCATGGGATGACGTTGCTGCTCGTATCGACCCCGGCGTGGACCTGGACCGCAGGATTCGCAATCACTCGGTCGCGATCGTGGTGCTCATCTATCAGCGTGGCTCCCACGACGGCGCGATCGTGCTGGAGGTATGGCCCACTGTTGATGGAGACATCGCGGTCAGACGACTGCGTTCGGGCGCCGACACCGATGCTGCCAAGTCAGCCCGCGCAGGTCTGCTGGCACCCGAACTCCGCGAACGTCGGGTTGCGATCGTCGGCGTCGGAGCGCTCGGCTCGTTCATCGCAGACATGCTCGTGCGGTCGGGCATCCGTCACCTAACCCTCGTGGACGACGATGTCGTCATGCCGGGGAACCTCGTCCGCCACCTCGTTGGCCCTGAATCGATCGGGCTGTCGAAGGTCAAGGCTGTCAAGCAGCACTTGATCGCACGCGAGGAGCTTGCGGCCGACCAGATCGACGTGATCGACGAAGCGCTGACCTCGGGTGACGATGCTGTCGACCTCGTAAGGAGCCACGACCTCGTGGTCGATGCCACCGCCGACTTCGCCACCACCGCGCTGCTCCATGTCACTGCTCGGTCATTGTCCAATCAGATCGTCTCGGCAGTGACACAGAACGACGGCGCGCGCTACCGTATCGACTTGCTGCCGCCGCTCGACGGGTCTGACTCTCTGCCACCTTCGACCTCCGACACAGACCCTCCGAGGCAGGACGTGTTTGAAGCCGGATGCGGCAGTCCGATCTCCCCAACGCCCCCATACGTCGTGGTCGAAGCTGCCGCAGCATCGGTGCGGCACGCGATCGGTCTGCTCATCGGGCTCCCCCTACACCCGGCCGGAGAAGTGCGGAACCTGCCTGTCGGCACGATAAGGACTCGCCAGTGACCCGGCCACCTGTGCGCATCGACCTGCAAGCTGGCGCATACGAGACCATCGCATCGGAGACAGCGAAGTGCCTACCTCGGGAAGCCGGTGGCATCCTCCTCGGCTACCGAGAGGACGGCAATGTCGTAGTCACCCACGCCCTGATCGTCGACGGGCACGGGTCAACCACGGACAGATACGTTCGCGACGATGTCCGCGCAAACGCAGTCCTCGCAGAGTTCCTGGCGCAGCGCGCCGATGACGATCCAATCGGCTATGTCGGTGAGTGGCACAGTCATCCCGCTCCATCTGGACCCAGCCCAACCGACCATGCCGCCATGCGCGCGACCGCCAAAGTCAGCGACACCGCAATCGCACTACTCGTCTACGCCCCCGGCAAAGTTGACGAGTTCTTCGGGCTCATCGCCGGGCGCGGGCGACTGGGGCGCACCGTAACGAGGAAGGCGACGGTCTTGCTCCCGCTACCAAGGTTCGAGTCACTGGGGCCGCTGCCTGACGGTGCTGTCCGGGGCGACGGCCCCGTGTTCATCTCCTACCGCCAGTCAGACGGAACACCGCAAGCAGAGTCACTGGAGGATCTGCTTCGAGCCGCCGGCCTCGTTGTGTGGAGGGACCGCACCGATCTACGCCCGGGCACGACCACCGACCGCCTCGAACAGGCCCTCACCAAGGGACTCTCGGCAGGCGTGCTCGTCGTGACGCCTGACATCGCTGACAGCGCCATCGTCCGCGAACGAGAGCTACCTCGCTTGCTCCAGCTCGACGCTGATCCCGCATTCAGCCTCTGCATCGCGAACAAGGTCGCCCGAATGGGAAGCGACTCGAAGTGTGACTACGACGCTCCGGACCGGCTCTTGCGGCTCGCGCCAGCACGAACTCTGTCCGACAAGAAGCAGGCCAATATGCTCGATCCGTCCGGCGAGGTCGAGATTGTGCGAGACCTCCTCATGCACCGCATCGAACAACGCAAGCCTGTAATCCGCGAAGAGGGTCGAGATCTCACGATCCGAGTGCAAAGTCGCCCGGCCCCGTTCGCCATCGACGCCGATGATGATGACCTGCACATCCGTATCAAACCCTCAGACGACGGACGACTCCCCTCGCGAGCAGGGCTCGAACGCTTGCGAACGACTCTCCCACTGATCAGCGATGCCGTGTTCACGGCCGGCGCGAAGTGCATACGCGTATCTGGCGGAGCCCACCTATCAGTCGGACTCGCACTGGGAGCAGCATTCCCTGAGACAAAGTGGCTCATCGCGAATGAGAGTGTAGGAGCGGTCTGAATCCGCCGGCTTCGAGGAGCGATCTGGCGACGTAGTGCGTGAGGTTCCGGAAGCCGAGGG
>NZ_JBHXCQ010000027.1:0-5540 GCF_042726295.1 Oerskovia sp. NPDC060338
CCAAAGGCCCACCCCGTGTGGGGTGGGCCTTTGGTGAATGGTTGTCCGGCGGCGACCTACTCTCCCACCCCGTCTCCAGGGCAGTACCATCGGCGCAGAGAGGCTTAGCTTCCGGGTTCGGAATGGGACCGGGCGTTTCCCTCTCGCTATGACCGCCGTAACTCTATGGAGATGTTCGGGACCCCCGGTTACGTGGGGGTGTGCCCGTATCTCGGGAACCGCACAGTGGACGCGTAGCAAAAAGTTTGAGTGTTATCAAGTTGTCGGCTTATTAGTACCGGTCAGCTTCGGCAGTCTTTAGTCCTGCCTTCCACATCCGGCCTATCTACCCAGTGGTCTAGCTGGGAGCCTCTCCCCCTTGCGGGGATGGAAACCTCATCTTGAAGCAGGCTTCCCGCTTAGATGCTTTCAGCGGTTATCCCTTCCGAACGTAGCTAACCAGCCGTGCTCCTGGCGGAACAACTGGCACACCAGAGGTTCGTCCGTCCCGGTCCTCTCGTACTAGGGACAGCCCTTCTCAAGTTTCCTGCGCGCGCAGCGGATAGGGACCGAACTGTCTCACGACGTTCTAAACCCAGCTCGCGTACCGCTTTAATGGGCGAACAGCCCAACCCTTGGGACCTACTCCAGCCCCAGGATGCGACGAGCCGACATCGAGGTGCCAAACCATGCCGTCGATATGGACTCTTGGGCAAGATCAGCCTGTTATCCCCGGGGTACCTTTTATCCGTTGAGCGACGGCGCTTCCACAAGCCACCGCCGGATCACTAGTTCCGACTTTCGTCCCTGCTCGACCTGTCAGTCTCACAGTCAAGCTCCCTTGTGCACTTGCACTCGACACCTGATTGCCAACCAGGCTGAGGGAACCTTTGAGCGCCTCCGTTACATTTTAGGAGGCAACCGCCCCAGTTAAACTACCCACCAGGCACTGTCCCTGATCCGGATTACGGACCGAGGTTAGATATCCAGAGCGACCAGAGTGGTATTTCAACGTTGACTCCACACACACTGGCGTGCATGCTTCACAGTCTCCCACCTATCCTACACAAGCCGCACCGAACACCAATACCAAGCTATAGTAAAGGTCCCGGGGTCTTTCCGTCCTGCTGCGCGTAACGAGCATCTTTACTCGTAGTGCAATTTCGCCGAGTTCGCGGTTGAGACAGCGGAGAAGTCGTTACGCCATTCGTGCAGGTCGGAACTTACCCGACAAGGAATTTCGCTACCTTAGGATGGTTATAGTTACCACCGCCGTTTACTGGGGCTTAAATTCTGAGCTTCGCTCCGAAGAGCTGACCCGTCCTCTTAACCTTCCAGCACCGGGCAGGCGTCAGTCCGTATACATCGTCTTGCGACTTCGCACGGACCTGTGTTTTTAGTAAACAGTCGCTTCTCCCTGGTCTCTGCGGCCGTCAACGCTCGGGAAGCAAGTTCCGTCACGCATCGGGCCCCCCTTCTCCCGAAGTTACGGGGGCATTTTGCCGAGTTCCTTAACCACGATTCTCTCGATCGCCTTAGTATTCTCTACCTGACCACCTGAGTCGGTTTAGGGTACGGGCGGCTAGAACCTCGCGCCGAGGCTTTTCTTGACAGCATAGGATCACCCAATTCGCGCATACGCGCTATCTATCAGTTCTCAGGCTATGTGAACAGCGGATTTGCCTACTGTTCGCCCTACAACCTTGGACACGGTCAACCATCGCCGTGCTGGGCTACCTTCCTGCGTCACCCCTGTTAATACGCTTACCTAGTACCGGTTCGGGTCGCGCGCCGCTCTCGCGATGCCTCCCGAAGGAGACGGTGCGAGTTAAGGGCGCTTAGCATCACCGGGTTCGGTATGGGCGGTTCTTCGCCGGTAGGAGAATATCAACTCCTTGTCCATCGACTACGCCTGTCGGCCTCGCCTTAGGTCCCGACTTACCCAGGGCGGATTAGCCTGGCCCTGGAACCCTTGGTCATTCGGCGGACGGGTTTCTCACCCGTCTTTCGCTACTCATGCCTGCATTCTCACTCGTGTAGGCTCCACCGCTGGGTTACCCCGCGACTTCACTGCCCACACGACGCTCCCCTACCCATCCACACGCCTGGACCACGAAGGCCTAGCGTTTGTGTGAATGCCACAGCTTCGGCGGTGTACTTGAGCCCCGCTACATTGTCGGCGCGGAATCACTTGACCAGTGAGCTATTACGCACTCTTTCAAGGGTGGCTGCTTCTAAGCCAACCTCCTGGTTGTCTGTGCAACTCCACATCCTTTCCCACTTAGCACACGCTTAGGGGCCTTAGCTGGTGGTCTGGGCTGTTTCCCTCTCGACTATGGAGCTTATCCCCCACAGTCTCACTCCCGCGCTCTCACTTACCGGCATTCGGAGTTTGGCTGACGTCAGTAACCTTGTAGGGCCCATCGGCCATCCAGTAGCTCTACCTCCGGCAAGAAACACGCGAGGCTGCACCTAAATGCATTTCGGGGAGAACCAGCTATCACGAAGTTTGATTGGCCTTTCACCCCTAACCACAGGTCATCCCCCAGGTTTTCAACCCTGGTGGGTTCGGTCCTCCACGTAGTCTTACCCACGCTTCAACCTGCCCATGGCTAGATCACTTCGCTTCGGGTCTAGACCCAGCGACTCATTCGCCCTATTCAGACTCGCTTTCGCTACGGCTTCCCCACACGGGTTAACCTTGCCACTGAGCACTAACTCGCAGGCTCATTCTTCAAAAGGCACGCTGTCACCCCTGCTAGGGAGGCTCCAACGGATTGTAGGCACACGGTTTCAGGTACTATTTCACTCCCCTCCCGGGGTACTTTTCACCTTTCCCTCACGGTACTGGTCCGCTATCGGTCACTAGGTAGTATTTAGGCTTAGCAAGTGGTCTTGCCGGATTCACACGGGATTTCTCGGGCCCCGTGCTACTTGGGATCCCCTTCGGGAGGCCACGTCATTTCGTCTACGGGGGTCGCACCCTCTGTGCCGGGCCTTTCAATGCCCTTCGACTATAACGCGACTTTCTGACTCCCTGACCGGGTACCAGCCCGGTCTGAAAGGTCCCACAACCCCGCCCATGCAACGCCTGGTAGCTATCACACATGAACGGTTTGGCCTGTTCCGCTTTCGCTCGCCACTACTCACGGAATATCTCTTCCTGTCGGTACTGAGATGTTTCACTTCCCGACGTTCCCTCCACACACCCTATATATTCAGGTGCGGGTCACTGGACATGACTCCAGCGGGGTTTCCCCATTCGGAGATCCTCGGATCACGGTTCGTTTGCCAACTCCCCGAGGCTTATCGCAGGCTACAACGTCCTTCATCGGCTCCTAGTGCCAAGGCATCCACCCTGTGCCCTTAAAAACTTGACAACAAAAAATTGCAGAGAACAAAGATAAATCTTTGATCTTACAAAGATGCTCGCGTCCACTGTGCAGTTCTCAAGCTACGGACGATCCCACCCGCTCCCACGGCCTACCAACACAACGGTTGGCGGTTCACCCAGGAGACGCGATGGCCCGTTCAGAGCGACCCCACCCGTACGGGCGGTTCCCTCAGGACCCAACAGTGTGCTTGGCAAACCCCATCCCCCGTACCCGTGATGTTCCACCACCCACCGAAGTGGACAGGTACTGACACGAACCGTCTTGGACGAAGCTCTTCGTTAATGTTCCACCCTTGAGCAACCATCCACCCACACGTTCGGTGAGCGCCATGGCCTCTGCACAACCAACCCGAGGGCCGGCTGTGAGTGATGCTCCTTAGAAAGGAGGTGATCCAGCCGCACCTTCCGGTACGGCTACCTTGTTACGACTTAGTCCCAATCGCCAGTCCCACCTTCGACAGCTCCCTCCACAAGGGTTGGGCCACCGGCTTCGGGTGTTACCGACTTTCGTGACTTGACGGGCGGTGTGTACAAGGCCCGGGAACGTATTCACCGCAGCGTTGCTGATCTGCGATTACTAGCGACTCCGACTTCATGGGGTCGAGTTGCAGACCCCAATCCGAACTGAGACCGGCTTTTTGGGATTCGCTCCACCTCGCGGTATCGCAGCCCTTTGTACCGGCCATTGTAGCATGCGTGAAGCCCAAGACATAAGGGGCATGATGATTTGACGTCATCCCCACCTTCCTCCGAGTTGACCCCGGCAGTCTCTTATGAGTCCCCACCATGACGTGCTGGCAACATAAGACGAGGGTTGCGCTCGTTGCGGGACTTAACCCAACATCTCACGACACGAGCTGACGACAACCATGCACCACCTGTACACCGACCTTGCGGGGCAACCATCTCTGGAAGTTTCCGGTGTATGTCAAGCCTTGGTAAGGTTCTTCGCGTTGCATCGAATTAATCCGCATGCTCCGCCGCTTGTGCGGGCCCCCGTCAATTCCTTTGAGTTTTAGCCTTGCGGCCGTACTCCCCAGGCGGGGCACTTAATGCGTTTGCTGCGGCACGGAACTCGTGGAATGAGCCCCACACCTAGTGCCCAACGTTTACGGCATGGACTACCAGGGTATCTAATCCTGTTCGCTCCCCATGCTTTCGCTCCTCAGCGTCAGTTGCGGCCCAGTGACCTGCCTTCGCCATCGGTGTTCCTCCTGATATCTGCGCATTCCACCGCTACACCAGGAATTCCAGTCACCCCTACCGCACTCTAGTCTGCCCGTACCCGATGCAAGCTCAAGGTTGAGCCTTGAGTTTTCACACCAGACGCGACAAACCGCCTACGAGCTCTTTACGCCCAATAATTCCGGACAACGCTTGCGCCCTACGTATTACCGCGGCTGCTGGCACGTAGTTAGCCGGCGCTTCTTCTGCAGGTACCGTCACTTGCGCTTCTTCCCTGCTGAAAGAGGTTTACAACCCGAAGGCCTTCATCCCTCACGCGGCGTCGCTGCATCAGGCTTGCGCCCATTGTGCAATATTCCCCACTGCTGCCTCCCGTAGGAGTCTGGGCCGTGTCTCAGTCCCAGTGTGGCCGGTCGCCCTCTCAGGCCGGCTACCCGTCGTCGCCTTGGTAGGCCATTACCCCACCAACAAGCTGATAGGCCGCGAGTCCATCCCAGACCGATAAATCTTTCCAGACACTCCCCATGCAGGGGCATCTCATATCCAGTATTAGACCTCGTTTCCAAGGCTTATCCCAGAGTCTGGGGCAGGTTACTCACGTGTTACTCACCCGTTCGCCACTGATCCGACCAGCAAGCTGGTCATCACCGTTCGACTTGCATGTGTTAAGCACGCCGCCAGCGTTCGTCCTGAGCCAGGATCAAACTCTCCGTAAATGTTTGCTATCAACCCCCGAAGAGGCTAACAACCATACGAAGCGGACCCGAAGGTCCATAATCATGGCTACAAACCGAAAACATGACGTTTTCAATTCATACCAAATAAGAAGTCTCAACACGAACACACAACACACACCGAAGGTGCACACCATGCGCCCATGCAGGACAATTGGCATTAACTATCAAGCACACTGTTGAGTTCTCAAGCAACCGACACGCACCGACTCCAACCCGTTTCCAGGCCTTCACTCGGGGCAACTTCT
>NZ_JBHXCQ010000028.1:0-3421 GCF_042726295.1 Oerskovia sp. NPDC060338
AGCAAACCCGTCTAGACCGTTCCCAACGCGCAAAGTTGCCCAATGGGCAAAGTTGCTGTTACTCTCGCTGTATGACAACACCCGGCCTTCGAGACCAGAAACGTAAGCAGACTTCGCACGCACTTGCGCGCACGGCGTTTGAACTCACGCAGGAGCGTGGCCTCGATGGGTTCACCATCGACGACGTTGTCAAACAGGTCGGTGTTTCTAGACGCACATTCGCCAACTATTTCTCGTGTAAAGAAGAAGCTGTTGCTGCGCTCGCTCTTGAACAGTTAGAAGACGGCATTGCCACGCTGCCTGAGATGTCCGAGGGCACCCCGTTGCTGGAGTGGGTACGCGCACTCGCGCTTCACCAACTTTCGGGCGGCATGCTTGACCTGTTGATCCAGCTGCGAGACCTGGCACGGAAAGATCCGGCTTTGCAGCCGTTCGTTGAGAACGTGCACGCAGAAATTCGTAGAACTGCGCAGGCTGTGGTCACAGCACAGGCTAAGAATTCTGCGGCGAAATTTGCGGCTCCGATCATAGTTGGAGCCGCCTACGGTGCACTGACTTCATTCATCGAGGCCGGGTCTTCGGATGCGGGAGCGCCACTTGATGAGTTCGTTGAGAAGGTGTTCTCAAAGCTCAAAGCCGGTCTCTAACCCCACCATTTTTCAACTCTTCGCACGTAGGGGCCCACCCTACGTTTACTCGGCATGCCAGAAAGGCTTTTGATGTCCATGTTTCTGTACCGTTTAGCGCGGTTTTCCTACCGACGTCCGTGGGTGTTCATTCTCACCTGGCTGCTTATCGTTGGTGGGGTGCTAGGCCTTGCTGTTGCAAGCGGGGCCAAAATCAGCTCGGCAATCACGATCGATGGCACCCAAAGCCAGACGGTCATCGACCAGCTTCGCACCGAGTTTCCCGAAACTTCTGGCGGTCAGGGCACCATCGTCTTCACGGCTGCCGAAGGCAAACGCCTCGATGAGGGTGAGGCTGCAGACGTGATTCGCGCGGCAATGAAAGAAATTTCTGAAAATGAATACGTTGTTGCCCGTGAAGCCCAAGCATTAGCAGCCCCACCCACCCAAGCGACAGCTGGTCAACAGGCGCAGCAACCGGCGCTACCTCAACAATCAGCTGAGCAATCACAGATGCCATCCCCGATTGTTGCGCCAAGTCCTGAGCAGCAGGAAAAGAAGATGCAAGAGGCCTTGCTGAAACAGGGCATGCTTGCACCCGGGGTGCTCGTGTCAGCTGACGGGGCGGTCGCCCTTATGCAGATCCAGTTCACCGAACAGGTTGAAGACCTGCCATCTGGTGTCATCGAAGACGTCGTAGCGATCGCATCCGATCATGCCGATACAGCAGGGCTGACGGCGCTTCCAACAGAATCACTGAAGCCACACGAACCACCTTTGGGTGGCCATGAAGCGTTGGGGCTGCTCGTCGCGGGCCTCGTGCTGTTTCTTACGCTTGGTTCACTTCGCGTGGCGGGTCTGCCGCTGGTGACCGGCATCATCGGTGTCGCGGTCGGGCTCGGCGGGGCCTTCGCGCTCTCGCAAAGCATCGAACTCACAAGCGCCACTCCGGTGCTCGCCCTCATGATCGGGCTCGCCGTCGGGCTAGATTACGCACTCTTTATAGTGAACAGGCAACGCCACCTGATTCTGCGTGAGGGCCTCTCGGCAGAAGAAGCCGCAGGCCGAGCCGCAGGCACAGCAGGAAGCGCCGTGCTCTTTGCTGGGCTGATTGTCATTATCGCGCTCGGGGGCCTCACCCTCATCGGCATCTCCTTCCTCACCACAATGGCTCTGGTAGCGGCGGCAACTGTGTTCTGTGCGGTGTTGATCGCGTTGACACTCTTGCCAGCACTTCTCGGGCTCATCGGTGAACGAATCCTGAGCACTAAAGCGCGTACTCGCGGGCAAAAGCGCAGCTACGAACAGCGCCACGGCTTCGCCCACCGCTATGCGTCAACTCTTGTAAAGGGCAGGTGGGCAGTTATCATTGCGGTCGTTGCAGTGCTTGGTGTAGCCGCAATCCCCATGACGCAAATGAGCCTGGGCATGCCAAACGGTGCCACAGCAAACCTCGACACCACCGAACGCCAAGCAGCAGACGCCATCGCTGAAAGCTTCGGTGACGGATACAACGCACCCCTCATCACCGTGATCCACGCCCCCGACGGCACCAGCTTCAAAGACTCCCAGTTGCCTGGCATCACCAGCGAACTTGAACAAAGCGACACGATCGAAACAGTACGCCCCATGGGCATTTCGCCCGATAGCTCATTGGCGTTGTTCTCCGTGATCCCGACTGCGGGCGCTGATGATGACGCAACGAAGACACTCGTGCACACCCTGCGTGAAGACACGGGTACTCTCACCGGCATCAGTGGTACCACCATCGGTGTGACAGGGCTCACCGCCATCAACCTCGACATTTCAGAGAAACTCGCGAGTGTCTTGCCGCTCTACATCACCATCATCGTGGTGCTGTCACTCTTCGTACTGCTCGTCGTGTTCCGGTCGGTGCTTATTCCAATCAAAGCAACAGCAGGGTTCTTGCTCACGATCGGTGCCACCTTCGGCATTATGACCGCAATCTTCCAGTGGGGCTGGCTGAAAGAGGTCGTGGGGTTCGATACGCCCGGCCCGATCCTCTCGTTCCTACCGATCATGGTGACCGGCATCTTGTACGGCCTCGCAATGGACTACGAAATGTTCCTTGTCAGCTCTATGCGTGAAGCACACGTACACGGGTGCGCAGGCGAACAGTCGGTGATCCATGGATTCGAGCAGGCCAGCCGCGTCGTCGTCGCGGCAGCAATTATCACGGTGTCCGTGTTCGCGGGATTCATTTTCAGCGACGACAGCATGGTGAAACAATTCGGTCTCGCCCTGGCAGTTGGCATTCTCATCGACGCGTTCCTCGTGCGCATGACGCTTGTTCCAGCGCTCATGTCGGTGCTCGGAAAAGCGGCATGGTGGCTTCCGAACTGGCTCGACAAGCTGCTCCCCAACCTCGATATCGAAGGCGACCGACTCTTGAAACATCTCCACCAAAACACAAACACCAAACAGCAGGACGAAGGCAGGACCCACCCCAATACAACTCACTAACCTCAAGCGATGCACACCACGCACCAACAGACCTAATGCGGTTCCCGTTGCGTGGTGTGCACACTGCGAGTTGAAAATTGATTACTACAAAAATACTGAATGAACCATACCCAACGCTCAGTTTTCAAACGCTGCGGCACAAGGGCAACGCCGCAGCAGTGAACGCCTGAGCTTGTTGTCCAACGAGCAGCCTGGTTTCGCAGGACGCCTGAACCTCGATCCACCGATGGGGAGGCTTGCTGAGTTGGCGTCGTAACGCAGAAATGCCCCTCTGACCAGGAAGAATAGAGCTTGTCTAAGGTCCTATTTCC
>NZ_JBHXCQ010000029.1:0-3405 GCF_042726295.1 Oerskovia sp. NPDC060338
GTCAAGAAGGGCGCGTCGGCGGTCGGAAAGTGGGCCAGTAAGAACAAGGCCGAGATCATCGGCGGTGTCGTGGGCACCGTCGTGGGGGTCGGGTGCGCCGCGCTCACGGTCGGTTGGGGCTCGGTCGCCTGTGCCGTGGCCGGTGGGGCGCTGGCCGGGGCGATCACGAACACGATCCGCCAGTCGAGTTCCGGCAAACCGCTCTCGTGGAGGTCGTTCGCGACCGAAACCGTGATCGGTGGCGTGTTCGGCGCCGTGGGCCTAGGGGTGGGGGCGGTCGCCTCACGGTGGATCGCGCCCGTGGCGAACCGTGCGGTACAAGGTGCCGTGTCGGCGGTCCGTGCTAGCACCTCGCGTGGTGGGCAGGCCGTCGCGTCCTCGGCGCGGGGCACTGTGAGCCAGGCGCGTAACAGCGCGGCACAGGTCGCGGGGACGAAGCCGATCCAGGCAAGCACGCCCAAGCCGTCGACGGCACCGTCTGGCACATCGAACGCGCGGCCGACGGGCGGGGTGAAGAACCCGACGAACCAGTCCAAGACGCCCAGCGGGTGTTCGTTCAGTGGTGCGACGGCTGTTCTGATGGCCGATGGGTCGGCGAAGCGGATCGATCAGGTTGCGCCGGGGGACAAGGTCGCTTCGACCAACCCAGAGAACACCGACGGGCAGGGGGCGCCTGCGGGAACTGGTGAGGTCGTCGCTCAGCACGTGCACGACGACGTCATGGTCGCGCTCGTCGTGGCCGGCGAGTCGATCACCACGACCGAGGACCACCCGTTCTGGTCTGTGACAGACCAGCGCTTCGAGCGCGCCGACGAGCTTGAAACTGGTGAGGCCGTCCTGACCGCGACAGGGGCTACGGCGACCGTCGACGGGATCGACCTCAGCAACACGGTCCACGCACCCGCCTACAACCTCACCGTCACCACCGACCACACGTACTATGTGCTCGCAGGCGAGACGCCGATCTTGGTGCACAATTGCGACGACGACGGTAGAGGGCTATGGCAGCTGACCAAGGAGCGCTCCTCAAAGGTGATGAATGGAGGTCCGTTCAAAACAACCTTCTACAAAAGTGCTTCAGACGGCAGGTGGTGGACTCCGGATGTGACGGGCCATGGAGGGTCGGCCTTTAAGGTCTATCGAGAAACCAGCAAGGGTCTCGAATGGATTGCGGACGCCACCAAGCACGGCGACATTATGGAGGACAAGTGGAAGGGGGGAACGGGAAGGTTCATTCCGTGGGGAAAGTTGAGGGGAGTGAAGGGGTGATTTCATCCGCTGATGAATTTTTGAGACTGTACAGGAGTTCGAATCCAGAACACTATCGTAGGGCTGTATTTGACGAGGCGCCCGAGAATGTGTGGATGGATGTCGTGCACTTTCATCCCGAAGTGCGTGTGGGGGTTGTTCGGAACAAGACCATCCCGCTTGCGGTACTGGAGGTTCTCGTTGATGACCCGGATCCTCGCGTCCGCTATGAGGTGGCAATGAAGCGAAAGTTGACACCGCCTCTTCTTGATCGTCTCGCTCGCGATGTGGATGAAGGGGTCAGGATGATGGTTGCGTTACATAAGAACTCTTCCAAGGAGACGCTCGAATCCCTTATCCGCGACCCTTGGCGTGAGATTCGTGCGGCCGTGCAGAATCGGTTGCGTGGTTGACGGTCGATGCAGTCGTGCTCGGTGGGAGAGCCGTCTTGAATGTTTGCTCGGGTGATTTGAAAGGCAGAATCTGTGCCCCCAAGTTCCTGAGTCGGCTGCCGCGTGTCAATCCGCTTCTAGCAGGATCTTCGAACTGGGGTGTGCCTGTGGATGCTCAGGCGAACTATCGGTTTTTCGAGACCGCGGAGGAGATGTTCTGGCTACTGTTCAAAGTGCCGATGAAGGAGAGTTTCGTTCCCCGCTGTGGCGGGTCATCGATCTCGGGCATCTTCGAAGCGACGCTTGAAAGTTCGCGCCCCTGGCCGAAGCGATGTGTTGTTCTCTACTGGTAGGCCTAGGGATTCTGGAACTTGCATCCTCGACTTGACTGATTGCACTCCACCCCAGTTGCTGACGTTGGATGGCGCGGGGAACCGGATGGACGAGCCCAGACCGCCGGTGTCGATTGCGGCGACGACTCCTGGGGGTGACGTCGTGCTGATCAGACGCTCCTGCGGCGTCGCGGCGCCATGCGTGATCCCGGAGTCCGGGCCTGACGGGTAGGAAGTGAGAGGTCCCGCGGGTAGGAAGTGAGAGGTCCCGGCGACCGGAAACGTTTGAGTGGGCTCGGAGCGACGCGAGCGGACGACGGCTGGGGAGTAGGGGAATCGGATGAGCGAGCGCCTGTACCGCGTGGCTTTCGATCTGCCGGACCGGATTGCGTGCAGTACAGGGATCGGCGTGGAGCGACTCTGGGCCGAGAAGTCGGCCAAGCTGGAGGTGCGCGTTCTGAACGTCCCCTTCTACGTGAGGGGCATCGCCTTTGGTGATGTCGTGCGCGTCAGGCCTGACCATGAGCGCAGGGAGTTTCGTCTTCGAGGAGCTGATCGCCGAGTCCGGGAACTCGACGATGCGCATCATCCTGAGGGAGGCGCAGGCAGAAGGGGAGGTTGGTGCCATGCTGCGCGCTGCGGACTGCGGGTGGGAGGTGGGACCGCGAGGAATCGCCCTCTGGGCGATCGATGTACCGGCCCACGTCAACTACGCATCCGTCCGAGCGGACCTCATGAACATGGCGGACGTCGGCACGATCGACCTTGAGGAAGGTGCGATCTCTGGGCTTCATCGAGTCGGGCTCGGGTAGAGCCTGCCTGTTCTCCGGCTTCCTGGTTGAGTCGGGTGGGCGGGGTCGTGGACACGGCACCGAGCATTCGCCAAGGAGGCAGCCTCAGGGACACCCTGCACGTCGACCTGCTCGTCATCGGTTTCGGCAAGGGGGGCAAGACGGTCGCCGGCGCGGCGGGTCGGCGCCGTCAGCGTCGCTCGTTCCTCCGACGGTAGTTCCCGGTCGCCCGCGCCAGCAGGTGCTGCGTCCGCTCCTCGTCTGCGGTCTTCAGTGCCGCGACCAGCCGGGCGGCCCGGGTGCCGGAGATGGTGGCGACGAGCCGCCCGCCCCGGTAGGCGTGGACGGTCCCGGACGCCGTGACGCGGTGGTCGAACGGGTCCTCGACGAGTCGTCCGCGCGCGTCGGGCGGGCCGGATCTGCTCATGCGGTGACCGTAGCCAGGGGCGGGCGAGCAGCGCGAGGTGATTGACGTCGTCGGGCAGCGGGTGCGGGCCGTCCCTCTGGCCCGCCGGACCGCGACGCGCGGACGACTTCTGTCCACGAGCTGGGCGGGGTGTCCAGCCTGGTCAACGACGTGCACGGGACGGCGCTCGCCGTGGTGCACAACACGAAGTACACGCTGACGCGCAACTTCGCCGA
>NZ_JBHXCQ010000030.1:0-2959 GCF_042726295.1 Oerskovia sp. NPDC060338
CGATGGTACTGCCCTGGAGACGGGGTGGGAGAGTAGGTCGCCGCCGGACAACCATTCACCAAAGGCCCACCCCACACGGGGTGGGCCTTTGGCATACCCCCAAACAACCGGCCCGCCAGGCCAGCACCACACCACCACCACACGGCCGGCCCACCAGAACCCAGCCCCGGAGCACCCCGTGCCCGGGGCATCTCCATGCCCCGGCATCCCGTCGGCTCGACCGACGTCCTGAACGCAGGTTGATGCGACGGGATGCGCCGGCGCCCTCGACCGCGCCGTGGTCAGCCCGAGCTGTGCCGGCCCCGGCCCCGGGCGTGGGCCTGGGACGCTCGCGAGCGACGGAGCTCGGGACGGACCGCAGCGGGGTGCCTTGCCAGTGCGTTGGCCCTGGTCCTGATCGGCGGAGCGCTAGCATCGGCGGATGAGCGCGCTACGGTCCGTCTCCTCGGACGCCCGGACCCCGCCGGACCGTCTCGCTCACTTCGCTGCCCCACTGGGCTGTGGGATCCTCGCCGCCTTCGGTGCCGTGGTGGGCCAGGGCGTGCTTGTCGGCGCCCTGTTCGCCCCAGCGGTCATGCTTCCTTTTGGACTTCTGCTGCTCGTCGGCATCGCCTTCGCCAACGCGGCGATCTTGCGGTCAGCCACAGGACGGCGCCGGATCGGACTGGCCGTCGTGCTCACTCTGCTCCTCCCTGTCGCGATCGGAGCGTCGCTCGCGGCGCAGGGGGAGCTCCCCCTCGCCCCACACCATGGCGTCCCCGCTCCGGTCGTGATCGGCGCCTTCATCGCGGGGATCTCGACGTTCGCACTCCCGCGGTGGGCGAAGCTCGTCGGCGGACTCACGGTCGTGCTCGTCGCCGCGCTGTACGCCTGGCACGCCGTGTCGGAAGCCGCTCAGAAGTCCGCTGCGGTCCGCGCGAGCGACGCTGCGGTGCGTGAAGAGATGTACGACAACGTGCTCCCAGGTGCGACGACGACCTTGGCCGGCGCCGGGGTCGACCTGCGCAAGCTCACTGCGGAGATCGCCGAGGTGGGCGTCGACCGGGACGGGCGGGAGCTCACGATCACGATGTCAGCGTGGGGCGACCCTGGTGAGGAGGACCCCGACGGCTTCGCGTGCTGGCTGCTGACCGGCGGGGAGAGCTGGGAAGCGGCCCAGACGTATGCGGACTTTGCCGACCGCTGCCGCATCGTCGACGGAGGCTGGGCCAGTCCCGACGGGCTGACGTTCGGCACGTACCGCAAGGGCTACTGGGTCACCGTCGACGCCGGGCGCGCCGCGACGGCCGAGGACGTCACGGCGGTCGCCGACACTCTCGCGGACGTGCCCGAGGCTGTGCGCCGCGCTTACTGGGATGCCGCGCTCGACCTCTCCGGGAGCTGATCGTTCCTCACCGGGCCGCGTCGCCCACTCGCTGGTGCGCCGGTCGAGCGCGGCGGCGGGGCATAGACCGGAGCGGTGGTCGCGAGCGGTGTCGTCTGATTCCTCGTCCATTCCGTGCGATTGCTCGAGCTCGTGGAAGCAGCGAAGGGCGGAAGACCGCAGCGACGCTCCCGCGACCTGCTTCGGGCCGTGGCAGACGGTATGGAAGCGGCACAACAGATTCGCTGAGGCCGGCATCTGGGCTCGCCGCGATCATCACCTGGCTGCGTGCGTCGTCGAGCACGGCCCGACTCAGGACGAAGCAGCGATCCGTGGCAGGTGGTCTGCGACCTCGGCCAACGCTCGATCAACCAACACGATCTCAGCTCCTCGAGGTTGTCACTGACTCTCTGAGTGAGACCGACTGTCATCACGTGCCGATCGTCCCGGGCACGGCTTGCCGTGCCACCAGCCGTCGACTGTGCAGGCACACCCTGGCCCCCGGGTTCGTCTCGTACGAGTCTGCGGTCCGCGGCACCGTCGGACCCGTCGTGTCTCAGGCCATACGTCTCGATCGGACGGGCGAAGCACGCTCGCCCATGCTGGAGCGCCGAACCGACGGGTGTGAACAGCGCTCTCGAGCTAGAGCAGGCGCCGGAAGAACACCGCGGGCTCGGCCACCTCGAGCGACTCCAGCTCCGCCACGAGGCGGATGAAGTGCTCGGTCTGCGTGTGAGCCCTCAGGTGATCGCGGGACTCCCACTCCTCGGTGAGGAGCAGCGAGGTCGGGTGGTCCTCCCGCTGCAGG
Source organism: Oerskovia sp. NPDC060338 (assembly GCF_042726295.1). Classification (NCBI taxonomy): domain Bacteria; kingdom Bacillati; phylum Actinomycetota; class Actinomycetes; order Micrococcales; family Cellulomonadaceae; genus Oerskovia; species Oerskovia sp. NPDC060338. The sequence continues at coordinate 2,172 of NZ_JBHXCQ010000030.1, forward strand.
AGCTCGTACGAGAGACAGCCTGGCTCGCGCCGGGTGGCGGCGACCAGCTCCTCATAGACCGCAAGTGCTCGAGGAAGATCGGCCTCCTGCACCGTGCAGGGGACGTGTACGCGGATCAAGGAGTCTCCTCGAGGGGGAAGGGGGTGGCGTGCGGGCGGACGACCTCGTCCTGCGTGGTGTCCCGCGGTCCGCCCACGGATGCACGGCGGCCGCCCGGGACGCCCGCCCGGTCGACCGTACTCGCAACCACAGCGCGCCGGCGCCCCGGTGCCGCCAGTCGACGACGAGACGTCCACAGGTCGGCACTCATGGACTCGTGCTGCGGGCCGCGGGGGACCGCAGCACCTTGAGACCTCTCGTCAGCCCGGCGGCCGGCTCGGTGGCCGGCCCATGCCGGCACCCGAAGCGCGGGACCCCGGCACGAGGACGCGGTGACCGGGGTCACCCCGAGCGGGTTTGACCAGAGGGAGGTCCCCCAGTAATGTTCTCTGAGTCAGCCCGGCAGGGAGGAACAGACACCACTGCGAAGCTCCTTGGAGCCGCCGCGAAGTGGCTGGATCCCCCGGGTGAGCCAAACTTCCTTGAGACTTCTGAGGACATTCGTGTCCTCGAGGAGTAGGGAATGTGGCCGACTTGGAAGGCTCACTTCACGAGAAATCATGAAGTTGGAAAGCCCCGGAGAGTCTGATAAGATTAAGAAGTTGCCCCGAGTGAAGGCCTGGAAACGGGTTGGAGTCGGTGCGTGTCGGTTGCTTGAGAACTCAACAGTGTGCTTGATAGTTAATGCC
>NZ_JBHXCQ010000031.1:0-2933 GCF_042726295.1 Oerskovia sp. NPDC060338
TCGCAGAGCACACACTTTACGAATGTAAAGTATAGTGTGTTATACTTTACATGGAAGTGTTGCCGAAAAACTGACCCCGAAACGGAGCTGATTTTATGAGTTATGCGGTCGTCCGAATGCAGAAAATGAAGGCGCATGATTTGAAAGGAATTCAGTTTCATAATCAGCGTGAAAGAGAAAGCAGGACGAATTCGGATATTGATAAAGAGCGTTCCCATGAAAATTATGATTTGGTCCATGATGGGAAAATTGATTATAACCAGCATGTCAAAGAAATCATTGAATCGCAAAAAACAGGTACGAGAAAAACTCGGAAAGATGCGGTGCTTGTAAACGAGTTGCTCGTGACATCTGACAAAAATTTTTTTGACCGTCTGGATCCTACAGAACAAAAACGATTTTTTGAGGAAAGTTATAAATTATTTTCCGAACGCTATGGCGAGCAAAATATTGCTTATGCAACGGTACATATGGACGAAAAAACGCCCCATATGCATGTTGGCGTTGTGCCAATGCGTGATGGAAAACTGCAAGGGAAAAATGTGTTCAATCGTCAAGAATTGCTTTGGTTGCAAGATAAGTTTCCCGAGCATATGCAAAAGCTTGGCTTTGATTTGGAGCGTGGAGAAAAAGGTTCTACTCGTGAGCATTTGGAAACGAGGGAATTCAAAAAGCAGACGCTGGAAAAAGAAATTGATTTTCTAGAAAAAAATCTCCAGGAGAAGAAAAATGAATTGCTCGCCCTCAATGAAAAAGTTCCAGATGAAATTAAAGTTCGGGCCAAAAGGGAATTTCAGCAAATCGAGGTTAAGAGCGAGGAAAAGAATCTTTTTGGGATTCCCAAAAAAGAGTTGAAAAAGACACCGACTGGAAATGTGATTGTTCCCGAACAAGACTTTAAAAATTTGGTTCATGCTGCCAAAGAAAATAAACAGCTAAAAGGCAAGATGGAAAAAATATTGAACACCGATTTAGCAAAGGAAAATAAAGCTTTGGGTCAAAAGCTTAGAGTGATTTATAAAGAGTGGGAAACAGAAGCCAATTCAAATAAAAAATTAAGACAGGAAAATATGCAGTTGCTTCGAGAGAATAGCAAATTAAAAAGCCATATAAGCGATTTAAAGCGTGAAATTGGTTTGATATATAAAAGCACCAAAGAATTTTTAAAAGCCCGTACAAACGATTTAAAGACGTTTAAGAGCCTTTTTAATGATTTGGTAGGCAAAATTAAAGAAAAAGCCCCTGAGGGCGAATTTGAGCGTTTAAACAGGGTTGAAAAGCGTCGTGAAAGAGAAAATGGTCTTGAAAGATAAAAAGCACCTGAAAAAGGTGCTTTTTTTGGTTTTTTGAACTTGGATTTTTTGGGGTGAGAGAGGAAAAAGGGGGGGCTACTACGACCCCCCCTTTAAGTGCCGAGTGCCAAATTGAGAGAAAAAGCCATTCAAACCCTAGAGCCACAAGGGTTTGAAGCTTGCGACATTTGAGCGACATTTCGGCGACATTTTGAGCGACATTTTGCCTTTTACATATTTTTTGTGTATTTTATTGCAAAAATTACACCACTTTGTTATATTATTTTTAACATGCAAAAAGGAGAACGATATGACAAATAAAAAGAGATTTACAATCACTATGTCAGAAAGTGTTCACGCTTATTTAGAGGAGTTGTGCAAAGAGAAGGGTTTGAGTAAGTCTGCGATGATTACAGTAGTTTTGGAAGAATACAAGAAAGGGCAGAAATGAACACAAAAAAAGCGACCCCCTGGAAGAGTTCGCTTTTTGGAATTCCTTTGTTTCTGTTAGGGTGATTATAACATTATGGCTAAAGATAAGGCAAGATACTTTACGTTTCTGTTGTACCCTGAAAGCATACCCGAAGATTGGGAAACGAAATTGGAATCGCTCGGTGTTCCTATTGCGATTAGCCCACTTCATGATAAAGATTTAAGTAAAGTTGAGGGACAAAAATATAAAAAAGCCCATTATCATGTGATTTATGTGGCGAAAAATCCTGTTACTGCTGATAGTGTCCGTAAAAGAATACAACGAGCATTGGGTAATAAAAGTGTTTCCATGGTGCAAATTGTAGTTCAAAGCATGGAAAATATGTATTTATATTTAACGCACGAATCAAAAGACGCTATCGCTAAAAACAAGCATGTATATGACAAGAAAGATATTAAACTACTAAACAATTTTGATATTGATAGATACATAACGCTTGATGTTGAAGAAAAAGACGACATGCTGAATGATCTTTGTGATTTGATTGATGAACATGGACTGGCTAATATTCGTGAATTAAGAAGGTTTGTAAGGGTTCGTGGGGAAGAATATAACTTACCCAGCATGAAGATTATCAATTCTGTTTTACGTTCGCATACTGGATTGATTAGACTGTATTTTGATGCCGTTTATCAAGAACGGAAATATGGTCGGGGCGATATTGATAGAGAAACAGGAGAGTTAAAATAATCGACATAAAACGACAGAAAAGGATTGAGATACAAGAGATACAGAAGATTCTTCTGTATCTTTTTCTGTATCTTTTTTTATTTTGTTCTGGTGGGCGCTTGAAGGAGAAAGCGACACGTGGCGTCTGTCAATAGAATCGTGGAATACCGGAATGAGCGATAGCGAAATGAGGATATGCCGCGAAAGTCGATTGACAGACTCACCACACCCGAACCCTCTTGGCATTGAATCGAATCCCATTCGATTCCTGCCGACCGGCGAGGGAGTCCCCTCAAAATTGAGGGGGTTGGGGGAGTTTTTATTGGGGGGATCAAGGGGGAATCATTTCCCCTTGTGGGTTTGGGCAAAGCCCAAGGTTTTCCCATGCGTTAGCATGGTTCGGCGGGTAGCCGAAAAAGCCTCGCAGAGCACACACTTTACGAATGTAAAGTATAGTGTGTTATACTTTACATGGAAGT
>NZ_JBHXCQ010000032.1:0-2337 GCF_042726295.1 Oerskovia sp. NPDC060338
GGTAAACACAACGTCAAACTGGACTGGATAGCTGCCGTACACGATGACAAAGGACACCCTCACGCTCACATTGTCATCCGAGGATACAACCAGGACGGCAAACAAGTCGGCCTGTATCCGTCACACTTGAAGGATCTGCAGAGCTTTGCTGAACAGGAGAAAGAACGACAGTTTGAGAGATCCAAAGGCAGAAGCAAAAGCCGCGATTTTTTGAAGGAGCTTGCAGAGGAGATCGAGCTTGAACCATCTATCCCATTAACAGAAAAGAAACGCCGCCGGACTAAAGAGCAAGAACAGCAACAAGAAGAAAAACAGCGCCCTCAAAGACGGCGCCGTGATTACGAAATGGAACGATAACAAAGCAGGCTTCAAGCCTGCTCTCTTTCTTTATTTTGCTTTTACCCGAGTATTAAAACCGTCCTGCTTTTTCACAGTGATAACTTTCGTTCCTACTTTTCGTTTCTTCCCAGTCCAGTTTTCTAACTCGTACTGTGTTTGTGTAACTTTCCACTCTTTATTTCTTGTTCTGTATTGAGCCAAATACGTTTTTTTCTTGCTTAGCCCAGTATGCTGATCGTCAACAGATACCTGATATTCTTTCTTTATGTCAAAACCCACAAAAGCATCCATTACCTTTTTAGCAACCTTTAATTGACCCGAATATGAGTTTGAACGGGTTTTAGTGAACTTAATTGTAATTGAACCGGAATTCCCTGAGTTCCGTTCAACTAGCGTTTTCCAACCGCCATATTTAATACCTTGATAGTCTTTTCTTGTTGTCTCCCACCAAGTTGAAACAGCTTGTGTAGATGCTTTTTCATCATTTTGAGATTCTGGGATATAAGTAACGTCCACTACCTCATAGTCTTCATTGCCAGATACAGCTTGCTGAAGAACACTCCCCTCAGTAGCTCCATCGAATTCAGGATGTACATTCTCGGTGTCAATTGATTCTGAAGCCGATGCAGATATTGAGTAAATCGGTAAAGCCAAAACAAAAACCAAACTCAGCACCAACAATTTGCTAAACAGCCCTTTAAAACGCTTCCTTTGTCCTACTTTCAAAGCATAAATCCTCCTTCTTTATTTTGGCATTCCATGCTATTATACATGTAATTGACTGGAAATTCAGAAAATTTTTCAAAAAAATAGGAGGAAGTGTGTAATTGTGCGTATTAAATACTCGGTCATCTCATTGTTTTTAAGTCTTTTTTCCTTTTTTTTGCTTCAAGTGTTTGACCGTCTCAAAGACGTGATACTGATTGCTTCAACAGTCGATACAGAAGAAAGCACGATTGATCAAAGTCTGCTCGCCAGCAATTTAGTTATCATTCCTATCATCTTTTTGGTTTTAAGCGTCGTTCTTTATTACACTCTTCCAAAAGGAAAATAGCAGATTCCACAAGGGAATCTGCTTTTCTATTTGATTATGTAGTTCTTAATGCCAGGATGCCAGTAAGCCATGACCTCAAATGCGCCATTCGCAACCTCGTCATCTTCTTCCTCAATCTTGACCAGATCGCCGTCCTCCGCATCACCAAGATTCAGCTCTTTATGTATCTCCTTCAAAATACCGCCGTATCCGATTAACCTACGGGCTGCCAGCGCATCATCCAAATAAAACACCGTGTTCAGATTGTCTTCCGTCACCTTATTGCCGCGCACAACATCCGTATCCTTGACTGGATACTTAGAAATTTCAAGAACAGCTTTTTGCTCCATCATCGCTTCCCGCACGTCGTTTTCAATCTGTTCAGCGTCAATCTTGGCTTTACCTTTCACCCGACGAATATCAACAATTGGGGTGTAATCCAATTTCATCGCCTTTTTCCAAAGGCTTGTCCATTCCGTCTGCTTGATATAATTTTTGCCGAAATAACTTTTCTTTACAGGCAATAACACATGAAAATGCGGATGATATGTATCTTCTTCATGATTTTTAGTAATCTCTAAAGCTCTAAAATAGCCAAGTACCGCTGTATCGACCCTTTTGTATTTCATAAGTCGATTAAACCCTTTCATCATGTCCGAAATCGAAGGTTTCAGACTGTCACCTTTAACATTTCGAACGGTCAACGTGAGAAAAATCCATCCGCATCCATACTGACGATTAGCTTCTTCTACGATCAATTTATTGTGATAAGCAATTTTTAACGACCTGCGCCAGGCACACATCGGGCATAACCTCACTTTGCAAAACTGAGCTTGATACAACTTTAGTTTGCCCGTCTCCGGGTCTCTTTTAAACGAAAGACATTCCGCACAACTACACAATTTCTCAGCTTTTTTGCCATAGTAAGGTATACCTGTTTTGTTCTGTAAAGCTTCATAGTGCTC
>NZ_JBHXCQ010000033.1:0-2278 GCF_042726295.1 Oerskovia sp. NPDC060338
CTTGAGTTCTAGCAGTCGTCGCAACGCCCGACCTTCGGGGATGCGATGGACTTTGAGATCAGACCCCTGCGAGCACCGCAGGGCAGGCGGAAGCTCGAGCGTGAGCGCGAGGCATACTTCCTGCTCATGGCCCAGGGCATGAGCAATAACGAGGCTTGCAGGATCGTCGGGATCAACCGGCGCACGGGCAAGCGGTGGCGTAACGGATCTCCAGCAGGAAGACGGCCCGCGGGACTCCCACAGTCGGTGGGGGTCGCGCGGGCCTTCTCGCAGTCTTCGGGCAGGTTCCTTTCGCTCTCGGACCGACTCGTGATCGCGGACCTGCTGCGGGAGCGGAAGTCGTTGCGGTCGATCGCCGCCGAGCTCGGGCGGTCGGTCTCCACGATCAGCCGGGAGGTCACACGCAATCGGCACCCGACGAACGGGCAGTACCGTCCGCACGCTGCTCAGCTGCGCGCCGAGGGCCGCCGGCCCCGCCCCAAGCCCGCAAAGATCGCATCTCACACGCCCCTGCGAGTCTTCGTTCAGAAGCACCTGGACCTGCGGTGGAGCCCGGAACAGATCAGCGTCGCGCTCCGATCCCGCCACCCCGGTCGGGCGGAGATGAACGTGAGCACCGAGACGATTTACCAAGCGATCTACGTCCAGGCGCGCGGCGGGCTACGGCGCGAGGCCGTGACCGCGCTGCGCACCGGACGCGCCCGGCGCAAGCCCCGCCGCCAGGCCCAGCAGCGCCAGCCCCGCTACTCCCACCCGATGGTCATGATCTCTCAGCGCCCACTCGAGGTAGCTGACCGAGCCGTACCCGGGCACTGGGAAGGAGACCTCATCATCGGCAAGAACCAGCAGTCCGCGATCGGAACCCTGGTCGAGCGAGCCTCCCGATTCCTCGTGCTCGTACACCTTCCCGGGGACCGGTCTGCCGTGACGTTCCGTGACGCACTCGTACAGACCATGGTGACCTTGCCGGTCGCGCTGCGCCGCTCGGTCACCTGGGACCAGGGCTCGGAGATGGGCCGCCACCACGAGTTCACCCTCGCCACGAGCATCCCGGTCTACTTCTGCGACCCCGCCTCACCCTGGCAACGCGGATCGAACGAGAACACCAACGGCCTCCTGCGTCAGTACTTCCCGAAGGGCACGGACCTGCGCCGCCACGACCGCGCGCACCTGGACGCCGTCGCTCATCAGCTCAACACGCGGCCCCGTAAGACACTGGGGTGGGTCACGCCCACCCAGCGGCTCACGCAACTTCTCAGGACCGAATGATCGACAGTCATCGGCTATTATCGGTCTATGTCGATCATAGAATCCGAGGTATGTACAGCAACCACGGCTGATGTTGAGCCTGCGGTCGCGTTGTTCCGGTCGTTGGGCGACCCAGCGAGGTTGGCGATCGTTCGCCGGCTCGCGGCCGGAGAGGCACGGGTCGCGGAGCTCACGGCGGATCTGGGTCTGGCGCAGTCAACGGTGTCCTCGCACGTGGCGTGCTTGAAGGACTGCGGCCTGGTGGTGGGCCGCATGGAGGGCCGGCGGGTGTTCTACTCGTTGGCGCGCTCGGAGCTGCTGGACGTGCTCGCGGCCGCTGAGACGCTGCTCGCAGCGACGGGCAGCGCAGTCGCGCTCTGCCCGACCTACGGCGCGGACGGGCAGGTGTCGGCGTGCTGAGCACGATCGCGGGCGCAGTCGGGTTGTTCGTCGCAACCAACCTGGACGACATCGTGGTCCTGACGGTCCTGTTCGCGGTCGCCGCGCGGGGGACGTCGCGGCTGCGCGGGTGGCAGATCGTGGCCGGGCAGTACCTGGGCCTGATCACGCTTATCGCGGTCAGCTTCCTGGCTGCGCTGGGCCTGACGATCGTGCCGGACGAGTGGGTAGGCCTGCTGGGCCTGATCCCGCTCGCGATCGGTGTGCTGGCCCTGGTGCGCACGTTGCGCGGCAAGGCCGACGACGATGAGGCCGAGTCTGCCCTCAAGACCGTCGGGCTGCTCGGCGTCGCAGGCATCACGATCGCCAACGGCGGGGACAACATCGCGATCTACACCCCGGTGTTCCGCACCATCTCGACCACCGACGCCCTGGTCACGATCGCGGTGTTCCTCGTCCTGCTCGCCGGATGGTGCCTGCTCGCGCGCGCCATCGGCAGCAACGAGAAGGTGACCGAAGCACTGGAGAAGGTCGAGCACTGGCTCGTGCCCGTGGTCTTCATAGGTCTCGGCCTGTTCATCCTCATCGAGTCCGGCACCCTCGCCCACATCGCATCACTCCTGTGAACAGT
>NZ_JBHXCQ010000034.1:0-2251 GCF_042726295.1 Oerskovia sp. NPDC060338
CAAAGTTGCCTAGGGCGTCGGTTGACTGGCCCATGACAAGGTTTGTAATTGCCTGCTGCCTTGCCTGTGCCTCTGCTGCGCCAGTGAGTTTGTCGGCTCCCATGGCTGCCATTTCGGCCTGAATCTTGGCAGCACTGAGCGTGATGCCGTACTTCTCTAGAGGGTCGAACTCACCCTTGAACGCGGAGGACAATGCCTCAACAGCGGTCTTGGCGTCTCCACCGAACATGGAGGAGAGGTCAGCACCTAGCGTAATCATCTCGTTGGTCTTGCCCCCGAGTTGATCCATGGATACGCCCATGTTCTTGAACTGCGAACCAATGAGGCTTGCTAGTTCGTTGTATGAGTTCTGGGAGAGGCCCGCTGACTCAGCGGCTCCCTTAGCCCATGTGTGCATCTGTGCTGCGCTGTCCTTGAATACCGTGTCAACGGCTCCGATGGACTGCTCTAGGTTCGCTGCTGCGTCTACGGCTTTCTTGCCGTAGGCAGCGGCAGCGACTCCAAGACCAATGGCTGCCGCTGCTGCGACCTTGCCTAGGGTCTTGAAGCCGTTGCCGATGCGTTCAAGCCCGGAGGTCTCCTGACCTAGTGCCTGCATCTTGCGCTTGAAGTCTGTGGTGTTCGCAAGAACGCTAACGATTACTTGTTGGTTTGCCATGAGGAGACCTCCTTACTTTTGCTTGTGTGCCTTGTTCCAGGCTCTGATATATTCATCGACCTCAATGGAGGTCATCGCGTCGTACTCGGAAGGCTGTATGCCTGTGATGAGTACTGACGCCTTACGTGCTGCGCGCTCTTGTCTGAGCGTTACTCTTTTGGGTCTGCGGTCTCACCAAAGCCGAGGTAGTCAGTTGCTTCCTGCATCGTGACGTTCTCCGCTTCCTTAAAGGTGAACTTGCGGTCCTCGCGGCGCTTAGCCACGAAGTAAAGTGCTTGGAGGCTCTTAGCCATCGGCTTGTCTCCGTTACCAAAGGAGGTAATGGACTCGCCGGAGAGTTCCTCAACGGTGGCGATTTCGCCTAGAGTTAGTTGATCGATTGAAAACATGGTGTGCTGCCTTACTTAAGATTGTTCTTAACTAGAATGTCGTCCAAGCCCTCATTGAGTTGGGCTAGGACGCGGGCACGAGAGGCGGACAATCCCTGAGTCAGGAAGTGAGTCCCCTCGATGCCGTGTGCAGGCCAGCCGTAGTGCTGGACTCCTGCGTAGGGGTAACGTGCGCCTCCCGCGCGGACAACGGCCTTTGTCTTGCCCTTGCCCGCGCGGATGGAGCCACGTAGTTTTCCGGTCTTGTAGGGCGCTAGAGGCTCTGCTGCACTGACCACCGTGTTACCGATGGAGTGCATTAGGTCCTTCATGTCTGCCGCGTCTGCTCCGGCTGCCGATAGGGCACGGATAGCCTTATTGAGACCTTCGACGTAGACGCCGAAGCCCTCTCCAAGGTCAGCGGCAAAGCGCTCTTCAAGTGACCGGGACATGCTTACGCCGTTGTCTTAAGGACAGGTCGGGCGTCGCACTTGAACTCAACGTCAAAGGTGGACGTGGAGTTGGTCTCGCCAGTGAGTTCTGGCATGCCTCCGGGAAGCGTTAGCGTTCCAGTGAGGTGAGGCTGATTCGCAGTTGCTACTGCGTTGCCGTGTGGTGCTACGACGTAAGCAACGTCTTCCTCACCGGGGTTTTCGAAGAGGTAGCGCCAGAAGGAGCCGGATGCTGTGGACGCGATAGCAGAGACAGTGAGGATAGTGTCGAACTTTCCTCCGGCTGCTGCGTCGCAATAAGTAACAACGTCGTCGTCTGCCTCTTCCGAGGAGAAGCCGAAGCCGGTAACGTCGCAAGCACGCTCAATGCCACCTAGTGTGAGAGTGAGCGTCTTGCCAGTGATTCTTTCGCTTGATGGCATTTGATTAATCCTTAATAATGAATACGTCAGCGTTCATGCTGATAGTTGCTGCTAGATAGGTCGCCGTTCCTGAGGAGACCATGATTGGTTCATCGATACGGTCAACCGCCCATCCGTTCTCGGATAGGGCCAGGAGAGCCGCTGTGATGTCTGCGTCGAATGAGTCCATCTCCTTGGAGTTGGAACCCTTAGCGACGACTACCGTTGCCTCAAGGCGGACTGTGTGAGAGCCGATGACTGCACCGGTCTCGATCATTGGAGAGCCGTAGGAGACAACCGCGATGGGAGGCGTATAGCGCTCCGGTACGTGGTCGGTTCCGTTGAGGCCAGCCGCTGTGAGGATGTCCATAA
>NZ_JBHXCQ010000035.1:0-1425 GCF_042726295.1 Oerskovia sp. NPDC060338
GGCTCTTCACAATCCGGGGTGTAGTTGTGGTCTGAAGCCGCCGGTCTCGAGCAGTGCGCGGGCGATGTAGTGAGTCAGGTTCCGAAAGCCCAGGGCGGAGCCGCGTAGGTGTTCGAGTCGTCCGTTGATGGCCTCTGTGGGTCCGTTCGATGTTCCGGGCCGGGTGAAGTAGGCCAGGATGTCACTGGCCCGCCTGTTCAGCGTGCGTCCCAGGCGACGGACCTCAATGAGCGCTTCGGGCACGTTCTTGCTGATGGTCTCGATCACGTCGGCCAGGAGCTGGCGCCCGCGTGCACGGTCGGGCTCGCGGTAGGCGCCGATCATGCGTTGGTAGATGCCCCAGGTCGCCCAGACCTCCACGTGCGCCTCGGCGGCGAACAGCGCCTCGAGCCGGTTCTTCTGCTTGTCGGTGAGCAGGTCGGCACCGGTGTGCAGGGTGCGCCGGGCGGCGTAGAGCGGATCGCCCTTGCGCCCGCGGTGCCCACAGGTTTCCTGCTGGACCCGGCGACGGCACTCATCAAGCTCGTTGCCACCCAGGTGGATGACGTGGAAGGGGTCCATCACCGCGACGGCGTCTGGGAGTTCTTCGGCGGCGGCGGTCTTGAACCCGGTGAACCCATCCATCGCGACGACCTCGATCTGCTCGCGCCACTGTGGGGCTTGCTCGCTCAGCCAGGTCTTGAACACCGCCTTGGAACGTCCTTCGACCATGTCCAGCAGCCTGGCCGGGCCCGTGCCCGCGCGGATCGGGGTCAGGTCGATGATCACGGTCACGTACTTCTCACCCTTGGGCGTGTGGCGCCACACGTGCTCGTCCACGCCAACGACCTTGACACCGTCGAACCGGTGCTCGTCATCGATGAGGACCCGCTTGCCCTCGGCCAGGACCGCGTCGTTCGCGGTGTTCCACGCAACCCCGAGCCCTTCGGCCACGCGCGCGACGCTCAGGTGCTGGCACACGATGCCTTCCAGCGCCCAGCGCAGCGCCCGCCGCGAGAGTCTGGCCCGCGGCCGGGCAGCCCTGGTGGTGTCCTGACGCCACACGTGGGCGCACCCGGTGCACCGGTAGCGGCGCACCGTGACCACCAGCGTGGTCGGGCGCCAGCCCAACGGTTCGTGCGCCAACCGCCGGGTCACCGTGTCCCTGGGGACTCCTTGGCACCCGCACCGCCGACACCACTGATCCGGTTCCACCACCCGGCAGGCCAGCACGGCCCGGTCCGGGGCCAGGCACTGCCCAGTCACAGCCAGACCGAGCTCGTCCAGACGGGCGAAGGTGGTCAGGTCAGGGGTGGTGAAGGTAGCGTCAGGCACGTCGAGGTCTTTCGGATGGGCGGTGTCAGAACTCCCATCATCGGAAGACCTCGACCTCTATCCCCGGATCGACGCGCCGACCCGCTCTACACCCTCAACTGCGAAGAGCCC
>NZ_JBHXCQ010000036.1:0-1066 GCF_042726295.1 Oerskovia sp. NPDC060338
GCCGATGGTACTGCCCTGGAGACGGGGTGGGAGAGTAGGTCGCCGCCGGACAACCATTCACCAAAGGCCCACCCCACACGGGGTGGGCCTTTGGCGTGCCTGTGACCTACCGGGCAAGACCCCACGACCCAGCTCGTGGGATGATGAACGTCAGTGCATATCGAAGGGACACCGCTGTGAACGACAGCCCAGAACGTCACGCCGACGACCGCGACCGTAGGTCTTCCGGGGCAGGGCGGTCCGGCGACACCGGTCGTTCCTCCGGCTACCAGGGCCGGGGTCAGGGAGCACCTCGTCGCGAGAGCTCGGGCGGCAAGCCTCCCCGCGCCGGCGGCGACCGCCGGCCAGACTCGGGTGAGCGTCGCTCGTATGGTGACCGTCCGCAGTCGGGTGGTGGCTCCTACGGTGGTGGTGAGCGCCGCTCGTACGGCGACCGTCCGCAGTCGGGTGGTGGCTCCTACGGTGGTGGTGAGCGCCGCTCCTACGGTGACCGTCCCCAGTCCGGTGGCGGCGAGCGCAAGAGCTACGGCGACCGCCCCCAATCCTCAGGCTCTGGTGAGCGCCGCTCCTACGGTGACCGTCCCCAGTCGGGTGGTGGCTCCTACGGTGGTGGTGAGCGTCGCTCGTACGGCGATCGCCCGCAGTCTTCGGGCTCTGGTGAGCGCCGTTCTTACGGTGACCGCCCCCAGTCGGGTGGTGGCTCCTACGGTGGTGGTGAGCGCCGCTCCTACGGTGACCGTCCCCAGTCCTCGGGCTCTGGCGAGCGTCGCTCTTATGGTGACCGCCCGCAGTCGGGTGGTGGCTCCTACGGTGGTGGTGAGCGCCGCTCCTACGGTGACCGCCCGCAGTCTTCGGGCTCTGGTGAGCGCCGCTCGTACGGTGACCGTCCCCAGTCCTCGGGCTCTGGCGAGCGTCGCTCTTATGGTGACCGCCCGCAGTCGGGTGGTGGCTCCTACGGTGGTGGCGAGCGCCGCTCCTACGGTGACCGTCCCCAGTCTTCCGGCTCTGGCGAGCGTCGCTCCTACGGTGACCGTCCCCAGTCTTCCGGCTCTGGCGAGCGTCGCTC